>NZ_CP076459.1:353486-706973 GCF_018866205.1 Candidatus Minimicrobia vallesae
TTCATCGTCAGGAGTAGATAAGATGTCCTCCATCTTTATTGGAACTATACCATTGCCAATTAAAGATAAATCAGCAAATGTTTTTTTATTATTCCATGGTATTGCTGAATCAATTAACAAAGCCTTTGCCTCCTCTCGATTAAGTCCCATAACATGTATAAGATAAGCCATTTTTCTTGCGATAAACGGTGCTGCAAAACTAGTGCCTGCTACTCGACCTAAACCCAATGGTTCACAAACATTTATAAAATCACCATTTCCACCACCATAATATGAAACATCTGGCTTAACAAAGAATGATAAAACAACACCCTCTCGTGAATATGAAACTACTTGATTATTAAAATCAACAGAATTTACAATTATAGAATTAAGCGAATCAGCAGGAGCACCTATTCTTTTACGTTTCCCATTTATAACGGAAGCATTTGTCCCAGCTATGATAAAAATCACATCATTCTCAAATTGAATTTCGTCTAATAAAGCTCCCTCGACAGAAATAAAATTTTCTCTTATTTCATCATTAGACCCTAAAGAAAGATTCCAAACCTTAATATCAGAATTCTGAGAAACAATCTCTTTAATCTGTTTTATGATTGTAAATGAATTAAATCCACTTTGCAGAGACACACCAAAATGCCTCACCCTAAAATGTCCACAACCATCATCTAAATTAGGATTCAAACTGGCGCCATCAACTATTAGAGAAGTAACAGCCGTTCCATGTTTATAGTCTTGGCTATACTTTCTTATATCATTTGAAACCAAATCATGATATTCAACCCACTCATTAAAGTAAACTCTCTCATCAAATAAGGTATCAATAACACCAACAACTGGTTCATTCATTGGGGATGGAAGATTCGTTTGGAAATTATTATTACCTAAATAAAAATCATCTAGAGATAATTTAGAGAAGTCCTCAACAATCATGGAAACGAGATATGGAGCTTTTGATAATAGCAATTCAATATTTTTTTCATCAAGCAAGACAGTTGTTTGATTCATAACATTGGCTTCTGAAACGTTAACATTGATTTTCTTAAGTACTTTTAAAATATCTGTTTGAACATCATAGAATGTAACAATAGAATTAGTTACATCTGAAATTTTAGCGTACTCAACGCCAAATTTCTCAACAAAGCAAGAATCTCTCAAATATTGCTGAAACTTAGATTTTGGAATACCATATTCCGAAAATTTTATGGAAGCAAATGTTGATGACTCAGAGAACATCTCACTTGTTATCTCTCCATCGAAATGTTTCTCAAAAACTTCAATTGTCTTACTCAAAACTATAATTGTTTTATTAAGTACATCTCCAGAGATATAGTGAGTAATAATATGCTTTCTCTTCTCACCATCAAATTTTGCTCCCACAATGGTATCATTAGGAACTGGATTCTCTGTTCCTACATTGAAGAAGCCGTTAATACGGTTACTTTTAGCTACAATTCGATTATAGTATACACTTATCAAAACACCATCAATAATACTGTCCTTCTCCCAATATTTTTTTACTTCTTCTAAGGAAGAATAAAGACGTTTCAAATGTTCTAGCGTAATTATCGTATCTTTTGGTACGGTAATTGGTCCTCTGCCATTATTTCTCGATTTTGGTTTAAAACTTTTACCGCGTAATGTCAATAATGTATTCATGTCAATTCTCGCTTAATTCTCGTGAGACACTGCTTTTAGAAATACCTGTTAAAATCGCGATTTCTCGAACAGTAAAACCAAGCTTTGATAATTTAGGAATAGATAAATTCCTTCCATTATGCAAGCTCCTTAATAAACGTTTTTGATAGTCATGTGGATATGTCGGATCACTAAATGCCAGTGAAGTTCTTATTAAATTCCTCAAGTCGCCAGGATTCGGTATAATCTCAGAGCTATAAATAATTTTCTTAAATAACTTCAGATCTCTTGCTACATTTTTGAATTGTTTCAATAACTCCGTCAAAATAACCACAGCAACTTCAACCTTGTCATCATCAGAATAGCGATCGAAATCAATTATAGCGTCGAATCTTCTAGTAACTGCTTTATCAAGATTTTCAAAAAGATTCGTTGTGGCAATGAGTATAATCTCTGGAGATAATCTATCTAACTCTTTTAAAAAAGCAGAAGTTACTCTCCCCATTTCTCTTAAATCATTCTGATTAACCCTATCCAATACGATAGAATCAATTTCATCAAAAAGGATGATATAATTTTGCTTAAAAGGCAAATGATTGATTTCATTAAAAAGAGCTGCTAAATTTTTAACTGTCTGTCCTAGTTTACTATCAACTAGGTGACTAAAATCTACCACAAGTAATTCTTTGTCAATAAGTCTAGTCACCTGCTTCACACTTTCAGTTTTTCCAGTACCTGGTGCCCCTACAAATAAGAATTTATTTATTCCAATGTGATGATTAACAGCGTTTATTATTCCTTTCAAGTCATTCATAATGGGAAGTGGCAATGGAAGAGGACTAATATCTAATTTAACAGGAGTCAAATACTCACTTATATTCTCTATTTGTGGTACTAATCTATCACTTTGAGATATCATCCCCATAATATATTGTGCTAATTGTGCATCTCCATGTTTATCAAAAATTCGAGCAATAGCTATGCTTTGATTTCTGAATTCTGTCAATTTGCTCTCAGAAAGTTGATACTTTATTAAATCAAGAACATCTGATTTTTTCATGACTCAATCCTCCTTCTATCAAAAATGATACTACGCCTTTGGGACAAAGTCAATTTTTATGGGACAAATTATAAATAAAACCTAGAAAAATATTATTCTGTAATCTCTCTATCCCGCCAGGAAGATCCCATGAATCACTTCTCTCATGAACGAACAGTAGTTTACCTGAATAATCATACACCAATCCCTTGACTGCTACTCGATATGCACCAAGAACATCTATAACAGTTATCTACGTACTGGTAACACATATGTCGCTAATATAGATGACAAATTAGGCATAGGTCTACTAATAGCAGAAAAAAAAACGCCCCGCACTCACGAGCACGTTTATTTTATTATTGCTAGGTTTAGTACACCTTCAACAACAACTCGCCACCAAGTTTAGCCTTGGCTGCTTCAGCGCCAGTCATGACACCTTTTGAGGTTGAGATAAGTACCAAACCGCGGCCACTCTTTACCTTTGGAATCTCGCTAGCGCCGACGTAAACGCGACGACCAGGTTTTGAGATGCGGGTAATTTCATTGATGGTGCTGTTAGTTCCTTTTTCATTGATAGTAACTACCAACACGCCGCGAGGCTTAGCATCTTCCAGTTTGACATCTGCCAAGTAGCCGTTTTTGACTAATTGTTCAGCGATGACTTTCTTCATCTTGCTGGACGGAACACGAACTTCCGTTTTGCCAACCAATTTCGCATTGCGGATGCGAGTCAGAAGGTCGGCGATTGGGTCTGTAGTTTGCATAGACATATTCTAATCTCCTTTCCTTCTTACCAACTACTCTTTGTTATGCCTGGGATTTCACCCTTGGCTGCTTTTTCGCGGAAATTGATACGACTCAAGCCGAACTGACGCATGTAGCCGCAATGGGCGACCAGAGATGCTATCACGGTTCTTGTGCCTGGTTGGACTAGAATTGCGAGGCAATTTCTGCAAACCATCGAGGTCGCCAAGTTCTTTCAACTCAACACGCTTGGCTGCAAACTTGGCAATCATCTTCATACGCTTCTTATCACGAGCGACCATTGATTTCTTAGCCATTACTTGACGCCTCCTTTCTTCTCAAACGGCATGCCGAATTTTTCTAGCAACGCCTTAGAAGCTTCCTTGTTGCCGTTCTTGATAACAAATGTAACCTGCAAACCGTGCAAAACCTGAGTTTCCTCAAATGTCAATTCTGGGAAAATCGATTGCTCGGTGATGCCGAGATTATAATTGCCACCTTTATCAAACTTCAAGCCAACGCCGTGAAAGTCACGAACGCGAGGCAAAGCAACGTTAATCAAACGATCCATGAACTCGTACATACGAGCGCCGCGCAAAGTTACGCTAACACCAATTGGCGCGCCCATACCTTTACGAATGCTAAATGTCGCGATTGATTTTTTGGCTCGTCGAGCCACTGGTGCTTGACCGGTGATTTTCTCGACAGTGTTTTTGACAATTTCGAAATGACGCTTGTCATCTTTCTTTTTGCCGGTACCAACGCTCACGACGATCTTTTCCAAAGCTGGCACTTCATGCACGTTCTTTAGATTCAATTCGGCTTGTAGTTCCTTAAGGTAAGTTCCTTGATACAAGGCTTTCAAGCGAGGAGCTGGCACGACAGTTTTCTTTTCTGCCATTATTTAATCTCCTTATTTTTTGCTTGGCGAGCAACACGAGTTTTGCCGCCGTCAGCATTCTTTACTAAACCAACCCGACTGGTTTTGCCTGATTTCTCATCAACAACCAAAGCGACTTTGCTGATATCCATTGGTACGTGAATATCTTTCTTGCCGCCTTTTGGATTGTACTGGCTTGGCTTAACGTGGCGATGTCCAACGCCAACACCTTCGAACAAAACAGTTTGATCTTTTGTGTTAACCTTTAGAACTTTACCAGTTGTGCCTTTATTTTTACCAGCAATAATTTTTACGGTATCGTCTTTATGAATTCGAGCCATTAGAGTACCTCCGGAGCTAAGCTGACGATCTTCATGTAGCCCATATCGCGAAGTTCGCGTGGAACTGGACCGAAGACACGAGTAGCTTTTGGCTGCTTGTCATCGTTGATAATCACTACGGCATTGTCGTCAAAACAGATTGTTGAGCCGTCTTTGCGATGAATTTGATCGCGAGTACGAACAACTACAGCCTTAACAACAGATTTTCTTCTTAACGTTACCGGTTGGGCTAGCGTCTTTTACCGAGCAGACGATTACGTCGCCAACGCGAGCGTAACGGCGTCGTGTACCGCCAAGAACGCGGATACACAAAACTTCCCTAGCACCTGAGTTGTCGGCTACCTTAAGGCGAGATTCTTGTTGGATCATTTGTCGTCCTCCTTAGCCTCTTCCTTAGTTTCGCCAGAAACTTCGTCCTTTAGTTTGATAGAACCGCGAGACTTTTCAATCACCTTAACTAGAGTAAAGCTCTTAGTCTTGGAAATTGGGCGAGTCTTCTTCGATCTGCACCTTGTCGCCTTCACCTGCTTCGTTGGTTTCATCGTGAGCAGTGTATTTGCGAGTCACGGTGTACTGCTTGCCGTATAGCGGATGCGTTTCGCGGCTAGTGACCGTCACAGTGATGGTCTTGTCGCGCTTGGCACTCGTTACGACGCCAATCAATGTTCGTCGGGCCATTACTTGCCTCTCCTTTGTATTATTAATTTCAGGTCAGCAGGCGTGCAATTTCCTTTCGGAGTGAACGCAACGCTTTTGGATTAACTAATTCGCCAGCAGCGTGAGAACGTTTTGCCTGAAGTAGGTCGTTTCGCTTTTCAGCCAACTCCTTCTTCAAATCGTCAATAGTCTTAACAACTGCTGCTTTAACAGTTTTCTTCGCTTCAGCCATTTATGCGTCCTCCCGCTTGATGAACTTACATTTGACTGGCAATTTGTGGATAGCCAGACGCATTGCTTCGCGAGCAACTTCCTCTGAAACACCCTGCATCTCAAACAGAACAGTACCAGCCTTTACCTTAGCAACGGAAGAACTCTGGGTTACCTTTACCGCCACCCATCTTCAAGCCAAGTGGCTTTCGGGTAACTGGAGTGTGAGGGAAGATTCGAATCCAAATCTTACCACCACGCTTGATGTAACGAGTCATCGCCTGACGAGCAGACTCGATTTGGCGGGAGTTGATGCGCTCATTTGATTGTGATTGCAATGCAAAGTAGCCGAACGCGATGTAATTGCCACGAGTTGCTTGACCGCAGTTTTTTCCAATACGCACTTTGCGGTGCTTAGTTTTCTTTGGTAACAGCATTTAGCGACTCCTTTCTCCCTTATAAATCCACACTTTCACGCCAATGATACCAGCTGGTGTCTGAGCGCGAGCACAGTGGAAGTCAATATCAGCGCGCAAGGTGTGTAGAGGCACTGAGCCCTCGATTACCTTTTCGCGACGTGCCATTTCAGCGCCGTTCAAACGACCAGCCACCTCAATACGAATACCTTTAGCGCCAGCATTCATGGTGTTTTGTGCGGTCATTTTAGTTGCACGGCGGAAGTTGATTCGGCGCTCCAATTGGCGAGCGATATTCTCAGCTACCAATTTGGCTGCCAATTCTGGACGACGAACTTCTTCGATGTTAATACGAACTGGCTGACCAGCAATCTTCTCAACTTGCTTCTTCAATTCGTTCACGCCAGCACCACCGCGACCGATAACAACACCAGCTTTTGCCGTGTGAATTGTAATCGTGATCAAGTTGGCGCTACGCTCAATCTCAATGCGATTGATAGTTGGGCGTGAGGCAAATTTCTTTTCAATCAACTCGCGGATTTCGTGATCCTGACGAATCGCCTCTGCAAACTCTTTCTTATTGGCCGTAAACCAACGAGAGCTCCAGTTCTTATTGACCTGTAGGCGGAAGTTGATTGGATTCACTTTTTGACCCATTTACTTCTCCTCCTTTTTTGCTGCCGGTTTAGCGGCTTTTTTAGCTGCAGGCTTAGCAGTTTTTGTTTCTGCCTTAGCTTCGGCCTTTTTTGCAGGCGCTTTCTTTGGCTTTTCCGTGCCAGTTACTTCAACCAAAATATTTGAAGTCTTTTTCTGGAATGGCAAAGCGCGGCCACGTGATGCAGGCTTAAAGCGGCGCAAACGTGTACCAGTAGTAACACTCAAAGTAGTAATTACTAAGCTTTTAGCATCCAAGCCGTGGTTATTGATAGCGTTTGCCTTAGCGCTTTCGATAGCCTTCTTAACTGGGCTAGCAGCGCGCTTTGGAACGTGCTCTAAGATAACTAGCGCATCAGCTACAGTACGACCTCGTACCAATGCTGCAACCAAGCTAACCTTACGTGGTGCCTGGTCAACACCTTTAGCGTAAGCGCGAACAGTATAAGTTGTATCAGCCATGATTACTTCTTATCCTTTCCGCCGTGCTTACGGAACTTACGAGTTGGACTAAACTCACCGAGCTTATGACCAACCATGTTTTCGGTAATCAGCACTGGTACGTGCACTCTACCGTTGTGAACAGCAATCGTTCGACCAACCATTTCTGGGGTGATAGTCGAAGCGCGCGCCCACGTTTTGATAACGGTTCGATCGTCAAGGCTAAGAGCAGCAATTTTCTTTGCTAGCTTTACATCGACGAATGGACCTTTCTTTAATGAACGACTCATCGTGATTTACCTCTTCCTCTTCGCGTCGTGACGCGTGCGTACGATTAATTTATTCGAGCCTTTACGGCGACGAGTTCGATAACCTAATGTCAATTGACCCCAAGGAGTACGTGGTGCTTTACCAGTACCGTGGCGACCACCGTCACCACCACCATGTGGGTGGTCTGCGGCGTTCATAACGACACCACGAACGGTTGGGCGAATACCCTTGCGGCGTTTACGACCAGCTGAACCGATCTTAACATTTTGGTGCTGGACGTTCAACGACTACACCGATAGCAGCGGTAGCTTCCAAGCGAACTTTACGAACTTCGCCAGATGGCAATTTGATAGTTGCGTAGTTGCCTTCTTTCGCCATCAACTGAGCTTTAGCACCAGCAGCGCGCACCATTTGTGCACCCTTACCAGCAGTCAACTCAATAGCGTAAATCATCGTACCAACAGGAATAACTGACAATGGCAAGCGGTTCGAAGCCTCAATTGGAGCTTCTTCACCAGTTCGGATAGTTTTACCCTTAACCATTGAGGTGTCAGCTAAGATGTAGTGGTACAAATTGTACTGATCCTTAACTCGAGCAATACGAGCTGAGCGGTTTGGATCGTATTCGATTTCTTCAATCGTCAAGGTCAAGCCTGCTGGCAAATTGTGGTTCACCAAGCGGTAGTGACGACGAACGCCGCCTCCGCGATGACGAACAGTAATTCGACCTTGGTTGTTGCGACCGGCATTTTGCTTTTTAGCTTTAATCAGACTTTTAAGAGGTTTTCTTGTTGTAATGTCTGACAAATCCTGACTCGTCATGCCGCGACGAGCAGGAGTGGTTGGATTGTAAGCTTTCACTGGCATTACTTGGTCTCCTCCATCTGCTGCTCTATTGCGTCAAACACATCGAGCTTATCGCCTTCTTTCAGCGTCACGTAAGCCTTCTTCCAATCCTTGCGTGTTGTTGTGCCAGGATAACGATTCTTGCCTCGTGAGAAGCGTACAGCCTTGCCGTCTTGTACTAAGGTTTTAACCTTAACTACAGTAACGCCAAATTGCGCTTCTACAGCTGATTTGATTTCGTTCTTATTCAAGTTAAGTGGAGCGCGTAGCACATATACGCCATTAGCGCTCTGTGCGTAAGCCTTTTCACTAACACGTGGGATAATAATCGTCTGTTTCATATTACGCTTCCTCCTTGCCCAACCATGCGGTAATTACAGGTAGAGCTTTCGGTGTTATAACGATTGTATCCGCATTCAGAATGTGATAAACGCTTAGATAATTAGCGCGAACCACCAAAACGTTCTGAATATTATTTGTAGCACGCATAAGTTCTGGCGTCTTCTCATCTACAACGATCAGAACACGGCGTTCGAACTTGTTGTCAGCTAAGAATGTTGCAACTTCCTTGGTCTTGCCAGTAGTCTTAACGTCTTTGACGACAATCTTCTTAGCTTCGTTAGCTACAGTCAAAGCTTGGCGAACTGCCACTTTCTTAGCAGTCTTTGACAATTTTTTAGTGTAGTTTTCGTTGCCACGTGGGCCAAATACTACACCACCGCCGCGCCAGATTGGGTTACGGCTTGAGCCAAAACGTGCTCGACCAGTTCCCTTTTGCTTCCATGGTTTTTTACCACCACCAGAAACTTCACCGCGCTGCTTGGTTGTAGCGCTAGCTAGGCGTGCGTTTGCCAAGTAGCTGTCATATACCAATTTCAACAATTCGTGATTTGGCACTTCCACAGCAAAAATGTCTTTAGGAAGTTTGGTTGAATCTGCCATTACTTGACACCTCCTAAAATAATCAGCCCCTTTCGTGGTCCAGGAACAGCGCCCTTAACCCCGATTAGATTGGTCTCTGGATCAACATATGCACCACTTCCAAGTTCTGAACAGTAACACGCTCGCTTGACCCATATGGCCAGCCATCGTCTTACCCTTGAAAACTTTTTGTGGGATACATCGAGCCAATTAGACCACCCACAGGCTTACGAGTATTACCTTTACCACCGTGCGTCTTACGATGACACGCAAAGTTGTAGCGTTTAATGGTTCCAGCGAAACCTTTACCTTTGCTGGTTCCGGTCGCATCGACAAAATCGCCGACTTCAAACGAGGAAACATTAATTTCACTGCCAACTTTCAGATCCTCTGGAATCTGGTCGACACGGAAATTCCCGAATATGTTTCGGGGTCACTTGAGCTGGCTTAACATGTCCAGCCACGGCCTTGCTCAGGTTCTTACCCTCTCAAAAAGCTACCTGTACCGCATTGTAACCGTCGGTTTCGACAGTCTTCCACCCTGAGTAACGGTGACAGGGCCGGCTTGGATCAGCATTACCGGAATGGCTTTACCGTCTTCAACCAAAAGCTAGGTCATACCAAGTTTGGTACCGAGAAGTGTTTTCACTTTTCCTCACTCCCCACTTAAATACTCCTGATGACGTGCAGGTTTCTGGATTCTGGGAGAACGTTAAATGTAAACATCCGCTCATAACCAGACCTGCTCATGCACCAAGGAGAACAGTTGATATTACGCGTAATAAGAAATTACCTCGTAAATTATAGCACAAAACGTATCGTCAATAAAAATAAAGACAGGCTCCCTAAATCATCACACCAACCGGCGTAAACACGAAGTCAGAATTGCCATGAAAATTATCGTGACGTACCAGAATTTTCCGATTAAATTGATATTTCTCAATCTTTAGGACCAGCAACAACGCAATAAATAACCCGACAGGAATGGCCTGCACAGAAAAACCGCCAACTTCAAATGGATTTTTTAGACGAAGCCACAGCGCACTTAATATCACAAAAACCACCAATTTCAAGAAAAAACGAGCCGTCATTATCATAAATACGTTCACGACCTTTGCGACTAAATAGCTCGCTAGACTTCGAGCGATTGCGAGCATAAGTACGAGTTTTTTGTTTTGTCATAAGCTAAATGGAATTATAACATAAAAAATCCGCCCCATCCAAGAGGCGGAAATTTTATATATCGTTAAATTACATACGAATTTCAGCGTCAACGCCAGCTGGCAAATTCAAGTTCTGCAAACTATCAATCGTCTTTGGTGTAGCGTTCGTAATGTCAATCAGACGCTTGTGAACGCGGCGCTCGTAAGATTCACCACCAGTTTTGTAAACGTGCGGACTCCTTACAACAGTGTAAGTGCTGCGTCGAGTTGGCAAAGGCACTTTGGACCAGCCACGTTAGCACCTGTGCGAATTGCGGTGTCGATAATTTGTTTTGCTGATTGGTCAATGACTTTGTGGTCATAAGCCTTCAGACGAATACGGATTTTAATTCCTGTATCTTGAGCCATAGCTCCTCCTCTTATGTGCGATCTCGTAACCTCTAATTGCCCTATTTATAGTCAATCGAGTTCTCGAGATAAATTATTATTAACTATGCGATTATATCAGCAATTTTCCGCTTTATCAAGATGAGAAATCATTTCCGCAATAATTCCAGCGGATTTATTCAGCGATTCTTTTTCTCGCTCGGTAAGCGGATAGCCCGCCAAAATCTTCACGCCGTCGCTACTGATTGTTGATGGCAATCCAAGCACAACATTATTCAAGCCATATTCACCTTCAGCCAAAGAACAAACGGGATAAACCGTGTGCGTCGATTTTCGGAGCGCCGAAACAATCTTAGACACAACAAACCCAATCGCAAAATACGTCGATTTCTTTGTTTCAATCACTCGATAAGCTCGGTCGCGAACCTTCTGCTCAATTCCGTCAATCATCTCCTCTGTAAAACCAGGATATTCCTTAATTGGCACTTCACCAATTTGCGCCGTTTCAATTGTCGAAAATGACGAATCGCCGTGCTCGCCCAGAATATAAGCATCAACCGCTTTACTGTCGACATTGAACGCGTCCGCCAAATACGACTTCATTCGCGAAGTATCAAGCGTCGTGCCCGTCCCAAACACACGATTTTTCGGCAAACCAGATTCCTTAAGCGCCACGTAAGTCAAAACATCAACCGGATTACTGACAATCACCAAATACGGCTTCGCGCCATTCGCCATAATATTTTTCACAATATCACGCATAATTTTTGCATTAACGTCAATCAATTCCAACCGAGTCTGACCAGGAAGTTGCGGCGCACCCGCAGTAATCACAACGATATCATCGTCATTGATATCAGAATAATTTCCCGTATGAACCACGACATTTCTGTCAATTCCCATCGCGTCATTAATGTCAGCCGCTTGACCCCAAGCCAAATCCTCATTACGGTCAATCAACACAATCTCTTCAATAACACTACGCAACGCACACGCATAAGCCGCCGTCGCACCGACCATTCCGCCTCCGCCAACAATTAGCAATTTCTGTTTGTTCACCAAAATCTCCTTTTTCTGTTTTATATTAGATGTATTTATTCTGCCATAAACATTACCGCTTTGTCAATTAACTTTACTTTACAGCAAAAAACATGTATAATATCGGCAATCTATTAACTTTTACATATTATCAACGGGAGGATATATGGAAAAAAGAATGTTTGCAGAAAAAACGCCACGCATCGATACTGCAAAAGTATATCGAGCACTTGCAATGCTAGCTTTACTACCATCATGCGTATTAGCCGGATGCGCAGGCGAAAAAGGAGTTGACGCTGGAAGCTCAAGTTCAGCCCCATACGGCGGCTCTGAAACTACCACATCTCAGCCAGAAAATAGCAACACCGAGAATCCGTCACAAAATAAAAAAGACGATTCTGCGGGAAAAATAGATATAGAAAAGAACTCAATGTATTACGCAAAAAACAAAACCCGCGAAGGATTTGTAGCTAACTGTACAGCAAAAACCTACGACGGATTCCCTGAAAAGGCAGACTGCTCAATGTACTTGTGCGATGGAGACAACACAGTTATGTTTACATTTAATGATATAGATTTTACCAAACAAACCTATGGAAAAAGAAAGCCTGGAGTTGCGGATCTAATGAGCAAAACAAATACATTAGCAGTAGACTATAGATATTATGTTCCAACCGAAACCTTAAAGAATACAACCGAATGCAAAGAGAAGAAAAGTAACGTAGGGCAATTTACTAAACCCGTATCTTTCCCGCGCGGCGAAAATGAGCAATATCTTTGCCTTCCTCAATTTATCGACCACGATAGACGGTAAAAAGATGGGCATGAAAATCACAAAGACTACATCTGTCGACGAGAAAGATAATGACGGACCGTACTATCCTCAATATAAACTTGACATTTCTGAAGAATGTTTTAACTAGAGAGCTCTCGATTAAACATACATTATCACAGTAGCAATCAAAAATCCCCCGAAAGTTCGGGGGATTTAATTAGGCTTGTGTTATCAAGATTATTTGTTAATCTTTGTAACAACACCAGCACCAACTGTACGGCCACCTTCGCGGATAGCAAAGTTCAAACCTTGCTCCATAGCGATTGGTGCAAGCAACTTAACCTTGAAGGTTACAGTGTCGCCTGGCATAACCATTTCTTTGTCAGCTGGCAATTCAACTTCACCAGTAACGTCAGTTGTGCGGAAGTAGAACTGTGGCTTGTAGCCCTTTGAGAATGGAGTGTGGCGACCGCCTTCTTCCTTCTTCAAGATGTAAACTTCAGCTTCAAACTCAGTGTGTGGAGTAATTGTGCCTGGCTTTGCCAAAACTTGACCACGCTCAATGTCGCTGCGCTCAATACCACGTAGCAAGACACCTGCGTTGTCACCTGCTTGACCTTGGTCAAGAGATTTCTTGAAGGCCTCAATACCAGTCACAACTGACTTCTGAATTGGAATCATGACCAGCCGAAATCGCCTCCAGATTGGGCGAAGAACGGCCCCGCGCCCTCAGCTTCTTAAATCTCCTCACTCCAGGAATTAGCGTAGTGTATTACGGCGACGAAATTGGCATGATGAATGGAGAATTGACCGCTGATGACATTCAAGATAATTTTAGCCCCGCCACCGCGTCAATCCAATTCCATAATAGCGTCTTCGTATTTCTCTTCACCTTCAAGAGCCTTAAGAGCAGAACCCTTGATGATTGGAGCGTCTTTGTCGAAGCCGTTATTTTCAAGAAGTTCACGAACTTCTTCTTCGATCAGCTCAACCAGTTCTTCGTCAGCCATATCCATCTTGTTCAAGAAGACAACGATCTTTGGCACACCAACCTGCTTTGCAAGCAAAACGTGCTCACGAGTCTGTGGCATTGGGCCATCAGTTGCAGCAATAACCAATACCGCACCATCAACCTGAGCAGCACCGGTGATCATGTTCTTGACGTAGTCAGCGTGTCCTGGCATGTCAACGTGTGCATAGTGACGATTCTTTGATTCATACTCTTGGTGTGAAGACGCGATAGTAATACCACGTTGCTTCTCTTCTGGTGCGTTGTCGATCTGGTCGTACGCAACAGGTTTGTTAACTGCGCTTGGTAGGCGCTTTGCCAACACTGCAGTAATCGCAGCAGTCAGCGTAGTCTTACCGTGGTCAACGTGGCCCATTGTACCAACGTTAACGTGCGGTTTGCTTCGGTCAAATGCATCTGCCATTTGTAGAAGTTCTCCTTAATTTAATTATTATTTTTCACGCGGGTACAGTCCATAAAAAAGACCTCACGGCGTATGAGTTTAATTATAACGATTTTCCAATCAGTTGTAAATAGCCTATTTCTTACTATAATACTTCGCCAGGAACGAATCGCGAAACTCGTAAAAAGTTCCATCCTCCAAGCTGGCACGAATATCATCAACCAACTTAACGATAAATCGCTCGTTATGAATTGACAACAACGTTCCAGCCAACGACTCGCGGGCGTGCAAAAGATGACAGAGATAAGCCGCCGTGTAATTCTTGCAAGTATAGCAATCGCAATCGTCCATAATTGGCGCAAACATCTCGCGGTATTTTCGACCGCGCACATTGACTCGACCAAACGGCGTATACGCGGCGCCATTCCTAGCCACTCGCGTCGGACTCACACAGTCCAAAAGTGTCAATTCCCTGCTCAATCGCCGCAAAAATATCATCAGGCTCGGAAATTCCCAGTAAATGACGCGGTTTATCCTCAGGCAGAATTTGATTGATTGACCCACTGAATCGTTTGCGACATAGTTTCCTTTTCCAACGCACCACCGATTCCATAGCCATCAAAATCCATCGCGCCCAAAAACTCGGCAGTTTGCTTTCGCAAATCCTCGTAATTCGCGCCTTGCAAAACGCCAAATAAAGCTTGATACGGCTTATCTGGACGAGCCGCCCTTAAGCGCTTAACTTCCGCCAAACTTCGCTCCGCCCAAGCATGCGTCCTGGCCAGCGCCTCAACTTGATATTCGTACGGATCAATCAAAGAGGTCAATTCATCAAACGCAAAAGTAATGTCAGCGCCAATTCCAGCCTGAATTTGCATGGACAATTCTGGCGTAAATTTATGATAAGAGCCGTCCAGATGCGACTTAAACATCACTCCGTTTTCGTCCACCCAAGCATGACGCGACGATTTTTTAGCAATCGCAATTTCTTCATCGACATCAGTGCTCATTGCCAAAACCTTCTTAAAGCCAGAACCCAAACTCAAAACCTGAAAACCACCACTATCCGTAAAAGTCGGACCATCCCAGTGCATAAATTTGCCAAGATATCCAGCCTTTTCAATCAACTCATGCCCCGGCTGCAGATATAAATGATAAGCGTTCGCCAGCACCGCCTGCGCACCAACATCCGCAACCATCTCAGGAATCATCGCCTTAACATTAGCCTTAGTTCCAACCACAATAAACGCCGGCGTTTTAATATCACCGTGTGGCGTGTGAATAATTCCCGTTCGCGCCAACGTGTCGTTAAATCGTGAAGTTATTTCAAAAGAAAAAGGTTTTTTCTGCATAATCTGTTTGATTATATCACGAAATGTCCTGAGGATTGCCTCGCGAACTCTCACTAGATAAAGAACGTCGTCCTTAGAATTTTCCAATATCAGCATTGGCTCTCCAAGACTTAGTGGCAAATCTAAAATGTTTGATATTTTCTTAGTTAAATATGACGAGCCTTCAAGTTCTGGATTCCACAGCTCAACTTTATCCGCCCGTAAATTAAATGGTTCAGTCTCTTCGCCGACACCCACTTCTTTTAGGGTAGCGTCATTCCACGACACAGTACTCAGTAAATCACCAGGTAAACATCGATAGGCCATTACTACACATTCACCCTTAAACTCCCTCGGTTCACTAATATTCCTAATGACACCACGAGACTCATCCTCGTATTGCTTTAATAACTCTAATTGCTCCTCCAAAGAAAAATCATAAAAAACCTCGCTATCAAATACTTCACTTACGTCCCGAGCAATATCATGCAGTAAATCAACAGCAAGCTCTAAGTCTTGCGTCATTATTTAAGCTCTCAAATCTTAATAATTTATCGCGGCTAGGTACGGCGTATATTTTCCTTGATGAGCTACTTAAATCGTCATGAAGCAATAATTCAAGCACAGCATAAATGGCGCCGTCATACCTGACAAATTTCACTGCATTAAAATAAGCCCTATCACTATCAATGAATTCGTACTGTAATTTATTATTTGCACCGCTTGGCGATATAACAAAACCTGAAAGACCAATAGCATCAAACCCAAGCTCATCAGGCAGTGCTTTATTAAGCGTTTTTATGTGATTACGGACAGTATTTGAAAAATATGGCTCATCCGTATACTTAAGGTCTGTTGCCAGCTGCCAAGCTAATTGTTGAAACTCATCCGCAAAAACCGTCTCAAACAAATCATCACCCTTCTTATAATCATTCTCACAAATTGGCAGAATGTCAATTATGTCTTTTACATCGATGCGAAAAATCACTGAACTATCTTTTGGATCAACCATCTCCAAGATAGGACGATTATCTCGCCACACAAACAATGGCGCAGCTCCAAATAATACTTGCGCTCTTGCCTCAACGTCAACGCCGTATTCAATGCCACCAGCTCTTCGTCTATACGCCCGACAATCTATTCTCACCTCGGTTCCCTGTGATATATCACCCAGCACACCATTTAGGTCATCAATGAGACATTCTCTGGACGCAACATCCCTAATGTCATTTTTCTCAACAGCTTCCTGAGTTTTATCAACATAATGACGTAACTTACGAATATATCGAGGCAATACACTGTCGTCTGGAAATAATTCTGCCGACAAAATAGCTTGCGGATCAAGCGGAAAATAATAATCATCTGGTCTATCATTTTCTACGGCACGTATACACAAGGCCGCCATTTTTTTAGTATAAATCGCAAAAGGTACTGGAGTCTCAGGATCATTTTCTAAAGATGACACCAAATCGACCACGCCCTCAACAGCGCATAGATCATATGAACCATCTTCGGTCTGCCTGTAGCCAACAACCCTCGCTCGCTCGCCTTCAATTTCGTCTGTGCGCATGACTTTCTCCACATCACCAAGGGCCTCAGCCTCACTTTCCCCACCGAGGCATAAGTTTGCAGCAGCAATCTGTCGCCAATCATCTTTGGACAATCGACCAAGTAAATCAATACCCGTCCCAGCTTTTGGTAGTTCCATGTATGTATCGTATATTGCAATATGGCAGACTTCAAGCACAAGCATTGCCTCATGCGGTATACTAGAAACATGAGCAATAAAACCCTCGTTGATTTGGACCAGTGGCTAGCCCCGCACAAATCCACAATTCAGGCGCGTGAGAAGTATATTTCTTCGAAACTGAAAAAGGTTTTAAGCAGCAAGACGCCAGCCGAATTCGCGATGGGTTTTTTACATTTCGGACTTCATAAAACAGATGCAGGCTGGGCATTTAGAGAATGGGCGCCGAATGCCACTCGGATATTCTTAGTTGGCGATTTTTCAGATTGGAAAGAGCGCGAGGAATTCACACTTAAATCGCGATAAAAATGGCGAATGGAGCATAAATCTTCCTGAAAATTCACTTCGTCACGGACAAAAATATAAATTGCGCGTCTATTGGTCTGACGGCGACGGCTGGCGACTGCCTTCATACGCAAATTACGTCGTTCAGGACGAAAATTCTGTCGATTTTTCCGCGGTCGTGTGGTCGCCAAAAACTCCCTACAATTGGCAATATAAAACCCCGCCCAAGCCAAAAGTTCCACTAATTTACGAAGCGCACGTTGGCATGAGTAGCCAGGAAGAAAAAGTCGCCAGCTTCAGCGAATTCACCGCGGAGGTTTTGCCGCGAATTAAAGAATCTGGCTATAACACCATTCAGCTTATGGCAATCGCCGAGCATCCATATTACGGCAGCTTCGGCTATCACGTCAGCAACTTTTTCGCGGTTTCGTCAAGATTTGGCACTCCCGACGATTTTAAGAAATTGGTCGACACGGCGCACGGAATGGGACTGCGCGTCATCATTGACCTCGTCCACGCTCACGCCGCCAAAAACGAAGTCGAAGGTCTGGGCAATTTCGCTGGCGATCCGACACAATATTTCAAGCCAACAAATCACCCAGAATGGGATTCGCGATTACTCGATTACGGCAAGCCAGAAGTTTTGCATTTTTTGGCAAGCAATTGCAGTTGGTGGCTGGACGAATATCACATTGACGGATTTAGGTTTGATGGCGTAACTAGTATGATCTACCACGACCACGGACTCGGAAAAAGTTTCACTAGCTATGATGATTATTTCCGCGATAATGTCGACAAAGACGCGCTCGCTTATTTAAGACTGGCAAATGAAACCATTCACGCCGTTCGCCCCGACGCCACGACAATTGCAGAGGAAATGAGTGGTTTTCCTGGACTGGGCGCATTCACAAAGGACGGCGGGCTGGGATTTGATTATCGCTTGCAAATGGGCGCGCCAGATTTATGGATAAAAACTCTGAAAGAGAAAAATGATGAAGATTGGGATTTGGGGCAATTAGCTTACACTTTGAGTTCGCATCGCCCAGAGGAAAAAGTCATCAATTACGCCGAAAGTCACGATCAAGCGCTCGTCGGTGATAAAACGCTGATTTTCCGATTGATTGATAAAAATATGTATTGGCATATGGATAAAATTGATCCAGACTTAACGGTTGAGCGTGGCGTGGCGCTGCATAAACTGATTCGTCTAATGACAGCTGGGCTGCATGGCGGCGGTTATTTGAATTTTATGGGCAATGAATTCGGGCATCCGGAATGGATTGATTTTCCGCGTGAAGGCAATAATTGGTCGTTTAAGCACGCTCGTCGGCAATGGAATTTGCGCGACAATGGCTTCTTAAAATATCAATGGTTGGGCGATTTTGACGCGGCGCTAATGAAGATTATTAGGCAAATTGATAATTCTGACATTCACCACCTGACGGTTCGCCAATCTGATCACACGGTCAGTTTTATGCACGGCGACTTTTTATTTGTTATCAATTTTCGCCCGACAAATCCCACTCAGATTACGAGAGGACCCGCAGAAGAAGAGCCCAAACCTCAAAAGGGCAGCAAGCAGCGACGACAAGAACGACAGGCTGCACAGGAGACGAAAAGACGGCATAACGCCCGACAAGACACTGAAACAGCTCGACAAGAGCCACAAGCCTAAAGCTTACGAGCCAGCCAGAACGGGCATTATTTTACAGAAAGTTGAATAATCTCCTCCTAGTATTGACTTTTTTACGCAAGTGTGGTATAAATTAATACAGACTTTTGTTGACAATCCCGTCAACGAAAGTAGTCCTTGTATAAGCGACAAGCAGAGGAGTACATCATAATGAAGCTCAAAATCACAACCGCAGTCCTGGCACTGGCTGGACTGGTGTTAATCCTTATGGGAAGTACGTACATGTCGGCCACCTGCGCTATCGTCTGTACAGCAGTAGCGCTGCCACTACCCGACCATCTCACATCGAGATGGCTCACAGGAGATCAACACGACCGTCTTCTGTGGATATGCTCCGCCGTCTGGGTTCAGTATATGCGTGCTAGACGGCAAATAGCATACTCCAAGACTTCGGAGCTATCGAAACTGCGCTTAGTGCTGCAATCGAACAAAGCACAAAAGGCAAAGGAGCAGCTAGGACAGAAGGCCTCAACTACGAAGACTAGCGCGATCATTCGCGCGGACATCATGCCAACGTCGCCCACGCGCGATGATGCTGACGGCGATAGCGACAAGGGCTAACGCCCGTCAAGAGAAATAGCTCGCTTGAGGCTTAAGCCTCGGCTTGAGCTCTCTTGGCGGGCTATTTCTATTGGCATAAAATTTGTTACACTAGATATTGTGAAGAAAAAAGTACCAAAATTCATTGAGCAATCATTAGCCCGAGTCGCTAATCTTTACAGCTTTGAGCCGGAGCATCATCTGGAGAAAATTGATGAAAGTTTGACACCGAATATGCGAGCTTTGCGCCTGGCTATGACGATTGCCGAGCAGCTCCTGAGTATGGGCGTGGTGGCGCGCGATGTGGTTCGTATGGCGCAAGGAATTACGCGGACATATTGCCGCAGACCCGTTCACGTGGACGTGAGTTACACTTTGGTGACAATTTCTCAAGACCGCGGAGTTAGCCATGAGCCTTTGACGATGGCGCGAGTTATCGTTCCTGACGACCCTAATTATCAATTGATTCAAGCATTGCAATTATTAGCCCTCGACATTCGTCGCAAACAACTTTCCCTGGAAGAAGCCGAGGAGCGATTGCAACAAATACTCAAAAAACCCACCGAACATTCCCGACTAGTCGTTTACGCGGCGGGCGGATTAGTGAGCGCGGGTTCCGTCATTCTGTACGGCGGCAGTTTACTTATGGCGTCAATCGCGTTTCTGCTCGGATTCCTAGCGACTGGACTACTGAGGTGGCTGGGACGTATTGGCGCGCCGTTGTTTTATTCGCAAGCCCTCGTGGCGATTTTCGTAACATTGGTGGCGGCGGGCGCAGCTTGGTGCAGCAATTATCTGGGGCTGAGCGTCAACGCAACATTGTTAGTTATCAGCGGCATCGTCTTATTAGTCGCGGGACTGATGTTTGTCGGCGCATTCCAGGACGCAATCGACGAATATTACATGACTGCCAACGCCAGATTGTTAAAAGTCGTGATGGCGACGGGCGGCGTAATTGCTGGCGTGATGGTCGGATTATACATTGCGACAAAATTCGGCATTACTTTCCCGGCAACGCCAGATCGATTGACATTGGCGGACGGACACACGCAATATTTGGGCGCTGGAATTATCGCGGCGGCGTTCGTTCTGAGAAATCATTCTCGATTTTTGGGAATGGTTATCTCTGGATTAATCGCAATTTTCGGCTGGTGGATTTCACGATTAGCCATGAGTTTTGGCTTTGATATCGTAACAGCGAGCGGCATCGCGGCGGCGGTAATTGGGCTGGTCGCAGTTATGACTTCCAGATTATGGAAATTCCCTTCCCTGGCGATTATTGCGGCGGGAATCGTACCGTTAGTTCCAGGATTATCACTTTACAACGGATTAATGGGCGTCGTCCTATATCCACCAAACAGCGCAAACTTCCTACCAGCCTTGGCTATCTTAGCGCGAGCAATCCTCATCGGCGTAGCGGTAGCAATTGGCGCATCATTCGGCAACATCGTCGGTCGCCCAATTCGCCGACAATTCATCAATTTATTCCGTCGCAACACGCAAGCATCATGAAAAATAACCCAAAATTCATTGGACTGTCAGACTCGCGATTATTTCATATGCGCGGAGTGGCATACAAATCTTACAATCTGGCTCGCGAAGTCTTCAATATGGAAGAAGACGTGGCGCGCAGCTTATTTTTAATGGGACTGACGCACGACTTTGCCTACGCTTTTGTTGAAAATCAGACAGATCACGAACATGAAGGCGGCAGGATCCTAAAATTATCTGGCTTCAATTGGGCTGAGGCTGTGTTTGATCACGGAGATCCTGATGTGGACGATTGGACGGACGAATTGCTTATCTTAAACTTGGCAGACATGACAACTAGCCCAGACGGCAAGCCGATAACCATAGACCAACGACTGGAAGATATTGAAAACAGATATGGCACAGATAGCATTCAGGCGACAAAAGCGCGCAAATTGACCAAACGAATCAAAGAAGAACTCGCCAAACGAAACCTAACAATCCCAAACTTATAAACCCGAAAGTTAGCCAAACAAAAATCCCCGGATTCGCTCCGAGGATTTTTTATGAGGTAGAGATTATTTATTTCGCTTTTCGATAATCTCTTGCGCAACGTTTGGTGGAACTTCCTCGTATTGAGCTAATTCCATCGTTGAAGCGGCGCGACCCTGAGACATTGAGCGAATGTCCGATGTGTAGCCGAACATATTTGCTAATGGCACAAACGCCTTAATCAACTTAGCGCCACCCATCAAGTCTTCCATAGCGTCGATACGTCCGCGACGTGAGTTAAGGTCGCCGATGATGTCACCCATGAAGTCTTCTGGTGTAGTAACTTCAACCTTCATAACTGGCTCAAGCAAGATTGGGTTAGCCTGCTTAATACCTTCACGAGCAGCTATCGAACCTGCCAATGAGAACGCCAATTCTGAGGAGTCGACATCGTGGTATGAACCATCGTAAAGTGTAGCCTTAACGTCAACAACTGGATAGCCAGCAATAACACCGCCTTCCAATGTTTCGCGAATACCCTTCATTACGGCTGGGCGATATTCCTGAGGAACCACACCACCCTTAATTTCATCAACGAATTCAAAGCCTTTACCAGTCTCATTTGGCTCAAAGCGAACCCAAACGTCACCATATTGACCGCGACCACCAGACTGCTTAGCGTGCTTACCTTGAACTTCAGAGCGACCCTTGATGCTTTCGCGGAAGGCAACCTGAGGCTCACCAATGTTGGCTTCAACCTTAAATTCGCGCTTCATACGGTCAATAAGAATATCTAGTTGCAATTCACCCATTCCTGACATAATCGTCTGACCTGTTTCTTCGTCTGTATGAATTCGGAAAGTTGGGTCTTCTTCAGCCAAGCGCTGCAATGCCAACGCCATTTTTTCCTGGTCAGCCTTTGACTTTGGCTCAACCGCGATTGATACAGGTGGCTCTGGGAATTCAATTGATTCAAGAGCAATTGGATGCGCCACGTCAGACAACGTGTTACCAGTTGCAGTAGATTTCAGACCAACCACAGCGGCGATGTCACCAGCTTCAACCTTGCTAATTTCTTCACGCTTGTCAGCAAACATACGAACGATTCGTCCAATTCGCTCTTTCTCGCCAGTTGTCGTGTTAAGTACGTAGCTTCCTGAGTTCAAAACACCAGAATAGACACGAACGAAGATCAATTTACCAACAAATGGGTCGGCAGCAATCTTAAACGCCAAAGCAGACAAAGGCTCCTTGTCTGATGGCTTGCGGCTAACTTCGTCGCCAGTCTTTGGATTCTTACCCCAAATTTCATCAACGTCTAGAGGGCTTGGCAAGAAGTCAACCATCAAGTCAAGCAACTTCTCAACGATCACACCGCGACCGTCACCACCAGTAACTAGGTAAAAGTCACCAGCCAAAACGCGCTTACGTAGAGCCATCTTTAGCTCGTCAACGGTAATAGCTTCTTCGCCCTGCTCCAAGAACTTCATAGTAAGTTCGTCGTCAGCTTCAACGGCGTTTTCAACCAACAGAGAACGTGCGTTCTTAGCTTTTTCAAGCATATCAGCTGGAATTTCACCAACCTTAAGCTCGTGGTCTGTGTAGTCGTCGTAGGTGTAAGCCTTCATGTCAATCAAGTCGACAACACCGTTGATAGTCTTCTCAAAACCAATTGGCAAGTGAACTGGGAAAGCCTGCTTACTCAAGCGGTTGTGAATTGACTCTAGAGATTTATAGAAGTCACCACCAGTCTGGTTGATCTTGTTAACGAAACAAATACGTGGCACGCCGTACTTATTAGCCTGGCGCCAAACAGTTTCAGACTGAGCCTCAACACCCATCTTACCGTCAAAGACTGTAACTGCACCGTCAAGCACGCGCAAACTACGCTCAACCTCAGCGGTAAAGTCAATGTGCCCTGGGGTGTCGATGATGTTAATCTTGTGATCTTTCCAGAAACAAGTCACAGCAGCTGACGTAATAGTAATACCACGCTCTTTCTCCTGTGCCATCCAGTCGGTGGTAGCACCGTCACCTTCACCACGAACCACACCGATCTTATGTGTCAAACCAGTGCGGTACAAAATACCCTCAGTTGTCGTCGTTTTACCGGCGTCAATATGGGCAATAATACCAATATTTCTAAAATTCTTTAGCGGAACATGCGTCTCTGCCATAAATTTTCCTTTATATTACGTTAATTTGCCGAGATTTTTGGTCAATTTTTTGGCACCAAAAAACTACTCTTGCGTTTTATTATATCAGTTATCTATGTTTTTGACTAGCTCTGAGCCGGAGGATTTTTAGACTCGTTGTCGTTCGGAGCTGGCGCTGCAGACGGATAGTTAACCGGAGGCTGTTGCATAGGCGGCTGCGCGTACGTTGGCGGATATTGACCAGGTTGCTGCGGATAGTAATTTTGTTGCGGATATTGTTGTTGCGGCGGAACTGGCTGCTGATACAGTTGCTGCGGATACTGAGGATGCTGCGGAAATTGTCCAGCGACAGGATATGGATAAGCATTCATCTTACGGCGATTACTGACAGAAACGACAATTGCAATAATTGACACTGTTAAGAACAATGCTCCCGTTGAAAGAATCACCACAACCACGATTATAACTGTAGTGTTATTTTCTGATTCGCTCGTTCCAGCTTCTCGCTAGACGCCTCGCTTTCCGTAGAGTCATCTGGAGTATTGGATGAAACTTCGATCATCTTCGCCACCAAATAATTGTCGGGATATTTTTTATCCAATTGCTCAAATTTAGCTTTTGCCTGAGAATATTTACCTTGAGAAAAACTCTCCAAGCCATCTTTCCAGAGCTTAGTCAATTCGCCATTCGCCGATAACGCAACATTATTTTTCTTCGCCATAGTTTTCAGATCGGCGATATCACGGAATATTCCCTCTCCAAAGCAAGAATTGTTATGTTCTCTCCTATTCGCACAGGACGAGCCGCCGTAAGTGTTTAGTCCAATTTGCTTACCATCATCATCAAACGCTGGACCGCCACTGTTACCCGCCGCAATTTGCGCACTCATTGAAAACAGCTTATGACCACCCGCGTCACTGCCCGAACCAGAAACATCTCCCTGAGTAACGGTTGGCACAGTCTTACTCTTCTTCGTATTTACGCCGTCGTCGACAATCGCTGGATAACCAATCGCCGTCACCCGATCACCTCTAGAAATCCTAGAACTATCACCCAATTCCACCGCTGGAAATCGCCCTTCGACCTTCAGAATCGCCACATCACTTTTGTCGCTATTCAGATCCATGCCATGACCCTCTTCAAATCAACTTCCGCGTCAATTTTCTTGGCTGGAATATTAGTCTTCGTCTTTTTCCACTAAGATTACCCCAACCATCGTCTATCGCGCGCAATAGGTTCACTTGAGGTCTGAATGACATAATCGTATCGATCATTTTGCGAACGTATATTATCGGCAGGAACTTGATTGATAAGACCGAGAATTGCCGCTGGCGCACTCTGATCGCCGCCATCAGCCTTATTTGCCAAATCACCAAGAGCGTCTCGCAAGTCACATAGCCCGCATCTACCACAAACTTTATATATTTATTCATGTTCTCTTGAGTGTTGAGACCCATGATCATACTTTGGTTCGAAACTTCAGTCACATGTCCATTTGTAGCGATGTAGCCGTCGTCAGAAACAATCGATCCACTACCAATTCCGCCCGTACACAAACCATTCAGCTGCATACTCGCACCATTCTGCGCCGTATAAATCATATCAGCACAACGATATGTTCCCACGCGGACCGTAGCAATTTGATTCCTTGCCACCACTTTAATAACAGAATCTTCGTCCAGTTCATCCAAAGTATTTGTAGTGTCTTTATCTTCTGAGAAATTTTCCGCCTTAGTTTCGGTCTTAGCTATCGAAGCGGAAGCCACTTGCGCCTCATTATTGCCATCAGCCCTAACCAAGTAGCTACTGTCTGGATTCTGGAAAGTAACCTTAGCAACCAGCGCCTCCAGCTGATCAATATACGGCTGCGTGTACGAATTCTTGCTCAATGCAAAAATCGTCATCCAGTACGGCCTACCGTTCTGAATCGTCAAATAAGTTATTTTTTCACCAGTTTTCTGCCACTTGCCGTCAATAGTACTTCCGTAATCAACGACCAGCTTCTTAAACTTACGTCCAGAAATCGTCGCATCGCTGGTGTGATATTTTAAGTTAGGATTATCCTTCTTTCTGCTTGTTAATATCGCCCTGAAGCATTAAATCCAAATCTGAATATTTCTTCGTGTCCTTGTATTCCTCGGGCATCGTTGAACGATCAAAATAAAGCCTTTTTGCGCGAAGTTATGATTGAGAAGTCTGGCATAATCTTCCTAAACGAGAACTTCTCTTCTTCCTCTTCGGCTTTTTCTGAGCCTTTTCTGAAATTCAATCGCAAAATCGCATAAGCACGGCTTTCTTTCAGCTCATCATCAGCATACGTGGTGGCGCTATACTGCTTTTCATTAGAGTCTTTATTTAAGACGTGACCTTCGCCAGTAAAAATACTCTTGTCGTATCGAATTGAATAGCCATATTTGGAAACGACTTTTTGCAAATTCTTAGCATCTTCTTCGGCAAAAATCTTCTGGATCTTCTTTTTTGCGGTTTTACTAACTCCGGAAGAGCGGTTATTATTAACGACAATCAGCCCAACTATAACAGAGATCAAGAAAACTACACCCAGAACTATGGCTACAATTTTTAATTTCTTCATTGACTTCTGATTCATACTGCTCCAATCCTAACGATAATTTACAAATTGCAAAGGTGTGTCATAATCACTTTCCCGCAATAAACTAATAACTTTTTGCAGTTCATCCTTCGACGCAGAAGTAACACGAACGAGGTCGCCCTGAATTTGCGGCTTAGCTTTCGGCGCATTAGCGCGAATATCAGCGGCAATCTGCTTCGCCGTCGGCTGATCAAGACCTTGCTTAAACGGAATTTCCCAAGTCGTCTTCAAGTTCGAAACAACTTTCTCTTTGATAAATCCAGAACTTTGCTTGATTGACCACGCCCCGCCAATTTCTTACGCACGATATCCAGAACAGCATCAACTTGCCAATCATTGTCGCCGG
This sequence comes from Candidatus Minimicrobia vallesae, assembly GCF_018866205.1. GTDB lineage: Bacteria > Patescibacteriota > Saccharimonadia > Saccharimonadales > Saccharimonadaceae > Nanosynbacter > Nanosynbacter vallesae. Next base: position 379,993 of record NZ_CP076459.1, read on the forward strand.
TAATTTTCAAACCCTTTTTATCATCCAGCCAATCAATTGCCGCGCTCGTCCCCTTAAAATCATAACGCCCTTGGATTTCTTTTTCAGCCTGCATGAAAACATTATTCATCTCAGCCTTGTCAATTTCTGACACAATATCAAACGAAAAACTCGCCATCTTCCCTCCTAATTTTTTCTATTATACCAAAAAATCGCCCCGTTTAGAGCGATTTTCTGATTTTACTTTCAGGCAATAATTAGCCGCGAGCAAAGTGCGCAAAGGCGCGGTTAGCTTCAGCCATCTTGTGAGTGTCTTCCTTCTTCTTGAAGGCAGCACCAGCTTCATTGTAAGCGTCAACAATTTCCAACGCCAAACGCTGTGAATATGGCATTCCACTACGAGCGCGAGCTGCTTGAACTAGCCAACTAAACGCATAGTGCAATTGTCGATGTCCCTGAACTGGGAATGGAATCTGGTAGTTAGCACCACCAACGCGGCGAGATTTAACCTCGAAGCTTGGGCTAACGTTCTTCAATGCTTTTTCAAACACTGCCAATGGATCTTCAGAATCCAATTTCTTAGCAGCAGTTTCTAGGGCTGTGTAAACAGCCCGCTCAGCCGCCAATTTCTTACCGTCGAGCATTGACTTGTTGATCAAACGCCAGAACCAGAAACGCACTGGTATCGGCGATCAGGCTGAAATTCACGCTGCAACCTCTTAGTAATCTTTACGAGGCATGATTACTTATCCCCCTTCTTGGTACCGTACTTAGAGCGACCCTTCTTACGGTTGTTAACACCCTGAAGGTCAAGCGCACCACGTACGATGTGATAACGCACACCTGGAAGGTCAGGCACACGACCACCGCGGATCAAGACCACAGCGTGCTCCTGCAAGTTGTGACCTTCACCACCGATGTACGCCCAAACTTCATAGCCGTTGTTCAATTTAACACGAGCAACTTTACGCAAAGCTGAGTTTGGTTTCTTTGGCGTCTTAGTCGTCACACGCACACAAACACCACGCTTAAGCGGTGCATTCTGGTCGTAATAACGTGTTTTTAGGGCGTTATGAATACGACCTAGTGCTGGCGACTTGGACTTTTTCTTAGCCGTTTGGCGCGGTTTGCGCACCAATTGGTTGATTGTTGGCATCCAATTTCTCCTTGGTTGATTAACTAATTATGGCAATTTGCCTATACGGTTTGGATTCAGCAACTCCTCTCCGTGTCTATACCCCTTACCGCCGAGATTCAGCAACTCCGTACACATGTCAAAACACCGCGCACGCCGAAAAAAGGAAACTCTGAAAACAATCAAACCACCGCGCACTCCGAAAAGAGGAAACTCTAAAAAATATTATAACACAGATGTCACTAAAATTTAATAGAAAACCGCCCCGGAATTGAGGCGGTTTCTGTAGTTGCGAAGCCTACTTATTAAGCGACGAATTCTTCTTCAGCGAACTCGTCTTCGCTCGGCGTTTCGAATTCTTCATCTTCTTCGACAGCGCCAGTTCCTACTGGAATCTTGCGGCCGATGATGACGTTTTCCTTCAAACCGTGCAAGTGGTCGGCTCGACCAGATACAGCAGCGTTAATCAAGACGCGAGTAGTATCCTGGAAGGATGCAGCTGATAGCCATGAGTCGCTCCAGATTGACACCTTCGTGATACCGAGTAGCAATTGTGTGTAGCTAATCAAGTTCTTACCTTCAGCAGCCAATTGCTTATTCGCATTGACCACAGCGGCCTTAGAAACGATGTCGCCAGTCACGAATTCGCTATCACCAGCATCTTCGATTTGCACGCGACTAAACATTTGGCGAACAATAATCTCCAAGTGCTTGTCAGCCACGTCCTGACCCTGAGCAGCGTAAATTCGCAGAACTTCGTTGATGATGTAGCGCTGAGTTGCCTCAACACCCTTAAGTCGCATCAAATCGTGCAAGTTCAATGATCCAGCCGTCAATCGATCACCAGCTTCAACAACATCGTTTGCCTTAACGACCAACTGCATATTGCCTGGGATTTCATAACGAGTTGGCGAAGCAGCCTCTGCCGCGATCACCAAAGTATCCTCAGCCGACTCAATCACACCGTCAAATGGCGCGATCAAAGGTCGAGTGTCGCTCTCGCCAGTTGCCAAGACATCGCCAGCCTTAACGCTTGAGCCAGCCTTAACCACAACAGTTCGACCCTCCAATGGCAATCGCTCAACCTTGCCAGATTCTGGTGTAATTTGAACGATGTACTTCTTGCCATCTTCCCAAACGTCAACCAAACCAGCAACTTCCGTAATGAACGCTTGACCACCCCAAGTGTGCGCGCTTCAAACAATTCTTCAACACGAAGCAAACCTTGGGTAATGTCACCACCAACAACACCAGAGTTATGGAAGGTACGAAGCGTCAACTGAGTACCCGGCTCACCAACTGACTGGTGAGCGGCGATAACACCAACTGGCTGATGATTGCCAACCAATTTACCAGTCGACATATCAAGTACCATCAACTTCGCTGCGGAATACCATTAAGGTTGTTTGTTGACAATACGGACTGAATCTTAACGCTTTCAATGCTTTCGTCGTCGTCAATTGAATCTGCGATTTCACGCGTGATCAATTCGTTCTTATTGACGTGACCTGGAATTGTTTCAGCAGCATAACGACCAGCCAAACGGTTCGAGAAGTCAATCATCGTCTCTTCGGTTTCTGATCGGTAGATTGCGTAACCTTCATCATCGCCATCAGTGTCTTCAACGGTAAAGACATCTTGTGCAACGTCTACCAAACGACGAGTCAAGTAACCCGAGTCGGCAGTCTTAAGAGCCGTGTCAATAAGACCCTTACGTGCACCACGAGGTTGCGATAAAGGCTTCAAGGCTAGACAAACCGCCCGTGTAAGAGCTGCGGATTGCAAGCTCAATCTCATGGTTGGTTGCGTCCATCTGAATACCAATCATCGCGCTCGCCAACTTCACGTTGGAAATATCACCACGAGCACCAGAGTTGACCATCATAGAAATACTGGTGTCCATGTGAGCCAATTGGTCTTTCAGGAATGCCGTAATCTTATTGTCAACGTTTCGCCATGCGCTAACCGTCAAGTTGTATCGCTCTTCCCCCAGTAATCAAACATTGGTCGAATTGCTCAGAAATCAAAAGCCCACATAGCATCACCTTCAGCCACAAACACAGAAATTTCCTCCGAGAAGTGGACGTAATCGGTCATACCAGTCGACACAGCCGCAACCGTAGCAAAGCAGAAAGCTTGACCCTTCATACGGTCTGCAATCTTAGCGGTTTCCTCGGCGCCATACTTGTTAAAGATCTGCCGCCAACACCTTCTTAAGCTGCTTCTTAGTCTGGACGTTGTTATCGTATGGGAAATCTTCAGGCAGAATCTCATTGAAGAAGACACGACCCAAAGTTGTTTCACGCATTTCACCCTTCGCAAAGATACGAATTGGGGTTTGCAAGTGAATTACGCCATTGTCGTAAGCCATTTCTGCTTCGTAAACAGAGCTGTAAGTTTTAACCTTATCAGTCTGAGCTTGCGGCTTGTCGTAAGTCAAGTAATAGCTACCAAGCTACGAGACCCCGCGAAATGGCGCCACCACTGGCGGTCACCATCGGCAAGGCTATCAACAAGTCTGGCAGTTGCGCTCATCAATTCACGAGCGTTCAGCCAGAGCCGCTTTGCGCACAGCCGTGCACAGTGAACACCCACCTGGTCACCCTCGACAGCTCGATTGACGGTTAAATCCAGCACAAACTAGCGGGTGCAATTGAATAGCTTTTCCTTCAACCAAAACTGGCTGGAAGGCTTGAATTGACAAACGGTGCAAACTTGGTGCGCGGTTAAGCAACACGTACTTGCCTTCAATTGCTGAATCAAGCGCATCCCAAACTACTGCTTCACCAGCTTCGATTAGACGTGAAGCCGAGCGAATATTGTGCGCAAATTCGTTCTTAATCAACCAGCTAATCACGAACGGCTTGAACAATTCCAGCGCCATTTGTTTTGGCAAACCACATTGGTTAATCTTCAATTTTGGACCAACCACGATAACCGAGCGACCAGAATAGTCAACACGCTTACCAAGAAGGTTCTGGCGGAAGCGACCTTGCTTACCCTTTAGCATATCACTCAAGCTCTTCAAGCTGCGGCGACCACCAGTCGAGCTAACTGCGCGACCGCGAGATGCTGAATTGTCAATCAAAGCGTCAACAGCTTCCTGAAGCATGCGCTTTTCATTGCGCTGAATAACTTCTGGCGCGTTAAGCTCAATCAACTTCTTCAAGCGGTTGTTTCGGTTGATAATTCGGCGATACAAATCGTTCAAGTCAGATGTCGCAAATCGGCCACCAGACAACGCCACCATTGGACGAAGATCCGGAGGAATAACTGGCAGAACGGTCATACATAGGCTTGACGGCTTAATGCCAGCAGATTCCATACTTTCAAGCATCTTCAAACGCTTTAGCAACTTCTTCTGTCGCTGACCTTTTGCAGTTTCAGCTTCCTCTGTCAATTCAGCAATAAGCTTTGGCAACTCAATCTTGTCCAAAAGTTCCTTGACCGCGCTAGCACCCATGCCAACTTCGATCAATTCGTCATATTCTTCTGGCAAGTTGCGATATTCGCTCTCTGAGATCAAAGCGCCGAAATTCAAGCTCTCCAATTGAGACTTCTTACCAACGTAAGATTCTTCCAATTCCTCGACTTCACGGCTCTGCTCTTTAGCTAGTTGCTTAACGTCAGCGCCATCTTCTTCAGCCATTTTTTCGTAACGGATTTTGATAGCCTTACGAGCCAAATCAGTTTCCGCTTCCAAATCTGCCAAATATTGATCACGAGTTGCTTCGTCAACGTTCAAGATAACGTAAGTTGCAAAGTAAACGATTTTCTCAATATTGCGAACCGTCATGCCGAGCAACTGGCTCATTGCGCTTGGAGTGCCGCGCATAAACCAAATGTGCGCTACAGGCACTGCCAATTGAATGTGGCCCATTCGCTCACGACGAACGATTGACTTAGTGACCAATTCACCATTCTTATCGACAGCAGCTTCGCGTGATCGAACACCCTTAAGCTTTGAGTCGTGTGGATTAATATCCTTAACTGGACCAAAGATTCGCTCACAGAACAATCCGTCGCGTTCTGGCTTTTGTGTGCGATAGTTAATTGTTTCTGGCTTCAAAACTTCGCCGTAGCTCCATTTCAGAATGTCTTCTGGGCTAGCTACCGCCAAACGAACCGCGTCAAAATCGCTGATGCCCGTTGCGTTAAATGCAGAATTTGCCATCTTACGCGTCCTCCTTTATTTCTTCTACTTCATCAATATCTTGCACGCTCATGCCATCGTCAATTTCACCGATGTCATCTGATTCGTCCAAGTATGTTTCTTCTTCCTCATCATCAGCGGCAACGGTTTTGTCTTCTGGGCCACTTGAAGCGATAACATGCTCAGCGTCAACTGTTGCCTCGTCATCAACCAAGTCAACTCGAAGACCCAAACCTTGAAGCTCCTTAACCAACACGTTGAAGGACTCTGGAAGTTTTGGACCGACAATCGGCTCATCCTTAATGATTGACTCGTAAGCCTTTGCGCGACCGTAAACGTCGTCGGACTTAATTGTCAACATTTCCTGCAAGGTTGCAGCAGCACCGTAAGCTTCCAATGCCCAAACCTCCATTTCACCGAAGCGCTGACCACCGTTTTGTGCTTTACCACCAAGCGGCTGCTGAGTAACCATCGTGTATGGACCAGTTGAGCGGGCGTGAATCTTGTCAGAAACCATGTGGTGCAACTTAATCATGTGCATCACACCAACTGTTGTTCGCTCCTCAAATGGTTCACCGGTGCGACCGTCAAACAATTGACTCTTACCGTCACGCGCCAAACCAGCTTTTTCTAGCTCATCAGAGATCTTCTCACTTGGAACACCGTTAAATGACGGAGTTGCTACACGGTAACCCAATGCTCGTGCCGCCATACCAAGGTGAGTTTCAAAAATCTGACCAAGGTTCATGCGGCTTGGCACACCAAGTGGGTTCAAAACTACGTCAACCGGCGTACCGTCCTCTAGGAATGGCATATCTTCAACAGGAAGAACTTTCGCCACAACACCCTTGTTACCGAAGCGTCCAGCCATCTTATCACCAACGCCAATCTTTCGTAATTGCGCAACAAAGATCTGAATTTGCATCAAAACGCCAGCCTTCAATTCGTGACCATTTTCACGACTAAAGATCTTAACGCCAACAACTTTACCGCCGCCCGCATTGTTCATTCGCTGTGATGTATCGCGAACATCCTTAGCTTTTTCACCGAAGATTGCGCGAAGCAAACGCTCCTCAGAGCTCAATTCCTGCTCGCCCTTTGGTGTAATCTTACCAACCAAAACATCGCCAGCCTTTAACCTCGGAACCAATTTGAACAATTCCGTCCTCGTCCAAGTGACGCAAACTTTCCTCGGAAACGTTTGGAATATCGCGCGTCACAATCTCTGGACCAAGCTTCGTCTCACGAACCTCATACGGTGTAATCTTTAATGTTAATACTTGTCAATCGATCATCTTCAACCAAACGACGACTCATAATAATCGCGTCTTCCATGTTGTAGCCACCCCATGGCATAAAGGCAACCAGAAGGTTTTTACCTAGAGCAATTTCAACAGCCAGCAATTGAGGCGCCTTCAATCAGAATGTCGCCCTTCTTCACCTTGTCGCCACGCTCAACGCGAACTTTTTGGTTATAACAACGATCGTCATTATTCTTCACGAAATGCTTCAATGCGTAAATCTTTACGCCGTCAGCATATTTAACATGAACTTCGTCGGCATCAGCGCGAACAACTTCGCCGTCCGCGCTCAGCCTGAATCAAGTGACCACTATTCTCAGCCACAGCCTTCTCAATTCCAGTACCAACAGTTGCGGATTCTGGACACAATAGAGGAACAGCCTGACGTTGCATGTTTGAACCAGTCAAAGCACGGTCAACGCGAGTCTTTTCAATAAACGGAACAAACGCCGCAGTCGAACCTAGAATCTGACGGTGAGCTGCATCCATGAATGTAACTTGACTAGCATCAACCTGTGATGGCTGCATGTTACTGCGAGCATTAACGCGCTCATCGCGGAAAGTTCCGTCTTCGTTAAGAGCCTCACCAGCGTCAGCGATAACCTCACCGATTTCCTGTGAAGCATCCAAGTAAACAAGTTCATCAGTCACTTTGCCGTCTTTCACGCGAAGATATGGAGTCTCAATAAATCCGTATTCGTTAACACGTGCGTAAGCCGCCAAGTTAAACACCAAACCAATATTCGCACCTTCTGGCGTTTCCACTGAACAGATACGACCATAGTGAGTTGGGTGGGCATCGCGAACCTCAAATCCAGCGCGCTCACGAGTCAAACCGCCAGGACCAGTCGAGCTCAAGTCAAAGCTCATGGCTCAACCCTGACAATGGGTTAACCTCGTCAAGCAACTGCGACACAACTGACTTGAAGTAAAGAATTCACGAACAGCCGCAACAATTGGACGAGCATTAATCAATTGACTTGGGCTAACACTTTCCAAATCAGCCACGCTCATGCGATCCATCGCATTGCGTTGCATTCGGAGCATACCAACGCGGAATTGTCGGGCAATCAATTCACCAACCAAGCGAACTCGGCGGTTGCTCAATGCGTCAATGTCGTCAGCTGGCTCTTGCGTATTGTTCAAGCGAATAACTTCACGCAAAATCGCCACCAAATCGCTCATCTGCAACGTACGATTTTCAGCCGTATTAGCAACATCCAGACCCAAGCGTTGGTTCAATTTATAACGACCAACCCGCGAATAATCGAACCGCTTGAAGTCAAAGAACATTCGCTCAATCATCTGACGAGCATTATCAACTGTCGCCAAATCACCTGGACGCAATCGACGATAAACCTCAATCAACGCCTCGTTTGCACCACGAGAAGTATCCTTGTCCAAAGTTTCGTCAATGTATTTTACATCGCCAGTATCAATATCAGCGAACAATTCCTTAATTTCGCTAGTCTTTGGATAGCCCAAAGCGCGCAACAAAGTCGTTGCTGGCATCTTGCGGCGGCGGTCAATCTTTACGTAAATCGCGCCATTAGAAGCCGTCTCGAATTCCATCCAAGCTCCACGTCCTGGAATGATTTTCGCGCCGTAGTAATTACGTCCCGCTACTGTTTCAGCAGTGAAGAAAACACCAGCAGAACGAATCAACTGGCTAACAACCACGCGCTCCGTACCGTTGATAATGAATGTACCGCGCTCGGTCATCCATGGATATTCACCGAGGTAAATCTCCTGCTCTTCAACCACGCCGGTTGTTTTATTTGTCAATTCAACCGTTGCGTGCAATGGAGCCTCAAATGTCAAGTTGCTTTCTTTGGCAAATTGGTCAGTGTTTTTTGGCTCGCCAAAATAGTATTTGCCGAACCCTTAATGACAACTTCTGACCAGTATAGTCGTCAATTGGATTAATTTCTGAAAAATATCTCACCCAAACCTTCTTCGACGAACCAGCGCCAAGAATCTTTTTGGTGAGCGATTAAGTTTGGTAGCGGCAGGGCATTATCACCAGAGGTGAAATAGACGCGCTCGCTACTTGTGGTTGGTTTTTTTGCCACAGGCGTAAACACTCCTCGCTTTAATTAGTGGTTAATAGACGGCCGTGAAGATCTCTAATTCATAGCCCAAAATCACGATTTGCCACTCGCAATTTTCACCCGCCATGAATACACTACTTCTATAACTACTCATTATGACGAAAAGTGTCAATAAAATCAAGGGGTTTGCATAACTATCCTAAGCGGCATTCGGCAATTCTTCCTCAATAGATCCCATACGAACAGGAACTGGATTGCCGAGCGGACCTCTTAGATTACCCAGCAAGGAGAGGGCGGCACCCCCCAATCCCGCAAGCACGCGAGCAGTCTGAGGAACATCAAACTCCACATCATGCCGAACGTAAAACCCAGGCACTCCGCCTACATCACCGAACGACCCTTCCTCTCCACCATGCTTTTCATAAGTACAAGGATTAATACTCCTAACAACATCAGGAAATCTCTCATTAGCATTAGGAGAGGCGTAAGCGCAAAGCTTAGTGACGCTGCTTCCCATGGATTGACCAAAGTCCTTTCGTGCCTGACCTACCATGCTCCGGAGATAGTCTGACCAAGCCTCCTCAGCATCAGCACTCGCGCCAAAAATCTCCATATACATAGGCCTACCTGCTTGGCTATCACCATATTGCGGAGCAGTTCTACCCTTTTTAGTGGTTACTATCGCAGCAGCCAGTAAACCGCCTCTACCAAGCCTTTTTACTACATAAATTCCAGAATCCCGCCTACGCACCTCACGCCGTAAATTGTCTGGGCTATTTATATCACAAACGGCACGTGTTAAGTCGGGATTTGTCTGCCCTTCGCCTATAAGATTCCCCGCTCTTAACCATATATCACGGATAGACTCCGCACATTCATCATCAATTTCATCCGGCATCAGTCTGCCTATTAGTAGCTTTTCAGACATCAATTCCTCCATCCTCCTTAATATTATCAATCAACATATCATGAACTTCGTCAATCGTCCCGTCAGCAGAAATTACCGGAATTCCGTATGCCTTGGCAATCTCCAAATATCCATCGTCGACTTTTTTCTGAAAATCTTGCCCACGCGACTCAAAAGTGTCGGGATTTTTCAGCTCGCCACGCATAGAAATTCGCTCTTCCCGCTTTTCACGGCTTAAACTCAAAATAACCATAACGTCTGGCTTCAAGTATTTTTCATCGGTGAACAATTCTGTCAATCGCAGAATCTCCGACTCGTCATATCCTTCGCCTCGCCCCTGATAAACCAGCGTTGAAATATAATTCCTCGCGCTCAAAACAACTTCCCCACGCTCCAACGCTGGCTGAATTTTTTCTCGCCATAATTCACGCCGAGCCGCAGAAAATAGCGCCACATTCACCGCCGCAGAACGCGCCAGATCGCCATTTTTAATCACTTTTCGAAGTTCATTTGCTATCGGAGTTGATTTTTCCGGATCGTCACTTCCCGGCTCTTCAATCACGCAAACCGTTCGCCCAATTAATCGAAAATATTCCGCCAATTTTGCGACCTGCGTCGACTTTCCTGTCCCGTCATTACCTTCGATAACTATATATTTTCCCGCGTCGCCCATCATCACCTCGTAATCACAATGTGCGGCTTCTGTAGAAATATCAGCCATTTTTTCGTTTTGCCATCAATTTTTATCAAGTGAGTATGCTGATGTATCATCGACCTGGTTTTGCTGCCTTGAGCTCGAGCGTAAATTGAATAGCCACTAGATTCAAACCTAGCAACCTGATTCATATAGTCAATTTTTTCCTCGTCGCTCAAATTTGCCAATGAGTCCACGTGCCGTTTCGGTATCACCATCAAATGGTCATCCACGCCGCAGCCATCCCAAAAATCATAGCCAAATCGATTCTTAATAATCAGACAATAAGCAAAGTCTACTAACGACCTGACCAGTATGATGTTTTACCAATTGACAAAAAACGCAACCGTCAGATTTAAGACTTTTCCTATGATCCATATATTCTTTTTCTTTCGTCCGCCAACGAAAAATTGAACCAGCCATCATCACAAAATCCCCTCGCCAAGTCCCGAAATTTCCATCGGTTTATGCCGACGATCCTTAAACGCCCGCGGCAACATCATTTCAGGACGCCAAGTTTTTATCAATTCATCCAAATCGTCAGTGTGCTGATATTTGCCGCTCATTCCGCCGCGCCCACTAGCATATTCCGCCGTCAACCTGACCAGTGTGATGAAAAATCAATTGCCCAATTCTCTCACCGACAGGCAAAACCACACTTCTCATGCTTATTCAAATTGTAAATCTCAAGCGTAATCCGATTGATATATCCCGGATCAACCCAGCCAGCATCAAAACACACCGCCACGCCGTTTCGCCCCCAAGAGCTACGACTTTTCACCTCAGCCGCGCCGCCATGCGTCCGAATTCCAACAAATTCGTGCGTATGCGCCAAAATTCGCTCACCAGGCTTCAAAACGATAATCGGATGATCTGGCGGAATATTCTTAAATTCCCGAAAACCGTGCCGCTCGCACCATTCGGCGTGCGGAATCGCCTTAAGTGGACCCTTGAAGTATCGATTGACATCAGACTCGTCAAACGGATTATAAACTCGCGAAATATCATCATATTCCTGCTTATAAAAATTAAAGCCTAGCGTAAAATCTAAGCTGGCTTCCGATACGTTTTTTGGGTTGAACGGCGTACAGACAATTGTCCCGTCTTCAATCGCCGCTAATATATCTTTATTTGAGTACACGCTCACTAAACACCTCCCATTGCGTGATTTTTCTACCAAATCTTATTATGGCAAGTTTACGCATTCCTATCAAGCTTTTAGTAAATTTTACAGCATGTTAAACTGAAATTATGGAAAAAGCCATTATTGTAGCTTACGATAAAAACCGCGCCATCGGACAAAATGGCGATATGCCGTGGGGGCGAAGTTTGCCGGCCGACTTGGTGAATTTTAAGCGTTTGACGAGAAATAGCAATGTCATTATGGGCAGAAAAACGTTTGAGTCAATTGGCTCGCGACCGCTTCCAGACAGAGAAAATATTGTCATTTCATCCAAGCCAACTGGCGTCAAAAAAGTTCTTACGGCTATGAATTTACGAAGCGCCCTGGCTTTGTCGCGATATCCGACTTTTATTATTGGCGGCTCACAAGTTTATAAAGACGCGCTAGATATTCCAGAAATTGACACTATTTACGCCACAGAGATTGACGCCGAATTCCCCGACGCTGACACTTTTTTCCCAGAAATAGATATGAACGTTTGGGAAGAGGTTGACCGTGTCTACCACCCAGCAGATGAAGCCAATGCCTACGCTTTTGACTTTGTGATCTACCGGCGAAAACCCGCGGCATGACAGTTTTACACAGCAATCGGCGCTTTTATCGCTGGATGACACTCATAATTCTCCAGGCGGATATCATCAATCGTGAAATCGTCAATATTCTTGATGTCTGGATTGAGCCACAGCTTCGGTAGCGGCAGCGGACGGCGCGATAATTGCTCGTCAACTTGCGCGCGGTGATTATTGTAAATATGTGCACTATTTAAGGTGTGAATAAACTCGCCGGGTTGCTTGTCGGTAACTTGAGCGACAATCGACAAAAGCAGCGCATAGCTGGCAATGTTAAACGGCACCCCAAGGAACATATCCGCCGAGCGCTGAGTCAGCGCCAAATCCAGCTTGTCCTTCTCGCCGTTCTTGCCAGGTCTTACGTTAAATTGAAACATCGTATGACACGGAGGCAGCCCGCCAGCTTGAACGATGTCATCAATTTCCGCCACATTCCACGCGCTCACGATATTCCGACGCGACTCTGGATTCGTCTTTATCATGTCAATGGCGTTCTGAATCTGGTCAATAGTTCCACCCTTCCCGTCCGGCCATTTTCGCCATTGAACACCATAAACAGGACCCAAATTTCCCCATTCTTCAGCAAACGCGTGATCGTTCGCAATCTTATCAATAAATTCCTTCATTCCAGCGCGCCACTCGTCGCCGTTAATTTCCGGTATTTTCTGACCAGTTTTTTCTAGGTAATTTTTATATGGCCACTCATCCCAGATATGAACGCCGTTTTGCGCCAAATATTCAATATTGCCCGTACCCTTAAGAAACCATAAAAGCTCATGAGCGACGCTTTTGAAATATAACTTCTTCGTGGTCATAGCCGGAAATCCGTCCGCCAAATTATATCGCGTCTGAATACCAAAAACTTCCGTCGTCCCCGTTCCCGTACGATCACCTTTTTGCACACCGTTATCACGAACGTATTTCAATGCGTCTAAATATTGCCTCATAAGCCCTCCTTGCCTTATCTAAATTATGACAATATCCTCCAAAAACCACAAGCAGAATCACTAGTAGTTTTAACAACAAACACGCAATTTTTTACGACAATTTAGTCAAGACTTTATCAATCAGTCCGTACTTTACGGCTTCATCCGGCGTCATCCAATAATCACGCTCCATATCGGACTTAACCTTAGCCAACTTCTGACCGGTGTTTTTCGCCATAATCTTCGCTAGCATCTCCTTAACTTCCAAAGTTTCCTTCATGTCAATTTCCATGTCGGTCACTTTTCCGTGCGTTCCAGAAGACGGCTGATGAATCATCACCTTAGCATGCGGCAAGCAAAACCTCTTGCCCTTAGCGCCAGAGCTGAGCAAAAACGCCCCCATGCTTGCCTGCAAACCAATTCCATACGTCGCCACATCGGGCTTAATAAAATTCATCGTGTCGTAAATTGCCATACCGTCATAAACGCTGCCGCCTGGACTATTGATATATAGCGATATATCAGCTTGCGGGTCAACGTATGCCAAATGCAATAATTGCGCCACTACGCTGTTCGCGGTATGTTCGTTAACGTCTTCGCCAAGGAAAATAATCCTCTCATTCAACAATCTCGAATAGATATCAAAAGCACGCTCGCCGTCAGCCGATTTTTCAACGACAGTTGGAATGAGATATGATTTTGGCATATTTACCCTATTTCTTCGTGTTTAATTCAACCAATTTAGCAACGGTCTTATCTGTAATCATTCGGTTGGCAATGTCGCGGTGAACGTTTGGATTGTCAAATTGCTCTAGCATTTTCTTATCTTTACCGTATTGTTGCTTAAAGAAATTAATCTGTTCTTGAATCTCGTCGCGAGAAGCGTCAATCTTCAATTCCTTCGACAATTCCGCCAATACCAGACCAGCCTTAACGCGCTTTTCAGCCGCTGGACGAGCTTCTTTCTTCACCCACTCTTCTTTATCCTTGAAGCCCTGAGTCTTCAAATAGCTGTCCAAACTCAGTCCGCTATACATCAAATTCTGAGTCAAATCACGCTCGATTGATCGCAATTGATCCTCAACCAAAAGTTCTGGCAGCGCGGCTTTACTTTTTTCCGTCAATTCACCAACCAACGCGTCCTTAAATTTCTCGTCAGCTTCACGCTCTTTTTGTGCGGTAAGTTCACGCTTGATGTCCGCTTTTACTTCTTTCATCTCTGTAAATGGACCACATTTTGCAGCAAATTCATCATTTAGTTCTGGCAATTTCAATTCATTAACCTTGTGAAGTTTCACGGTAAACACAACGTCTTGACCTGCCAAATTCTCAGCGTGATAATCCTCTGGGAATTTCAATTTCAAATCGAACTCTTCACCAGCCTTACTGACCAATCACACCTTCTTCAAAACCAGGAATGAATTGACCTTCACCAAGCTTCAAGCCATATTCCTTAGCCGAACCGCCGTCAAACGCCACGCCGTCTTTCCTTTCCCGTAAAGTCAATCACAGCCTCGTCGCCGAGATCTTAGCGGCACGCTTGACCTCTGATTTTTCGGAATAGTTTTTACGGATTCGCTCAACAACATAATCGACATCTTTATCCTCGACCTTGGCTACTTCTTTTTTCGCTGTCAATTTTTTATAATCGCCCAATTTTACTGGCGGAATAACCTCAACTTCAGCCGTAAACTCCAACCCCAGAACCAGGAACAAACTTCTTAACCTCAACACTAGGTCGATCCAAAGCTTGCAATTTCTCCTGCAAAAACGCCTCAGCTACTGCCTTTGACAAAGCATTCTCCAAAATCTGCTCCTGAAAAGCATTAGGATCAACGTGCTTAGCGGCGGCTATAGTTGCGGGAACTTTTCCTTTGCGGAAACCTGGAACTTTGATGTCGCGCGCCAACTTTGTCAAAGAAACCTGCTCTGCGTCAGCTAATTCGCTAGCACCCAAAGAAATCGTCAATTGAACTTTAGTATCTGATAGTTTTTTTACAGTAGTCTTCATAAAGACTAATTATAACAGATATCAGACTATATCTCAAACAGAGCGTCTTCATCGCCATCATATCGACGATCTTTGACAATTGTCACAATTCGCTCAGCGCCAACCTTCTGCTCATCGGATTCCACCAAGTTTCGAACCGTGTATGCGCCGCTAGCAATTTCATCCTCACCCACGAACACCGCAAACGGAATTTGCTTTTTTAGCGCCGCTTTTATCTGCTTGTCAATCTTTCTACCAGTGATATCCAACTCCGCTCGCACGCCTTCACTGCGCAATTTTCGCGCCAAATCGTCCGCGCCAGCCATAGATTCTTTTGACACCGGAATTATGTATACATCTGTTTTAGATGCCAATTTAGGCAACAAATTGTGCACTTCCAAAAATTGCTCCATCGTCGTCGCGCCCATACCAACGCCGACCGTAGCAATCGGTTCGACACCAAATAGCCCGACCAATCCGTCATATCGTCCGCCACCAAACAACGCTCGGTTATTCTCTGGCGAATTGTCAAAAAGCTCAAAAACCATGCCCGTGTAATAGTCCAGACCGCGCATCAAAGTAACATCAAACACCGCATTCGTAATGCCTTTTGGGCTAAGCAATTTCATACCACTTCACGAAGTTGCTTGACACTTTCATCTTCCATCAATTCGCTCGGCAAATCATCAACAGATTTCATACCGATCATTTTTGCCAGCTTCGGCAAACCCTCCGACGCTTGATTGCCAAAAATCTCAATCGCCTGGACGCTTAAATTCTTCGGCTAGGAATCTTATTTTTCCTATCAAGCAACTTCATCATCATCGTCGAACCAACAATATCAAGCTTCAAAAATTGACACTCATCAAACGATTGATCAATTGGCGATTATTAACCCTAACCGTAAACATTTCTCGCTTGGCGCCAAAATCCATCACGCTAGCGTGACTCAGCTCAACAATCTCCGCGTCCGCCGCCGCGCCGTCCACACCAAACAAATCCGCATTCATAAAGCCAAAACTCACGCCTCCACGCCTCACGCTGCGGCCGTTCATAGCGCATAAAATTAGCAATTGAATACAGCCGCGCAGGCATCGCCAATTCCCGACGCTTAGCCGCCACCATTCGAGAAATCGACGGCGTCATCTCAGGACGAATCGCCACCATTCGACCACCACGATCTTCAAAAGCGTATGTTTGCTCGCCCGCCAATTCCTGACCCGACTTCGCCAGATAAATATCTAGCGGCTCCAGTAGCGGCGCGCCATATTCTTCATAGCCAAAACTCTCAACCGTCTTGTGCCAAACATTAAAAATGTAATTCTGCAGACGCTTTTCCTCTGGAAAATAGTCTCGCGAACCTTTGTAACTTTGTGTAGATAAACTGCTCATGTTAGCTCCATTATGTCATTATTTCTTATTTATAGCAATCAAAAACGCCGAGGCAGAACTCGGCGCGTACAATCAAAAATCAGAGTCCTACCTCGGCAACACGTGTGAATGATGGAATTTAGGTAAAATCATAAGTCCATTATAGTAAATTTCATGCTTTTTGTAAATACCTGTTGACAGCAAACCCAATAATTGATATATATATATATTAGCTTTTTGCGTAATTCTGCACATTGAGCAAACACTAGTAGAAAGGTGTAGTCTATGAGCGGCTACCAGGATGGCGAGCGTTGGATCGACCCGGATGGGACCTCCCACACCGTCAACTCGACCAACGATCCCAACGTTCCCGGGCGGATACTACTACAACCAGCACGGACCCACTGGGGATGGCTCTATCGGGCATGCGACGGCAGTCTACAACGCCGACAGCACGCTCGCAGATATCCCTCAGAACCGTGACTGGCGGGATAGTGCCCCCGCCAGGATTAGGGCTAATCTAATCTAATCACTACTTCTCGCAGACCTAAGCATGCTCTGCCCTTGCCTTTGGCGACAAACCAAAAACTGCTCTATCCTTGTATTATGAGAGCTACTAATAAAATCACCGCCGCCATTCGCGCCAATGATTTGCCAGCTTACCAACGCGAGCGCTATCCCGCCATTCAAGAAGGAGAGGTTGTTCGATTTATGGATGAGGATTTTCATGACGTTGATTTCGACCAGTTTGTCATGGGCTTTTTCGTGTTTCAGAATTGTAATCTGGACGACGCAAAGCACATCTACGGGCAACCAATTTATTTTACCAATTCGTCGGTTCGGAATGTGGATTTTCGTGGCGTAAAAGCTATTATTGAAGCGGAGGACTGTGACTTCCGCGGCATCAAATATGATGAGGAAACACAATTTGTCTATGGCAGCGGGAAATTGGCGGCACGATCGCGTTTCATAAATTGCAAATTAGATAATAAGACTCGTGATTTTTTGAGCCAACAAGGCGTAGAAATCAACTAATTATTTTCCGCCAGCACATTTTGCTGCAACCAACAATACATCGCCACAGTAGCCACCGCACAAAGCGTTTATAGAGCGAGTCGAGCCGAATTGCTCAATCGCCACAATCTGATCCGCAGCGCCAGCCAGCTCCGAAGAAATCCCCGGCCCTTCTTGCCCAAATACCAAAACCGCACGCTTCGGTAAACACATCTGCGACATATTAACACTTCCTGGGATATTATCAATCGCAATAATTTCCCTGCCTTCAGTCCGCATTTTTTCAACAAACTCTTCCGTCGTCGCCAAATATGTAATGTGAAGATATTTATCCGTCATCATCGCACCGCGCTTATTCCATTGCCTGCGCCCAATCACATAAATCTGCCGCACACCAAACGCATTAGCACTCCTGACAATTGTCCCCATATTAAAATCTCGCTCGGTATTTTCCAGCGCAATCACCAAACCGTGATCTTCAGAATCCAACTCATTTATAATCTCCGATTCGCTCCGACCCTTAAACTTATCAATGACGTTTCTTTTATCTTCCATCTCTGTTATTTTATCAAAATTCCTGAATAAATAACAAAAGTTGAGAGCCTTCTATTGACTTTTTTACACAAGTGTGGTATAAATAAAGGTAGCTTTCGTTGATGAGTTGAGTAAATCCTTGTCCGAAAGTGAACTTTGACAGGCAATCGAACACAAGATGAGTTTTTATTTCTTTTTTAAAAAACCATAAGAGAGATAAGATCTCATCTTGTATTGTAAAGAACAATACGTCGCAATCCTGCGGATGAGAAAACACGAAGATAGCACAATGTTTATCGATGTCTCTGACGATCTTTCCGCTACGACGAAAGACCTGAGTTCGAAATGGCACACCGCCATGGAGATCATCTGCAAGGACGAGTATATCCCCGTCCTTCAAGTAAGGCGATTCGTCCAAATGATTCGCGACACGTGTCAACGAGTGCAAGACCTCCAGGTCTATGCGAACATGTGTCTTGCGCAATCTACAACCATGCCGCGAGAATCTCGCTCCGCAGCCATAGAAGACCGGAAAAGAAATCAGCGACATAGTCCTCAAGGCCACCAGTTGAGCACGTCGCCACCATCACGAACGAAGACGTCAAGAACTTCTAAGAAACAAGAGGAACGCGATTCGGTCATACTCTTCGCTGATGTAAGCCGCAAATAATCAACGAGATCAAGGTGGACTCTCAGAATCCCTGGATTGACTGACAGTAAATAGTCTACATGGCGGGTGATTGTTCTTTTACGATTGCCTGTCATGTAGACTCTGAATTTACGACATTAAAAATCACCCTGAGCATGGGTGATTTTCTTATGGTGAAAAATTTCAGTTCTTGGTGCGGATGAAAGGACTTGAACCTTCACGTACTTGCGTACACTAGCACCTGAAGCTAGCGCGTCTACCAATTCCGCCACATCCGCATGGGCTACGCGTCAATTATAGCCCAATTCTCACCCAGTATCAAGCTTGATTACGAAGCTTACACCACGCGTTTAATTCCGCCGCCAACTCCTTTGGTTGAGCCTCCGCTTTAATTCCTGGATTAAAAATTCCAGCTGGATCAAAGATTTTTTTCACCTTTGCGTATAATTGTTTTTCATCATCTGGCAGATTTTTATAGATAAAGTTAGCCTTCAATCTTCCGTCACCACCAAAGCCCGCAAAAGAACCTTCGTACTTATTAACAATCTGAGAAATTTCCGCCAACAATTGAAGAATCTTCTGGCGTTCACTCACCTTTTTACTATCAAACGTCGGATGTAGAGAAATATAATCGCTTGAAAAATCAACAAAAACTGGCAAATCCACGCCGTACTTAGATTCCAGCGACTTCAACTCGCTAAGGAAACTGTCAATCTTTTCTGGCGCCATTAAAATCCCAGAGAAAACGCGTGGCGTAATCATATGCGGCTCGCTCGGAGTTTCCGCCAAAGCCAAAACAGAATGCAAGCTGAACAAATCCTGCTCTTCCAAATGTAGAGTTTTTATGTCAATCGCTTCTGATGATTCCAATTTTCTAGTCAATTTCTTCGCGGCTTTATTGCGCGCTCTGTCAGAAAAGTCGTCAAAGATAGCCAAGACCACCGCACCCTTAAAGCATTCTTTCGGCGCCCACTCAACCACTTTACCGACGACCGCAGCCTGACGGAAGAATCGCCCGTCGATTATTTCCACTGCCGACGCCTTATTTTTCATCGCTAATTCCACGGCTGATTGCGCGTCTGACAACTTTTTATATGATGCGGCAACAACTGAATATTCTGGACGAATAAATTGCGCCTTCATAATAACTTCGCAAATCACACCCAGACTTCCCTGACTACCAATAAACAACGGCGTCAAATCGAACGACCCGTCTTTTTGCTTCACCCGAGAAATCCCGCTGTAGCCAACCGTATCTGGCAAAGCTGGATCCATTTGCGAAATCAGCTCGGCGTTATCTGAGATTAAATTGTCAATCTCTCGATAAATCTCGCCCTCAAACGTCGATAAGCCTTTTTTCTTACTCAATTCGCGTCGAGATATGCGCCCAGTCTGAATCACGTCGCCATTACTTAGAACAATTTCAAGCTGCTGAATGGCATCAGCAAAACGGCCATGAGCGCCAGATAACATTCCAGACGGAGCTGTGTTAATTGCGCCACCAATCGTGCCTTCTTCCGCCACATATGAAGTTCGCGGCAGACCCAAACCTTTATGAGTAGACAAAGTTGCGTTGATTGCCGAAAGAGAAATTCCCGCTTGAACATGAATCAGTTGCTGGCGAGGATCAATACCAAACACACGATTCATATACGTTTTTTCGTCAATTGCAATACCTTTATTCGTCGCTGCGCCAGTTTCATCATTGCCACAACCACGAACAAATACAGGTAAAACATGACCTTTCTCTGCCAATTGAGAACAAAATCGCATCACTTTCCTGATGTCGTTCATATTAGCCGCACGAACAATCATTTCTGGTCGGCGCGCCAAAAGTCCATTGTCAACTTCAACTTGACTCAATGCAAAATCCTGCGACACGACTTCGCCACTAAGATGCTCATTCAAATATTTCGCAACTTTATTCATCAATCCTCCTTAGTATGTTACTTCAATTTTAACATAAGCGCGGACAGTTGATAAGTAGAATTTGTTTTGATATAATCGGGTTATGCGGATGTGGTGGAATTGGTAGACACGCATGCCTTAGGAGCATGAACCTCACGGCGTGAAGTATTCTTGTATTTTATAGGGGTAATATAGCCTCTTATTTTATAGGGGTAATAGACGCCTCTTTTAGACTCCTGTATTGATAAGAAGGATGTTTTGGCTTAATCGTTTTCGTTATGTTTATTGTAAATTTTATCAGTTACAGCGAGAAGTGCATTTGATTTTTCTGTTCGGTTGAGTGAGTATAGATTTGCAAGGTTGTTGTTATTGAAGAATACCTTCAAGGATAACTTGTGCATCTTTTGCCGAGACGTTAGCTTCTTTGAGCATTGCTTAGCAACGCTGTGGCGAATCTCATGAAGCGTTATCTCTTTCAATCCCACTTTTCGAGTAGCATCTTTAAATGTTTTGATAAAACTCCTACCGTCTATCGGGTTGTCTTTTTTAGTAAGGTAGAGAAGTTCGTGGCCATCTGGATAGAGCCATCGTTCATATTCTGCTCAAAGCTCCTGTTTTATACTCGGCAGAAGTAGCAGATCGCGAGCACTTGCCCTTGTTTTGAGTGAGCCGAGTTTTGGCTCATTAATACACACGAGATAAACTTGCTGCCTAATATGTATAGTGTTTTCGGTAAAGTCAATGTCTTTCCAGGTACAAGCCAAACGCTTCACCGCGTTGTAATTCATAATGACACATAATAAGGAATAAACGCTGTAGTATGGATGGTCTGTCATAGAGTAAGATGCCTTAAAAATGCTATAATGCTCTCCAGTACAGGCAACAAGTTTAAGGAGGAAAAGATTATGGATTATAAAGAAATAAAGCTTAATGTTTCAAATGATAAAATTAAAGAATATAAGCAATTTGAGGGCTTAAAAATATATTCTGATATTTTTAAATCTGAAGAATGAAAAGGTATTGATCAACAAAAGAAGAATACACGTTACAAAAAAACAGAATTATGTTTATTACGAAAGAACAGATGTAAATTGGAATTATTAGTCAAGCAAAAGAAATTACAATTCCAACATTTAATCCGGAGAATGATAGTAAACACAACATTATATTTGAAGTTTCATCAGAATTAAGCGAGTTTATTAAATATTTAGGAGAAGAAATAATTCGGAAGATTGAATTGAAACAGCACAATGGAAAAATTGTTGAGATATTAAATATTTGAATGTGTTATGAAGAATAAAACATTGACTGAAAATATAATATCTACTCAAGCACGTAAAAATCCTACATCTTAGTAATATCAATTAAATAAAAATAGTATAAAAAAACAGTAAATCAAAAAAGGTTTACAGTTTATTCAAGGCTTAAAATTAAAAGGAGAGGAAAAGAAAAATTAAAAATCACCATATCAAGAGAGAATTTCGAAAAATTTCAGATCTTGGTGCGGATGAAAGAACTTGAACCTTCACGCCGTGAGGCACATGCTCCTAAGACATGCGTGTCTACCAATTCCACCACATCCGCATAGTTTGATATTGTGAAATATTTCTGTAAGTAAGTATATCAGTAGATAAAATAAATTACCACATTTTTAACATTTTTATTTAACAGGAATTTTCTTTGCTAAATCTAATAACAACTCAATCAATTGCGAACTCATAATAGGAGCCTCCTCTTTGCTTTTAAATAATCCTTTTGATTTTTTAACTTGATTATTCTCTTCATTATTGAATATTCGGTATGCAACTGTTTTGATAATTTCATTTCTTAGTTTTACATCACCTTCAATACTTAGCAGATAAGGCTTTAGTGCTTTAAGTTGATGAGCTGTTCGTTGATTAGCTCGCTGTGCTTTGCGATGCTCGCTTGATTGAGTGGCTGTATATCCTGCTACACCCCCAGCAAATAGCATAACAAATGCTCGAGCTACTAAGAATTGCCATGAAACATCCTTAGTATCAATAACTTCACAAACTACCCAAAAAGAAAATACTAATACCACAAAAAGTAAGAGCGTCGTTATTTTACGCCATTTATCAGCAGCTTCCATGTCTTCCTTAGCACTACTAGAATAATCGTGAATTAATGTTTTGTCTCCAGCTATATTCAGTAGTTCGTCTATTCTAGCAAGACTATCCTCTGCCTTCGCCTCAGTGGCGTTTAGCTTTTTATCTATGTCATCCGTAATGCGATCGGCTTCATTGCTCTTTTTGCTAAATGTCTCTTCAATTGTACGTTTCTGCTCTTCAATAAATTTATTAACCATCTCATTACGTACATTTTCAGATTTTGTAAACGATAATTGCTGCTCAGCAGAGATTTTATTTGACGAATCTTTTATGTCTTTTAAATCTTTATTAAGTTCACCAATTTTTGCACCAAGTGCTTCAAACTCGTTCTTAGCTTCAGTAACTTTTTCGTCAATGGTCTTTTCTGAGGCAGCTCCTTTAGCGGATATGCTATTAATCTCTTTTGCTGCTACACGCTTATATTGACCGACTGACCTATTCAATCCCGCAATAGCTTTGCGAGTTTCCTTTATGTCCATAGCGGGTGTTAATGAAGGAATGTATGACAATATATTATCGATATATCCATTCATATAAGAAATACCTAGATACGCATCATTACGATAGTTTTGCCAGTTATCAAAGCACGAGCTTACACTTGAAAGATAACTGCTGATATTGTCAAGATTTGATATTGATAATAAACGATCATCTGTATTATTAAGTCTATCCACTAAAAGTTCAATGACCAATTTTGCCCGATTAATATCATCGATTGCTTCAAGAGACACACTACCAGAGATCTACCTCATCAAACCTGGTTAATAATTTCTTGGCTGCAGTATATGTGGCACTATTCTGTATACGATCTTCCCATTTACTCATGAGACATTATTCCTTTTTGCTTAATTAATTTGCCACCCCTTATTAAAACTTTAAGTACCATTATATCACTTTTGTTTTTAAAATTGACCACCTCTAAGAGTAGAGAATCTTACTTATTCAATTTGGCTAATTAAACTCCGCCCTAGACTCCAGAATTGACTCCTTGCGCCCAGTACAATAACAAACAAAAACAACGAGCTAGAACTCTTATATCATTTTTGCCTTTATTGCCCATTATTTGACTGATAAGGCCTCTTGTCGGCGGTGTGCGTAGTTCCTCCGCTAAGTGAAAAGAAAGCTTAATCATCTAGCCTTAGGAGCATATGCCTCACGGCGTGAAGGTTCAAGTCCTTTCATCCGCACCAAAATTGAAATTTTTTCAAAATTGTCGCCTGTAATACGGCGACTTTTTAATTGTTATCAAAATATTATTAACTAAAAAAAAACGCCTATGCTACAATCACCTGCCAAGGCAGAATAGAGAATCGCTAGGATTGCAGGTAACCACTGGAAATCATCATGATATGGAGAAGGATGTCATAATAATATGAGCAAAGCAAATAACTATTTCCAACGGCAACGTATTGGCCTGGCGGTTGTCGGCGGAATTATGACGCTGATGGTGGCGTTTAGCTTGACGCCAACATTCGCCGGTGTCGTTGCAACCATCACCAACAGCGTAAACAACGCATCAACCGGTACATTAGTCATGGAAGAAAAGAATCAAGACGGAACAGTTACCTGCACCACCACTGGTACTGGTAGTGCAACCTGTGCAACCATCAACAAATATGGCGGTCAAGCACTCGTTCCAGGCGGCAGCACCGACACGACCGTAAAAATCACCAACAAGGGTAGCATCGCTGCCAGCGCCTTCACCGTCAAGGGCGGCACTTGTACAACCGAAAACGCACCAGGCGCATCAGTCTCTGGTACCGGTAACTTGTGTAGCAAAATGACTGTTACCATCCGCGCTAACGGTACACAAGTTTGGAGCGGTACGGCAGAAGCCTTCCAGCAAGCAGCAGCACAAGATATCAAGACAGTCGTTGGTCATCCAATTGCACCAAATGAGACAGTTACATTGGTCATTACTGCCGCACTTCCGGCAAATACTGACGCCAGCTTCCAGGGTCGCCAAATTTCACAGCCAATCACCTGGCAATTTAGCGCCTAGCGCCTCATAAATAGCCGTAAAATCTGATATACTGAAGGGTAATGAAATTTAGTAAAACCAGCATTTGGGTAATAGCAGCACTGAGCCTACTGAGTTTAGGCTCAGTGCTCGTACTACACCTAGCTGGTTTTCGCTTTTTTACCATCGCCACGCCAAGCATGGGCGAAACCGCACCAGTCGGGACGCTAATCGTTACGCAGCCGCAGCAAACCTACGATAAAGATGATATTATCACGTTTTATCGTAGCGGCAGTGTGTACACACATCGCCTAACTAAGGTTAATGATAACCACGGCTACACCACTAAAGGCGACCTCAACGCCGCAGAAGATTCCCTGCCAGTAGCCAATCGAGATGTGATTGGTAAAGCAGTGGTGATTGCTCCTGTGTGGGGCTGGGTATGGCGCGCCACTCCAATATTATTGATTGGCTGGATTATTGTTTATCTAATTTCTTGCATTAGACGGATACGTGACGACTGGCGCTGGCCAGTTCGCATCATCGGCGGAACACTGGTGGTTATCTTAGCGACACTGATTCTCAATCCGTGGCTCCGCGCCGACATGCTCAGTATCGCTACGCATCAAAAAAATGACGTGCGATTACACATTGTCAATGCTGGTATTTTCCCTATTCGTGATGACGATGGCAACCGCGTTCATACTGGTCAAACCGCCATCGTTCGCGCCACCGAAACCGACGCGCAAGGGCGCTATATTTACGTGCCACGGCCATCGCTTGGGCCGACGGGCGTGATGTTTGCGCTATTGTGGTGTCTACTACCACTATTTATAGCACTGTTAGTAAAGCTACCACCACCTGAAGAAGAAATTACTGGACTACAACTCGTTCATGAGCGACATCGTAACATGGCGTTACTTGCCATTATTATTCTATTTGAAGTGGTACTGTTGACCGTACAATTGTCTTCCTTGGCAGGATTTACCGCGACCATACAAAATAGCACCAACCGCGTTCAAGCTCGCGCTTACTTTAAATGCTCTGAGGCCACCTGGAGCCGTTCACAGATCCGTCCAAATCCTCAGCCGTATTTTGCCTGGGCCCTCAATAGCGATCATGCCGCCAACCCCGTCGTAACAGACCTCTCTGGCAACGGCAACAACGGCAAACCTTCGCCAAGTGATGGCTCGCCCAGTCGTGCCAGCGTATCAAACACTGGTTGTGTGCGTGACGACCGCCGCGTTTCAGTATTTAACGGAGTAAACGCCTGTCTCACTCACGGAACGTCAGCAGAGCAGAAGGTCAATCCTGCGCCAAATACCTTTAGCCTGGAGGTGTGGTTTAGTACTAATTATCGAAGTAACGGTCGACTAATGGGCTTTAGCTCTTTATACGAAGGTGACTATAACGGTGGTGGACAAAGTGATCGCCATATCTATATTGACAAAGACGGTCGAGTAGTATTTGGAGTTTACAACGGAGGCATCAAACTTGTTGCTTCAAAAGCTGGAGTAGATTATGCTGATGGCCGCTGGCATCACGTCGTTGCCACTATGTCGCCAAGCGGTGCAGCACTCTATCTTAGATGGAAACAGAGTCGACACCAATACATCAATGACTGCCGGAGAAAATGTACCTAACGGCGGCTACTGGAAAGTTGGATGCGGCAAATTGACTTATTGGAAAAATGCTGACGACAGCGAATATCAAGGCCCTAAGTATTTTAAAGGCAGTATGCAATACAGCTCAGTCTATACGACTGCCCTCACCGAACAACAAGCTCGTGACCACTATTTGGCGGGCGCCAAATAATAGTATATAATTGGAATAGCGACGGGAAATTAGCTCAGTTGGCTAGAGCGCACGATTCACATTCGTGAGGTCACAGGTTCGAGCCCTGTATTTCCCACCATTTCACGTTAGGTATAAATATGGAATCTTTTTACGTTACGTCAACTCATCTTGACATAGATATGGCGACTGAACCTCATCCGTCTGGATTAGTTATATTCTCGCGAGAATTATCTACAAACGGAGAGCCAGCTGGACACATAATAATATCTCCCGAGAGACCATCATACAGATATATATTGTGATTACCTTGAAAAGAAACGAAGCTTTAGTAGAAGAACGTAAACGTTGGGGAATAAAAATTCGACAAGACAAGATCGTAAATTACTTCACCCGAACAGAGACCTGCTTATGGAATGTACATACCCCAGTCAGACGACATACCGGACTATCCCGAACTACTAATAGCCTGTACGAAGAATAAAAAAGCGAAGAAATTAGCCCGCCAAGAATTAAAAATAAATCCGACGCAAGTTAAATTAGCAACGAAAGCCCTCGGTATAGTAATGGCTGATCTAGATATTTTACATAGAGCCGACAGCAAAACGTCAGCTGATAAATTTTCCAAAAGACCAACTTGACGAACAGCAAATTACAGTATACTAAAGCATTAAACACAACTTTCACTCTTTTTATTTCCCCCTTATCGTGGTAAAATTTTATATTAAGAGGAAGGTCTGTGCTAATATCAGACCATATTTTTATGAAGGACGCTAGCAAGATTCGAAACATTGCCATTATTGCCCACGTCGACCACGGCAAAACGACCATGGTTGACGGGCTATTAAAGCAGTCGCGAACATTCCGCGACAACCAAGCCGAGATGAGCCAGGAATTGATTATGGATTCCGGCGATCAAGAGCACGAGCGCGGTATCACCATCACCGCCAAACAAACGTCAATTTTTTACGGCGACTATAAAATAAACATCATCGACACGCCAGGACACGCCGATTTCTCTGGCGAAGTTGAGCGAACCTTGAATATGGCTGACGGCGTTCTGCTGATCGTGGACGCACAGGAAGGTCCGATGCCTCAGACCAAATTCGTATTAGCGAAGGCGCTTGAGCTGGGACTGAAGCCTGTCGTGATTATCAATAAGATTGACAAGCCAGCCAGACGAATTGCCGAAGTTGAAGATGAGTTGAGCGATCTGTTTTTGGAGCTAGCGACCGACGATTCTCAATTGCAATATCCAATTTATTACGCAATCGGACGCGACGGAAAATCATGGAAAGAAATTCCTGCAAACACCGACGAAGACGCGGATTTGACGCCAATTTTTGACGCGATTATCAACGATATTCCAGCGCCAGACGTGACGGAAGATGGCGCGTTTCAATTGCTTGTTACCAGCTTACAATACGACACATTCCAAGGAAAATACGCGATTGGGCGAATTGCTCGCGGATCCGTTAAGCGTGGCTTACAAGTCAGTTTGATGAAAAATGGCGAAGTCGCAGGTTCAGCACGAATCGAGAAAGCTTTTGGCTACCGCCGCGGATTGAACCGCGAAGAACTTGACGAAGCGTTTGCCGGCGACATCGTGGCGCTGGTTGGCGTGACTGACGCGCACATTGGCGACACCATTGCCGACAAAGAACAACCCGAAGCCCTACCAACAATTGACATCGAAGCGCCAACGCTGAGCATGTACCTCAGACCAAACACCAGCCCAATGAAAGGGGCGCGAGGGCGAATTTACCACCTCGCGGCAAATTGGCGACCGATTGAGGCGGGAGCTGGAAACCAACGTGGCGCTGCGCGTCGAAGAAAACGGCATCGGCTTTACGGTATCTGGCCGCGGTGAACTGCACCTGAGTGTCTTGATCGAGACCATGCGGCGCGAAGGCTTTGAATTTGAAGTTGGCCGCCCGCAAGTGGTCACAATCACCGAGGACGGCGTCGAAAAGAACCGATTGAAGAATTACAAATCGAAATCAAAAGCGAATTCATCAGCGAGATCGAAGCCAAGAACTTGGCGCGCGACACGCTGGAAATGAAATCTCAGGAAACAACCACCGCTGGCGCTGCTCGCCTGACTTACATTTTGCCAACGAGGGCGCTGATTAGCCTGCGCAACATTTTATTGACCGCCACCAGAGGTACGGTGATTATGAATTCCCTGCCTCACGGATATCAACCGCTTGGCGGAAAATTGCCAAAAACCCGCAATGGAGTTTTGATTGCGTTTGAGGCTGGCACGACAACACCTTACGCTTTGCAAGCAGCGGAAGCGCGCGGCGAATTACTGGTCGGACCAGGAACAGAAGTTTACGCCGGAATGATTGTCGGAATTTACAATCGCCAAGAAGACATCGAAATCAACGTTTGTAAAGCCAAGCACTTGACCAACATGCGCTCCAAATCATCGGATGGAACTGTGCAATTGACGCCATTTACGCAGTTTAGCTTGGAGCAATGTATCGACTTTATCGAAGATGACGAGCTTTTGGAAGTTACGCCAAAATCATTACGACTTCGCAAGCGATATCTGGACGCAAACGAGCGAAAACGCGCCGCGAAACAATAATTGCGTAAACCACAAAATAACCGCCCCGTAATGGAGCGGCTATTTTTATATGAAAGATCAATTAGTTGACAAGAGTTTCTTTGACTCGACGAGAAGCAAAGAAGTACAAGATTACCAATCCTTCTACTATTAGCATTGTAACGATTCCGGTAATAAATGCTGGAACGTCTACCCCTGACCTTCCGGATGCATATATAACTACCGCATTTGCAACATTGCCCAATCCAGCCGTGGCGATCGTAGCAACGGCTAACCACTTACCAAGACGCTTCTGCATCGTTATAAACACAACTGCACAAATAGCCAAGACTACTAGTATAGGTGAAAATATCAAAGAAATGACACGTTTTCAGGCTGGCTAAGATTCATTATCGCCTCGGAAAAACACTGCCGTATTGACAAGGCTACCGATAACGAAACAAACAACAAAAAGAACATTAACCAACCCTTAACACCCTTCAGGGATTCCGCCATCACGACATATTGCACTGGCGCTGCTTGAGGCTGTGCAAAATATTGTTGGCTGACTGGTTGCTGCTCATACGGGGTATTCTGCGGTTGTGGTGCAGGACCGTATTGTGCGTTTGGATCAGGCTGTGGCGCATATTGCGGCTGCTGAGGTTCTTGTTTTGACATATTAACTTCTCCTTTTAAGAATATTGATATGCCAATTATACCACATCCTTAATTTCCTCTGGTAAAAATCCTTTGTCATGCTGAAAGCCAGCTCACCATTTGTAGCCCCTGTTATAGGCCCAAATCCTTTCATCAATTTGGTCGGAGCGTTCCTGAGACGTAACGGCACGGGAGAATTCGGATATTTGCGCGCCAATTCAAAAGCGCCGTGCATTAAAATCAGTAATTTCACGCGACTTCCGACTACGAGCCAACGCAATAGCACAACGGAACAAATTGTACTCTTCGCCTCCGGAAGACCGACGCGCTCGACAGCCTCAAACGTTGCAATTGCCAAGCTCAGCGCACCATTACCCGCCAGCCCGATATCTTCCCGACGCAAAAATCACCATTCGCCGAGCAACAAACTTCTGGATCCTCGCCCGCGTCAATCATTCGCGCCAAATAATACGTCGCAGCCGTCGCGTCACTGCCTCTTAGCGACTTGATAAAAGCGGAAATCACGTCGTAATGCGAATCGCCTTTTTTATCATAGCCCGGAAGTCGCTTCTGAGCCGCCGCCTTAACCACTTCCGGCGTTACTTTTTCGTTAAAACTCAGCGCCAATTCCAAATTGCCCAGCGCCACCCTTGCGTCGCCATCCGATAATTCCGCCAAATAGTCCAGAGCTTTAGGCGAAACTTGCTTAGACTTTTTCAGAACTTTCAGCGCTCTTTTTAATACCGATATAATTTCGTCTTTTGTCAATCGCTGGAGAACCAAAACCCGAGAACGCGACAGTAGCGGCGTGATGACTTCAAAGCTCGGATTCTCGGTCGTCGCACCGATTAACGTAATTAGCCCACTCTCAACGTGCGGCAAAAACGCGTCTTGCTGAGCCTTATTGAAACGATGGATTTCGTCAACGAATAGAATTGTCCTGAGTCCTAAATTCCAATTTTGACGGGCGTGCTCAATCACTTGTTCAACATCCTTTTTTCCGCTTGTAACTGCCGACAGCTCAATAAACTCCGCCTTCACCTCGCGCGCAATAATCCGCGCCAACGTCGTTTTTCCAGTTCCCGGCGGACCCCACAATATCAAACTGACCGGCTCACCATTCTTAACGATTCGCCTCAATAACTCGCCCTCGCCAAGCAAATGACTCTGCCCTATCACCTCGTCCAGCGTCTGCGGCCTCATCCGTTCAGCCAGCGGCTGCCTACTATCACTCATACTTCCATTATATCGCGAAATCCATAAAGCCAAAAAGTCTCCGCCGTTTACACTTTCCTCGCACAAAATGCTACAATAGATCTATATAAATAGGAGGAAAAATGGAAGCATTCGTAATAATAATCTTGTCGTTTATCGGGCTTTATGTGCTAAGCGGCATTAAAATCGTCAATCAATATCAGCGCGGCGTGGTTTTGACGCTCGGTAAATTTACTGGCGTTCGCGAACCAGGATTAAGAGTCGTCATTCCAGGATTGCAGACGATGATGTTGGTCGATATTCGTTCAACTCCAATTGACGTTCCAAAACAAGAAGTCATCACCAAAGACAACGTCACGGTCGGCGTTGATGCGGTGGTTTATTTCCGAGTTATCAACGCGCCAAAAGCCGTGCTGGAAACCACGAACTATATTTACGCGACTAGCCAATTTGCCCAAGCAGCACTGCGCGACGTCACCGGTAACGTTGATATGGACGATTTGCTCGCCAAGCGCGAAGAAATTTCCCAGCAAATCAAGGAAATTGTTGATGCCGAAACTGACAAATGGGGTATCGATGTCGAGAACGTTAAGATTCAGAATATCGAACTTCCTGGCGATATGAAGCGTGCCATGGCCAAACAAGCCGAGGCAGAACGCGAGCGCCGCGCCAACATCATCAACGCTGACGGCGAAAAAGCCGCAGCCGAAACATTAGCTCAGGCCGCAGAAATCCTAGCAAAAACTCAAGGCGCTATCAATCTGCGAACATTGAACACCTTAGAGCGAATCTCCACAGAGCCAAGCCAAAAGACGATGATGTTATTCCCTATCGAACTCATCGACGCAATTCGTGGCGATAAAAAATAGAACATTTATCAATAAAATAAGCACTCTGTAATTTTACAGGGTGCTTTTATAATTCCTGGTGCGGATGGGGAGAGTCGAACTCCCATCTCAACCTTGGGAAGGTCACATAATAGCCGCTATACGACACCCGCGCTCGATAAAATTATAACACCCTTGCCAGATAGCGACAACTTTAGTACAATTAAATAGCAAGTTTGTGGCTCTTTAGCTCAGTTGGTAGAGCAGAGGCCTGAAGAGCCTTGTGTCCCCAGTTCAAGTCTGGGAGGAGCCACCAATATTGCATTTCATTCACGACTTTGCTACAATAAATCGTGAACAACATGCGGGTATAGCTCAGTTGTTAGAGCGCTTCCTTGCCATGGAAGAGGCCAGGAGTTAGAGTCTCCTTACCCGCACCAATTAGATATTTAGCCCCCCGGGTCGGTTTTTTCGTGATATTATAATAGATAAGCTAATTTTACATTTGACATAATACCCCCAGGGGTATATGATTATATTATGGATATCAGCAGACATCAAACCGTAGAACTCCAGCGCTACATACATACGAATTAGGACAAATGCGCGGACTCGAGAAACAAATTACCGACGACGCGTATTGCATGGATGGTTTGAACCCAAAGTCTAACCAATACAAAAGTAGTTAGCGTCTCTCAATAAACTTATTCTGGAGCGACATCTCCGCACGCACATTGCCGATAAAATGACGTCCGGCGACGAAACTCAACAAAGTAAAGTAGGAATGTCAATAATTTTTGCATCACTATCTAAAAACTGGAATTTTGCTCTCATCTCGCTTATACTTAAGCCATGAAAACCTGGCAAGATGTAGCCTCTCTTTATCAAATTTATCCGCGCAGCTTTCTAGATACCAATGGCGATGGAATTGGCGATTTGAACGGCGTTACCGAGAAGCTGGATTATTTATCATGGCTGAGCATCGATTCGATTTGGATTTCCCCGTTCTTCGTATCACCACTGACCGACTTTGGCTATGATATTGCAAATTATCGAGCTATTGATCCTACTTTTGGTCAAATGGAAGATTTCCAAGCGCTACTTAAAAAAGCTCACGATCTCGATATTAAAGTTATGATCGACCTCGTTCCCTGCCACACTTCAGACCAACATCCGTGGTTTCAAGAATCCAGATCTTCGCGTGATAACCACAAGCGAGATTACTATGTTTGGCGCGACGGAAAAGATAATAGCGAGCCTAACAATTGGCGAAGTTTGTCTGGCGGCAGTTCGTGGGAATTTGACGAACACACTGGGCAATTTTACCTGCATTCATTCCTAAAAACGCAGCCAGATCTGAATTGGGATAATCCTGAAGTGCGTGCTGAAATGAAAAATATAGTGCGATTTTGGTTTAATGTGGGCGTTGATGGAATGCGCGTCGATGCAATTTGGGGAATTTCCAAAGATCCTGATCTCAAAGACGACTCTCCAAATCCTGATTTTTATGGCAATCCAAACGATTACGGAGCATTTATCCACAACCACTGTAAAATGGGGCCGCATTTTCAGGAATATTTGCGAGAATTAGCGTCAGTCTGCGATGAATATGACGACAAGCAAATGGTGTTTGAATTTTATCCCGACGATAAGCTGGGCGATATTTATCATCAATACAGCCAGATCCTGACAGTCCACCCAAAAGCCTCGGCGTTTTATATATAGCCGATGCTAGTGCCATCGTGTTCGGGAAAAAGTAGATGTCGCTGCCTAGGTTAATAATCGGCTTGTAGGTGAATATATTTTCATCACCAGGCTCGTTGAAGGTCTCCGGCTGGTCGCCAAACGAACAACTAAATAGTTCAAGAAACGCCCGAATATCTTCTTTTGTAATACTTTTTTCTGTAGTCTGTATGGTCTCAACAATAAGATCAAAAGGAAATGCCATTTCATCTATCGCACGTAATGACTTTACTTTTTCACCAGTAAGCGTTGAGCGGGCAAAATGCACACCATTGAGCATACTCTTCAGGGCAAAGAATATACTTTTTGACTTTACAATATTAAACTTCGTATTGCTCTTAATCCAATCTTCGTCCCGAGCGTATAGCTTTTGTGCCATCTCAAATGGCTGTACGTCGTAAAAACCCGTATCACCATAAAAAGTGGTTTCTATAATCATTTCTTTACTACCAAAGATTTTTCGAAATTCTTTCTCTTTCTCTTCATCGCTCATAGTTTTAATTTGTTCTGGCGTATGTTTCATCATAGCTTTGCTAAAATCATACATATAGGTACAATGAAGCTCATCTAGCAGTGATCTGGTACGCTTGACCGTCTTCTCGATTTGATGTTTACTAATATTATCGAAACTAACAGCCTTATTTTTGAGCATTAGCCCCATAAGAAGAGCCACCTCGTTGACGTGTAGTTTCTCCCGCCAGTTCACATTGGCTGCATCATGTATGTCTATAAAGAAATCTCGTGAAATAATTTCCGCAAAAGCCGATACATTATCCATACTGTCAATGACCGTCGTAGACAACATAATCATGCTAATCATTCCAGGCGCCATGGATAAGAACTTAGCTCATCCGATTTATTCGATTATTCGGCTAATTTGTATGATCGCCGCGTCATTTGCCGTATCATATCCCGTCAATCTATATTTGTTAGTCGCAAAGGTCACGCATTGACTCATCATTATCATCACATGTAATTTATTTGTTTTGATTTTCCCTATCATCTCGCTTATACTTAAATCATGAAAACTTGGCAAGATGTCGCCTCTCTTTATCAAATTTATCCGCGCAGTTTTCTGGATACGAATGGCGATGGAATTGGCGATTTGAACGGCATTACCGAGAAGCTGGATTATTTATCATGGCTGGGCATCGATTCGATTTGGATTTCCCCATTCTTCGTATCGCCGCTGACCGACTTTGGCTATGATATCGCAAATTATCGAGCAATTGATCCGACTTTCGGAAAAATGCAAGATTTTCAGGCGCTACTTAAAAAAGCTCACGACCTCGACATTAAAGTTATGATCGACCTCGTTCCCTGCCACACTTCAGACCAACATCCGTGGTTTCAAGAATCCAGATCTTCACGCGACAACCCCAAGCGAGATTACTATGTTTGGCGCGACGGAAAAATAATAGCGAGCCTAACAATTGGCGAAGTTTGTCTGGCGGCAGTTCGTGGGAATTTGACGAGCACCACTGGGCAATTTTACCTGCATTCGTTCCTGAAAACACAGCCAGATCTGAATTGGGACAATCCTGAAGTGCGTGCTGAGATGAAAAACATAGTGCGATTTTGGTTTAATGTGGGCGTTGATGGAATGCGCGTCGATGCAATTTGGGGAATTTCCAAAGACCCCGACCTTAAAGACGACTCTCCAAATCCTGATTTTTATGGCAATCCAAACGATTACGGAGCGTTTATCCACGACCAATGTAAAATGGGACCGCATTTTCAGGAATATTTACGAGAATTAGCGTCAGTCTGTGATGAATATGACGACAAGCAAATGGTGTTTGAATTTTATCCCGACGATAAGCTGGGCGATATTTATCATCAATACAGCCAAATCCTGACAGTCCACCCAAAAGCCTCGGCGTTTTTTATGGAATATCGCGACAACGAATGGCACGCTAAAAATATTGAGAAAAAAATCGAAAATTACCTACAATCCAGAAGCTCAACCACGCCATTTTTCTGCATCGGAAATCACGATCAGCCGCGAGTCGCCTCCAGATTGGGCGAAGAACGCGCCCGCGCCCTCAGCTTCTTAAATCTCCTCACTCCAGGAATTAGCGTAGTGTATTACGGCGACGAAATTGGCATGACGAATGGAGAATTGACCGCTGATGACATTCAAGATAATTTTAGCCCCGCCAATTCTGTTGTTGATAGCCGAGATTTGGAACGCACGCCAATGCAATGGAATGATTCGCAATTTGCGGGCTTTTCAAGCGCAAAACCTTGGCTTCCTGTTAATGAAAATCACACGAAAATTAACGTTGATAGCGAAAAAATCGCAAACGATTCCCTGCTTAATATGCACCGAAAACTACTAAAATTGCGCCAAACCTTCCCAATTCTTAAAAATGGCAATTTGAGCATCGTACAAAACACTGGCAACGGATTTATTCTCGGGTTAAAAAGAGAGCTGACAGGTCAACGTGCTTACATTTTCATCAATTTCGCAGACGAGAAACAAAGCTTTTTCATTCCAGAAAACGCCAATATTATCACCTCAACTCACTCTGTTGATTTAATTATCGCAGAAAATCCCCAAAATGACGATTCCAGGATATTGCGGAGTTTTGCTTATTGTCCAGTAACCCAGCTTTCTGGGAATAGTTCACCTTGCGCTACACGTTCTCTGGGGCTCAATTCAGCTGCACCCGCTGCAACTCCACCCATGTGTTTAACAGTTCTAACAGGCTCCGCGTTACACACACCATATGCACAAAATCCCAACATAGTCCAAAATCTTAATATCATTGTTATAAATAACGCCGCCGATAATACCACCAAGTACGTAATTCTGAACTTGATCGCTAGCAGAAGATGGCGCCAAATTACCTTTTCCTGTAACGTTAATTATTATCGTCAGCGCAAAAAATCCGATCAATAATTTTATTGCTACTAAAATAAATTCATTCATAATTTACCTACTTTTTTCTATTAAAAACGCTCTGATATTTATCAGAACGCTCATCAGAATTATTCCAATCGTAGGAACTTGGTGAGGTGCGCCTCCCCATAACTACGACTGTCCACCACAACAGTTTTGTCTTGAACTGGCACCTCACCTATTCCTGGATGTGATAATATCATAAATCCACCCGGTTTGAGTAGTCTCATTAACCTGAGAAACTGTGGAAAACTGTGGATTATGGTACGGCGGATCGGCAAAAATAATATCGAACTCCCCTGTTGAACTCGCACTTTCCAACCAATTTACTATCGTTGTTTTTATTACAATAGATTTTTCTTCGACACCCAAAATGCTTATGTTTTCAGCAATTACTCGCTGAGCGACTCGATCTCGCTCCACGAAAACCGCCGACTCTGCGCCGCGACTTAACGCCTCTAGCCCAACAGCACCAGACCCCGCAAAAGCATCCAAAACCCGCGCGCCGCGTATCGATTCACCTAAAGAATTGAACATAGCTGAACGTACTCGCTCGCCCATAGGATGAGTCGTTGAGCCTGGCGGAGTTTTTATGAATCGTCCGCCAAATTCGCCAGAGACAATCCTAACTCTCACTTTTTTCTGCCTCAAGTTTCCAAATAGACGCCAGCCAGCCCAACATCACCGACTTTATAATAATCGGCATTAGCTCGTGATTTGTCTGCCAAGCAAGGTCCGTCGTCCAGCCACTCTTGCTAAAATTGTCGTACATTTTCATCGATGCCACGGCGTGAACTTGGTCCAAATAATACTCACGATAGCCGTGATTTTTCACTTGCAATATATCATCGTCACTCGGAATTGCGTCCTTAAAACGCGGATACGACACCACGCTAGCCACGCCAGCCTCAAACGCCACGTGAGTCGTCATCATACCTTTAGCGCCCCAGAATCTCCAGTTGTTCTTAACCAGCTCAATTCCATTATCGCCCTTCATAAGATTTTTCTTCAAAATTGAGGTTCGCGTCTCCAACCCTTCACCGCCGCGAAAGTCCCCCACAGCTTGCTCCAGAGGAAAATGATGAGCCGGAGTCAAACCGGCCTGGTAATCGCATGCGCCATCCAAGCCGCCTCAAACGCTGCTCGCTCGGAATTATTTGTTCGCAGCGCTCGCGACTAAATTGCCAATATGTCCGTCAATCATCTCCAAAAGCGCAGTATCATTCGGATCGTCCGGATTTATAAAATGCCAAGGCTCATCCACAGCCGGACTCTTTCGCTTGACACCATCAGGACCATTCTTACCCTCAAAATGAAGAATGTTTTTAATATCAGGAAAAAACCACACCAATCAGGAAGAATTGGTTTCTATATTTCTCCTTGCGACTCGATCTATTTTTTGATGGACGCCAATAAATCGACCAGAGCCATCCCTAATTTGTTGTTCCTGCGTACATATTAATTTAAAACAGTTAATCGCTGATAGCGACTGACGGCATGCGCCAGATGATTATATTGTAGCAAATCTTGCCCCTCTTTGACAAAGCGTTCCAGCTTCGGTTTGAGCGCGAGCAATTAGCTGCCGTATCCGCCAGCGAAGCAATTTTCAAGTTCAAATCCCCGTGCTGCATTTTACCGTAAATCTCGCCAGGTCCACGCAATTTCAAATCAACCTCCGCCAAACAAAACCCATCCTGCGACTTCTCAATCTCCCCAAAGTCGTTGACTCGGCTTATCGTGGCCGCTCATCATCAAATGACAAAAACTCTGATGTTTCCCGCGCCCAACTCGACCGCGCAATTGATGCAACTGACTCAATCCAAAATTGTTCCGCATTTCCCTCAATCCAACATCACTTCATCGCATTCGGCACATTCACACCAACCTCAACCACAGTCGTACTGACCAACATATCCAGCTCACCGTCCGCAAACTTCTGCATCACTTCAGCTTTTTCTTCAGCAGGAAGCTTCCCGTGTAACAACCCAACTCGACGATGACTGAAAATAGTCTTGGACAATTTATTATATTCCGCCTCCACCGATTTCTTATCATTATCTGGATTATCGTCAATCAACGGACAAATAACGTAAGCTTGGCGACCTTTGGCTAGCTCATTTTCAATCGATTCGTAAAGCTTCGGAGCCGATGCTGGCGACCAAATCTTAGTCTGAATCGGCTGACGACCAGAGGGCAACTCGTCCAGAATGGAAATATCCAATTCTCCGTACAATGTCAGCGCCAAGCTGCGCGGAATTGGCGTGGCGGTCATACTTAAAAGATGCGGCATAAAATCAGATTTTTCTAACAAAGCTTGTCGTTGCTTCACGCCAAATCGATGCTGTTCGTCAATCACCGCAAATCCCAATTTATGATACGCAACTTTTTCCTGAATTAGCGCGTGCGTGCCGACCACAACGTCAATATTGCCGCTAGCCAAATTGTCCAATAATTGATTGCGCGCCACACCTTTCACGTGACCCGTCAGAAGCGCAACGGACACGCCAAATGGCGACAATAACTCGTCAAGCGTTTTCGCATGTTGCTGCGCCAAAATCTCTGTCGGCGCCATAATCGCCGTCTGAAAACCAGCCTTAGCCACTTCCGCAGCCACCAAACCCGCAACAACAGTCTTTCCCGAACCAACATCACCTTGCAACAACCGATTCATCGGATGATCAGACTCCAAATCTTGCAGAATTTGCCACGCAGCTCGACGCTGAGCGTTCGTCAAAGGAAACGGCAATTGATCGACGAAACTCTTCACGACCAACTCATAAAACGTCAACGCCGCCAACACGACATCGCCGTCCTTTTTCTCAATCGACGCAGACTCGCCAGTTAGCATACTTTCATTCAGCTCCAAGCCTTTCGACTCGATAACTTTCGCGTCCGCGGGCAATTCATCGCCAGCCTGAATAAGGATTTCATCGCCAATTTTAAGCTCATCATAACCGACCTCGACAAATTTTTGTCGCTGAATAATATTTTCCGGCAAAGTCTCGGGCAAAAAAATCCATAATTGGACGAATATTTTTCATCAAATCTTGCACGGTTTTCGGGCGGATAATTTTGATCGATTTATAAACCGGCTGAATTCCAGAAGCATTTCCAGCAGCAGCTTTAGCAACTTCTTTTGCCAACTCGACGGACGGATTATTGATTTGATAGCGATTATATTGCATACCAAATTGACCAGAAAAAATAAATTCTGCATCAGATTTTAATTGCGTTTCGCGGTACGGTTGATTGAACCAAACCGCCTTAACTTTGCCCGATTTATCCGCCAAAACCGCGGTCGTGATTCTAAGTCCACGCCGAACAATACGCGTCGAAACCGACTCGCAGCGCGCCTTAACCGTAACTTTTCCCGGCTGAAGATCTGCGATATTAACCGCGGTTGAATAGTCGTCATATGCTCGCGGTAAAAAATCCAAAGCGTCAGAAATCGTTTTAAGACCAGCCGCCGCTAGAGCCTGAGCAGTTTTCGGCCCGACGCCTTTAATTTGCTCGAGAGGAGTTGTTAGTTTCATCTACGAAACGGCGTTGATGCCTTCCAGAGCGTAAGCCGTATCTTCCCAGCCTCTCACGCCGATTGAATCTACGCCCATTTGCTTCACTGGAAAATCATTGCCGCCTTCTTCAATTTTGTCACCAAAGAACAGCGTTTCTTCTTTCGACCAGCCATTCAGTTCAAGCAACCTGCCAATTCCATAAGCCTTATCAATTCCCGGAAGCGTGATGTCAGTGCTGGTCGTACCACCAATTCGCACCTCAAGCCCAGGCAACTTCTCCGCCACCTTGTCGCGATATATCGGACGAACATCCTTATATTTTTCAGCCCACGCATATTTATCTTCAGGTGTAGCTTGCTGCCCCAAAGCCGACATAGTAATCTGGCTATGTCGATCTTCAATTATTTCACCCGCAGGATTCTCGCACCAAATGCCCATTTCCTTCGCAACTTCTTCCAATGCCGCGGTTATCTGAGTTTTTTGCTCGTCAGACAAATCGTTCGCATACTGAATTTTCCATTCATCATCGGCGGCGTCAAATCGATAATATCGAGTACCGCAAGTCGGCATCGCGTGGAACTTCTGAAGCAACTCCGGAGTAACATTCAACCTATCAATCACCTGCTTCTTTATCTGTTGAAACGTGCCGCCCGTAATCACGCAAACGTCATAATTCTCAAGCAATCGACTAAGAATCCCCGCCATACGATCGCTAATTGGCGATTTTGTAATTGCTAACGTGTCATCCAAATCAAAACCGATAATTTTCTTCATTATTCGTCCCCTTCCATAATTAATACGAATGTGTTTTTACCCTTCTTCAGTAGCGACGTGTCATTGACGACTTTATTTTCGGCAAGTTTTTCGCCGTTTAGGCTAATAGCTCCAGATTTTAACAATCGCATTGCTTCGCCGTTAGAGCCAACCGCACCAGAATCCTACCAACGCTCCAATCACATCAATTCCAGCATCAACGCAAGGAATTTCCTCAGCCAAAGCGCCTAAATCATCGTCCGACAATTTATTAAAATCGCCGCCACCAAACAAAACTTCAGTCACGCGCTCAACAGATTCACGACGCGCGCTACCGTGAACAATGTCAGTAACTTCACGAGCCAAAACCTTCTGCGCCGAACGAGCACCAGGATTAACAGCATGATTTTCAGCAATAGCCTCAATCGTATCGCGATCCAACATCGTAAATATCTTCATATATTCAATCGCGCTCTCATCATCAACATTCAGCCAGAATTGATAGAATTTATAGACGCTGGTTTTAACTTCATCAAGCCAAACCGCACCACCTTCAGATTTACCAAATTTACGACCAGTCGACTTATTGATAAGCAGCGGTGCAGTCATTGCGTAGACTTCGGTATTTTCTTTTTTACGAATCAAAATACACGCCGGATAATAAATTGCCCCATTGATCCGATCCACCAATTTGCAGATTCACGCCATATTGATTAAATAGATGCCAAAAATCATAACCCTGAAGCAAAGTGTAAGTGAACTCCGCAAAACTCAAAACCCTTACCATTATTAATGCGCGCCTTGAAAAATTCGCGGCTCACCAGAATCTGCCATATTGAAATTCTTACCGATATCGCGAAGCAATACGGCAACAATTCCAGCTCAGCCAGCCAGTCAGCGTTATCAACCAAAGTAAAATCTCGTCCAGCAAAGATTCGCGAAACTTGGGATTTTAAGGCTTGCTTATTATGCTCAATTTCCTCGTACGGAAGCAGATTCCGCTCTTCCGTATCGCGCATATCGCCAATCATTCCCGTGCCGCCGCCAACAAGCAAAAACACTTTATGTCCGCGCTCCAAAAAATGCCGAACCATCATATAAACTGCCAAATGCCCAACATGCAAGCTGTCCGCCGAAGGATCCGTCCCCAAATAGAGCGTGAAATTCTCCGAATCGATAAGTTTGTCGTCAGTAAATGTGGTCTGATTCCAGAATCCACGCCATTGTAATTCTTCTGATAATTTCATATCACTCCTTTTCTATATATTAGTATAGCAATTTTACAATTGAAGCGAAACATATGCGTGATATAATAGAATTGTGAAGAAAAAGACTACGATAAGCACCGCCGGACACGGCTCAAGCGATAAGAAATCTCCGTCAAAACGGATGAACTTATATGCCAATTTGGCGCAGAAACATAAGACTAAAAAAGACAAGGACGCGCGCGAACGAGCGGAATATTTGGCGACTTTACCAAAACATCCCGTAAAGCGGTTCTTTTATCGATTACATCCGAAGCGATTGGCGAAATATTGGTTCTCCAAACGCGGCGGACTGATGGCGCTGAAAATTCTTGGCGTCAGCATCTTGTTGATGTTACTACTTATCGGAGGAATGTTCGCTTACTTCCGTAAAGACCTCGATAAAATTCGCCCTGGTGAACTTGCTAAGCGCGTTCAAACGACCGTCACTAAATATTACGACCGCAATGACAATTTGCTTTGGGAAGATAAAGGCACAGGTAATTATCAATTGGTTGTCGAATCTGACCAGATTAGCGACTATTTGAAAAAAGCCACTGTCGCAATTGAAGACCGAAACTTCTACAATCACCACGGCATCAGTATTAGCGGCATGTTGCGCGCGATGCTCTCAACTGCTTCACGACGCCAAGTTCAGGGTGGATCGACTCTGACGCAGCAGCTAGTCAAGCAAGTCTTCTTCGCAGATGAGGCCGGCGATCGATCAATTAGCGGTATTCCTCGAAAGATCAAGGAAATCATTCTCGCAATTGAAGTCGAGCGCATGTACAGCAAAGACCAAATTCTGTCATTATACCTGAACGAATCTCCATACGGCGGTCGTCGCAACGGCGCAGAGTCTGCCGCTCAGACATACTTTGGTAAACACGCTAAAGATCTGACGCTAGCGGAAGCGGCGCTAATTGCTGGTATTCCACAGAATCCAACTTACTACAATCCATACAACACCGCTGGAAATAAAGCTTTGATTGCCCGACAACATACAGTTCTGGACTACATGGCTGAGCAAGGCGTTATTACCAAAGATGAGGCTGAAAAAGCTAAAAAGATTGACATCTTAAGCACACTTAAGCCGCAGACCGAACACTTGGAGAATATTAAGGCCCCTCACTTCCTATTGATGGTTCGCAATCAGTTGAGTAAAGAGCTTGGCGAATCAGTCGTTGGACGCGGTGGATTGACGATTAAAACCACCCTCGACTGGCGAATTCAGGAAAAACTTGAAAATGAGATGAAGTCATTCTTTGCAACGGGTCGACCAGATTCTGTACGAATTAGTAACGGCGCCGCAACAATCGAAGACGTTCAGACTGGACAAATCGTAGCACTTGTTGGTAGTCGCGACTTTAATTACACTGGCTTCGGTCAGGACAACGCCGCAGTTTCCTATATCCAGCCAGGCTCCACGATTAAGTCGCTTGTCTTTGCTCAACTATTCGACAAACACGACAGCAAGCAAGCATACGGTAGCGGCACAGTCTTAGCCAGATGAAAATATCGATAAACTATACGGCGCAACTCTAAGAAACTGGGACAATAAGTTTATGGGCGCCATCAATATCCGAAGAGCGCTAGCCCTATCCCGAAACGTCCCAGCCATTAAAGCCGCTTACATCGTTGGCGACGGATCCGCTAAACCAGTCGTCGAGGGAATCCGCAGGATGGGCGATCCTAACTATTGCCGCCAGGAAGAAAATGCCGGCGGTTACGGACTCGGTGCAGCAATTGGCGCATGTGGAACCAAACAGACAGAATTAGTAAACGCCTACTCAACATTGGCGCGAATGGGAGTCCAAAAAAAAAGTCTCAAGCGTGATTGAAGTAAAAAACAGCCAAGGCGAAACTCTGAAAAAATGGAAAGATGAAGGCAAGCAAGTTATCGACTCGCAATCAGCATACATCGTGAACGACATCTTATCCGACAGAACTCCTGGACTTCACGGCTGGATGGGCGTCAATGGCGTTCGAACCTCCGCAAAGACCGGTACATCGGACAAAGGCTCGCAACCAAAAGACCTCTGGATTATCAACTACAGCCCAGCTCTAGTCATGGGAATGTGGCTCGGAAACTCCGACACTAGCGTGATTGGTACATCAGCTTCTAACTACGGAATGCCGGTGATTAGAAAGGTTATGGAGTTCGCCCACACCCAAGTTTACGCCAAGGAAGGCAAATGGAAGTCAGGTCAATGGTATGAGCGACCAAGCGGAATCCAGACTGTCAACGGTGAGCTCTACCCATCATGGTGGAATAAGAGACAAAGTCAATCTACAGAGAAAATCACCTTCGACAAAGTCTCCAAGAAAAAGGCAACAAACTGCACTCCGGATGGCGCAAAGGAAGAGATTGAAGTGACAAAGATTATCGATCCTTTGACTAAGAAAGAATCAATCACCGTTCCTTCAGGCTACGACGCAAACGCAGAAGATAACGTTCACAAGTGCGACGACACTAAACCGCAAATTGGAGCAATATCATACACCAACAGCGGTAAGAAATATACGATAAACGTCGACGTCACAGCAGGAACTTCAGGCTTATCGGCAATCGAAATTACCGAGGATGGAAAGAGTATTAAGAGTTCAGAAATTACTTCAAGCGGCAAGCAGACCGCCACAGTAGAACTTGATACGACAGGAGCACACACAGTTTCTGTAACCGTAAGAGACTCTGCATATTACACCGCCACTTCAACCGGCAGCATTCAAGTTCACTAAATAAACTATTGTTTATTCACCAAATTAATCAGCTCAGCCTCGTGTTGAGCTGATGTTTTTGAGCGACCATTTGTGCGCTTTTTTAGGAACACTAGCCTTCCTCGCTTTACAGGTTTTTTCTGTTCAACCAACAAGCTTCGCAAACATCATTTTTCCAGCGTCAGTCTGCAAGCTTCGGATAATCTCAATCTTCTTCGTTTGCCCAATGTAGCGCTTGGCGTTCTCAACAACCACCATCGTTCCATCTTTCAAATAGCCAACCGCCTGATGAGAATCTTGCCCCTTCTGCGACAGCTCCAAATCCAGCTCGTCACCAGGCAAATAACTCATCCTCAAACTTTTAGCCAGCTCATTGATATTCAAAACCTTAACGCCGTCAACTTGCGCCACCTTATTCAAATTATAATCAAGCCGTCAACACTGCCACATCCATCTCCTTCGCCAATTTCAACAAGCGAGAATCCACGCCTTCCGGCACGCGAATATTGTCGTCATATAGCTCAAATGAAGACTTCAAAATATCCTTAAGC
Organism: Candidatus Minimicrobia vallesae; assembly: GCF_018866205.1. Classification (GTDB taxonomy): domain Bacteria; phylum Patescibacteriota; class Saccharimonadia; order Saccharimonadales; family Saccharimonadaceae; genus Nanosynbacter; species Nanosynbacter vallesae. The sequence continues at coordinate 424,919 of NZ_CP076459.1, forward strand.
TCCTTCACGACATCCATGCCGAATCGCGCCCTTTCACGCTTGTCATGGTCTGCGCCGTCGGCTAATAATTGCAATTCTGTCAATACACTCCTCGGCACAATAATTTTGCCCAGCAGAAATCCAGTCTTCGCTAGCTCAGTCACTCGCCCATCCATGAGTACTGACGTGTCGACCAAAATCGGCGCCGCGCCCACTGACGAATTTCGTCGCGGTTTCGCCAAGAAATAAACCTCAGCCGCCAAGCCAAGCAACATTATAATTATTATCAATCCGTAAAAATCTTTCATTTTTTCCCTTTCTATTGTAAATAGTCAATCAGCGCCTGTCGCATATCGCTGACGCCTTTTATAAATTTATCTTTATGAACTTTCGGCGCAATCGCATAAGTGAAGCCCAGCTTCTTCGCCTCTTTAATTCGAGCTTGCCAATTCGTCGCCGAGCGAACCTCGCCGCCCAAACCAATCTCGCCAAACACTACGGCGCCTTCGTCCAGACTTCGCCCAGCACTAGCGCTAGCAATCGCCATCGCCACAGCCAAATCAGCAGCTGGATCATTCAGCTTCAAACCGCCAACCACATTGACATAAATATCTTTGTCCGCCAATTTCAACTTTGTTCGCTTCTCCAAAACCGCCACCAACAAATTCAATCGATTCAAATCAAAACCACTCGCCGTGCGCTTAGGATAGCCAAAATTCGTCGGATTAACTAGCGCCTGAATTTCCACCAAAAGCGGACGTGCGCCTTCCATGGTCGCCAGCACAATTGACCCATCCAGATTCTGACGCTCCGCCAGAAGTTCCGCCGACGGATTCTTCACGATTCTTAATCCCTGCTCGTCCATCTCAAAAATTGCCGCTTCATTAGTCGAACCATATCGATTCTTCTGTGCCCGAACAACTCGAAAACCGCCATATCGATCGCCCTCAAAATTCAGCACAACGTCCACCAAATGCTCCAATATCTTCGGACCAGCAATCGAGCCCTCTTTGGTAACGTGACCAACCAAAATCACCGCCGTGCCCGAAGCTTTGGCGGCACGAATAATTACATTTGACGAGTTGGTGATCTGACTAACCGACCCCGGAGCTGAGGAAATCTCGCTGAGAGAAATTGTCTGAACCGAATCGACAATCGCCAGATCATATCCGCCTTGCTGAATTGACGCCGCAATATCTTCCGCGCTATTACTGGACGCCAGCTGCATTTTTTCCGAATCAGCCGCACCCAAACGCTCCGCACGAAGCTTCACTTGAGAAACCGACTCCTCGCCGCTTACATATAACACCGATTTTGACTTGGCAATATGTGCCGCAACTTGCGCCAAAAGCGTACTTTTCCCGATTCCTGGCTGACCCGCAACCAACACCACGCCGCCAACCAGAAAACCACCACCCAAAACAGCGTCCAAATCGTCAATTCCAGTACTTAATCTTTCTAACCCAGACTCAGAGGCAGCTTCACGAATGCTAGACGTTTTCAAGACTTTACCGCGCCCAGCAGATTTATCGACAACAGATGACCCGCCAGAAGAAACGACCTGCTCGACTAGCGAATTCCATTCCCCGCAATTTTCACACCTGCCAGCCCACTTTGAAAAACTAGCCCCGCACTGCTGACAAACAAATTGACTTCGAGCTTTCGCCATTATTTCGCCCCCTCCAAACTATCCAAACTTTTATTCAATTCATCAATCTGCACACCCAATTCCCTGAGCCGCAAAACATCAGAATTGTAAGAATTGATCTCAGAATTCAAATTGGCACGCCTTTCGTTCAATTCCGAGAGTTCCGCCTTCAAAGCATTGGCGCTGACTATAAAAATCACTCTCCGAGACAAAAATCCGCCACTAACGCCCGCTCGCCGATTAAAGTCCGCCACGCGACCATTATAATCCGCCAAATCAGTTGAATATTGCGATAATTCTCTGTTCAATTTTTCCTTCCGGACCTTCAACGACTCACTCAACTTCTGCGCTTCATTTTCTCTGGACTCAAATTTTTCTTGATATTGCGCGTGCAATTTCACGACTTCGGATCTATCAGTAAAATACCGTCGATAATATTCTTCCAGCTCGTCGCCCAAATCGGCAAATTCCGTCCCTAAAATCGAATGCAACTCGTTAGCTCTCGTTCCAGGTTGCGCACGATCATAATACTCCATTCGCTCGGACAATTTCTTATTTTTCACATTATTATAAGCCTGCTCCAAAAGCTCGCTCAAATGAGATTTTTCCGACGCACCCAACCTTTCCCAAGCAGCGTGCAGCATCTCATGCGCCGCCGTCACTTCCTTCACGCCATCAAGCTCAGAATTGGTCACGTTATAAATATAAATATCCCTAGACGACGGATTGTAACAACCCAAAATCGCATTTCCCTTTTCCACACGACGGCAATCTTCATTAAATTCGTTCGCCGATTTGATTTGCGGATTAGAAACATAGAACATTTTTCTGCCAACACCCGACATCTTTACGCGATCAGCAATAGCGACAATTTCCGCACTCGGCTTATATTGCCACAGCGTAATCTCGTCAATAATTTGCTGACGATTCACCATCACAAAAACCGCAGCAGAAAGTACAATTATCGGCGTGAGGACGCTGAATATTTTACGCACGATTGACATTAATCACCACCTTATCATTATCAATTTTAGCCTCCAGCGTGTCGCCAGATTTTGCTTTATTGGACAATAAAACATCGCTCCAGCGGATCCGCCAACTCCGACTGAATTGTTCGCCTTAAAACTCGCACGCCGCGCTGCTCGTCAAAACCCCGATCAATCCAACCAACGCTTCGCCGAAAAAGTAATATCAAGCGTCATTCCATGTTGAGCAACAGCCTTGACCAAATCAGACGTGAGATTGTCAAAAATCTTTCGCACGACCGAACGAGACAGCGGCTTAAATGTAATCACGTTATCAAATCTGCCAATCAATTCTGGACGCAAAAACTCCTCAAGCTCACGCAGAGCGGCACGCGAATTTTTCTCGTGACGATTTTCGCTAGCCGACTTTTTCTGCCCAGACGCGCCAAATCCCAGCTCCGAATCCTGAATCATTTGCTCGGCGCCGACGTTGCTCGTCAAGATGATAATCGTCTGCCGAAAACTCACCGTTCGCCCGTGAGAATCGCTCAACTTGCCGTCCTCCAAAATCTGCAAAAGCAAATTCAGAACGTCAGGATGCGCCTTTTCAATCTCATCGAACAACACCACGCTATACGGTCGACGACGAACTTTATCCGTCAATTTCCCGCCATCCTCATAGCCAACATAACCAGCCGGCGCACCAACAAGCCGACTAGCCGTGTGACGCTCGGAAAACTCGCTCATGTCAATTTTAATCAAGCTATCATCGCCGCCAAAAACTTCCCGCGCCAGAACTCGTGCCAATTCCGTCTTACCAACTCCAGTCGGACCCAGAAAGATAAACGACCCAAGCGGCCCACTCTGACGATTTAGCCCAGCTTTATTGCGACGAATCGCACGCGCCAGTTGCTCAATCGCTTCATTCTGACCAAGAACGCTCTGACTCAGTCGCTTCTCCAGGCGAATCAAATCCTTCATCTGATTCAACGATAATCTGTCAATCGGAATATTCGTCATTGCCGAAACCGCTCGACGCAAATATTCATCAGTCAACACCGGCTCATCACTGGCTTCATCTTTCAGCGCTTCGGCTTGCAATTCCAATTGCCTCATTTGCATCTTAAATTCTGCGGCTTTTTCATAATCCTCAGCCTCGACCGCGGCATCAATTTTTCCAGCCAATCGCTTAATTTGGCGAGCCAACTTGTCCTTACGCGACAATTTTATTGGCGAGCTAGACTTCAATAAACTCGCCGCCTCGTCAATCACGTCGATCGCTTTATCTGGCAAAAATCGCTCCGTCACGTAACGCTGACTCAAATCCACCGCCTCAGTCAGCATTTCGTCAGGAATCTGAACTTGATGATGCCTTAGGCTAAATTTTCCTCTCAAACCTCGCATCATCTCCACCGCCTCTTCTGGCGACGGCTCATTGACCGTCACCGACTGGAAGCGCCGTGACAACGCAGCATCTTTTTCGATATGTTTTCGATATTCATCAAACGTCGTCGCGCCAATCAGTCGCACCTCGCCTCACGACAACGCTGGCTTCAATACATTCGCCGCATCCATCGAGCCTTCAGCCGAACCAGCGACAACAAACAAAGGCAACCCATCAATAAACAAAATAACTTCCTGATGTGCTTTTTTGGCGACCGCCAGAACTTTTTGCAAACGCTCCTCAAATTGCCCGCGATATTTCGTCCCAGCAATCATCGCCGTCAAATCCAATTGAAAAAGTCGCTTGCCCTTCAAAAAATCGGGAACTTTATTATCAGCAATACCCCGCGCCAAACCCTCAACGACCGCAGTTTTACCGACGCCAGGTTCGCCAATCAGCGCTGGATTATTCTTACTACGCCGACCTAAAATCGTGATCATTCGCTGAATTTCCGACGCTCGACCAATCACCGGATCCAAAAATCCTTCGCTAGCACGCCGCGTCAAATCGACACCGAATTTCTCCAAAACTCGCAAATCGCCAGAATTTTTACTCGCCGCACTGCGCTCACTCTGCAGAGATTCAAATTGCTGTTTATCAAACACATCTTCCAAACTTCCACGCAGATTGTCAATGTCAACATTCATATCTCGCAGCAATTTAGTCGCTCGCGCCTCGTGCTGCTGCAACATTCCATAAACAATGTGTTCTGTGCCAATTTTTTCCTGCCCAAATTCAACCGCCAATTGCCAAGCAATTCTTATCAATTCAACAACTTCAGCGCTCAAACCCTTACTTACAATCGTAATCACCAGCGGCTTTGCGGTCAGGTTCAACGCCATTTCCGCACGATCCAAAGTTACGCCGTTTTCCGCCAAAATCTTTGCGCCTAGCGACGAATTCTGCGCCAACACACCAAGCAAAATATGCTCCGTGCCAACATATTCACTCCCCTCATTATGCGCCAGAAAACCAGCCCGCCCCAAACTGGCCCGAGCCGTTTCCGTCAGCCGAGGTTCTAATTCAGAAAAATCTTCTGACATATCGCCCTCCTTTCGTTTTCGGCGATTCGCAGAAGGCAGCTTATTCCGCCACCTCCTCAACTACGCTCATCAAGCTATCCTCAATATTCTTTCGAGGTTTTGGCTCTGCCTTAACAGGAGCTTTTGCTTCGATGTCTAACTCATAGCCAGTCAATCGACTTGCCAAGCGAACATTCTGTCCAGCGCGACCAATTGCTATCGACTGCTGATCTTCGCTAACATAAACCGTCGCACGCTTCTCATCTTCATTGACAGTCACACTCAAAACCTCTGCCGGGCTCATCGCATTAGCAATAAATCCAGCCGCATCTTCCTCGTATGGAATAATGTCAATTTTTTCCTGCTCGCCAATTTCATTCATCACAGCCTGAACGCGGGCGCCGTGACCACCAACAAACGTACCAACTGGATCAACGCCAGGTAGAGCTGAAGAAACCGCCAATTTGGTTCGGCGACCAGCTTCGCGAGCAATTGCCTTAATCTCAACCGCACCAGTTTCCATCTCTGGAACTTCTTGATTGAACAAGAATCGCAAACAAACTCTTCGTTACCGCGGCTAAGAATCAACTCACGAACCGCGACCTTCGCGCTCAATATCCTTAATATAAACCTTAATTCGACGACCAACGCCGTAATATTCCGCCAGGAATTTGCTCACTCTGAGGTACATAATTCCGACAGCCTTGCCAAACTCAACTCGCACAACGCGAGGCTCAACTCGCTGAACCGTACCGGATAACAACCGTACCGATTTTATCTTCAAATTCCGCCAAAACAACTTCACGCTCAGCCTCGCGCAAACGCTGCAAAATCACCTGCTTAGCAGTCTGAGCAGCAACTCGACCAAAAGTCGTCACGTTATGAGTTTCCATCACAACTTCACCGCCAAGTTCAGCCGCAGGATCTATCTCCTTAGCTTCCTCTAGGTCGATTTGATTGGCGTCATTCTCAACTTCTTCAACAACAGTTTTAACAACCGACACGACAGCCGTACCGTTATTGATATTCAAGCTTGCGCGAACCAACTGATCACGCGTGCCATTATCACGACGCCAAGCCGCCGCAATCGCCTGCTCAATCACGCTCAAAACTGTTTCTTCTGGCAAGTTTTTTTCCTCAGCAATCGTACGCACTGCCAACGTCAACTGCTTAATATTCAAATCTTCCATTTTACATTCTCCTTCTTATTAATTATATCTTTTTCCGTCTCAAACTTCCATAAACGAAAAACTCCGACCTGCCGGCCGGATGAGTACTTTCTCATTGTATTAAAAATTTTTCATTTTGTCAATTTACTTTCTTCCGCCATAAAGACAAACGTCCATTAGTGGCTGGAGCTACGCACTTAAAGCCAATTTGTTGGTAAAATCCTTCAGCAGATCGCAGAGATTCCAGTTCCATAATGCGCGCGATTGGAAATTCACCGCCCAAAGCCTCAATTGCCATTCGTCCAATTCCACGTTTACGCATCTCTTCTTTGACAAAAAGATCTTCTACTGTGATCTTATCTCCATCGAAACAGACAGTCATAAGCCCAGATGATGATTCCTTGCCCGGAACATCAATAGAAAAAACATCGCTACAATAATAGGCGCCCATGCCTGCCACATAAGACGCTAGTTCTTTCTTTGGGCAATCTCCTACAGAAGAGCATCCTAATATAAACTCAAGATAAGCCGAAACAGCACGATCTAATGCTATGTCATCATTTACAGACAACTTGGTTAAATTTACTTCAGGATTCACTCTGAAACTTTAACATAAAAAATATGTTTTGTCAATTTACTTCCACGCACTTTTCCAGAATTCCCGACATCGCGCTTTTTTCAGCTTCCGTTACCCATAAGCGATATTTTCGTTTCACAGCCACTTGTCGCGCAATATATTGGCACCTAAAAGATTTATTGCTCGGTAGCCAAGTTGCCGCGTCGCCGTCGCCTTTAGCTTGATTTGCTGGACCGTCAACCGCCAACAGATTTAACGGATCATTCGCCAATTTCTCTCGTTCTTCCGGAGAAATTTGCTGCGCGCCCTTTTGCCAAGCATCGCTCAAAGCCACGACGTGATCAATCTGAACCTTAGAACTAGATTTTTCACCACGCTGAAATTGAATTACTTGACCAGTGTACGGATCATTCAACACACCCGACAAAACTCGACATTTTTCGTCAATTTTCTCATCCATCAAATCTCGCGCCAGAATCACTTCCCGCACAGAGCAGCCGTTAATTTTACCCCAGCCGTTGCCGAATTGCTTTCTGGAATAACCAGTCTTTGGCGCACGCCCTTTAACTTCTATCTTTTCCAATTCCGATTTCGCATCCGAAGCACCAAATAATTCTCGTTGCGTTGAAGTTTGAATTGTCTGAGGTTCAGGTTGTGAAATTCGCGAAGCCCAAACCCCCACACCGACCAGCCAAAAGAACCACCAGCACAACCACCACTTGCCGACGTCGTATTTTATTCACCCTCATGACTGTATTATAATTAAACTATGACTAAAGTTCCACGCCTACTCGACACATTCACACCAAATCATTACAACCTAACTCTCGATTTAACACGCGCCGAGGAAAAAGAATTTTCTGGCACAGTTATCATTTCTGGCGAGTCCACCAGCGAATCAATTTCGCTACACTCCAAAGGCTTAACAATTCAATCAGCCACAATCGACAATCAGCCCGCCGACGTCTCATTTGGTGAGTTTGACGAATTGAGATTATCCCAGCCGAACCTTGAAAACGGAAAACACACAATTCACATCAATTTTTCTGGAAATATCACCGACGCAATGCACGGTTTGTATCCTTGCTATTTCACTCACGACGGCGTTAAAAAACAGCTTTTCGCAACTCAATTTGAATCACACCACGCCCGCGAAGTTTTCCCTTGCGTTGATGAACCAGCCGCCAAAGCTGAATACGATTTGACACTAATAACTCGCCCAGAAATAACAGTTTTGGGAAATATGCCCGTAAAAAAGCAGAAGAAAATGGCGATTCTCTCACGACGACATTTGAGAAAACACCACGAATGAGCAGTTATCTTCTAGCCTTCGTCATCGGTGAATTGCACAAAAAATCCGCTCGCACCAAATCTGGCGTCGAGGTCAACATCTGGGCAACACCAGCTCAGAATGAAAATACATTAGATTTTGCGGTAGACATCGCCACTCGATCAATCGATTTTTATGACGAATATTTCGGCGTCAAATATCCATTGCCAAAATCCGACCACGTCGCCCTTCCCGATCTTTTCCTCTGGCGCCATGGAAAACTGGGGATTAATTACTTACCGCGAAAGCTGTTTGCTTGCGGACCCAGAATTGACTCCAGAATCATCCAGGCGCTTCATTGCCACGGTTATCGCGCACGAACTCAGCCATCAATGGTTCGGCAATTTAGTTACCATGCAGTGGTGGAACGACTTGTGGCTCAACAAAAGCTTCGCCAATATGATGGAATATGTAGCAATTGACGCGCTCCAGCCGGATTGGCATATGTGGGAAGATTTTGCCACGAATGAAGTAACGGCCGCACTCAGACGCGACAGCTTGGACGGCGTTCAATCAGTTCAAGCCGACGTCAATCATCCAGACGAAATCAGCACTTTGTTCGACCCAGCAATTGTTTATGCTAAGGGCGGACGGCTGCTTGTTATGGTTAGAAAACTTATCGGCGAAGAGGCGTTTCGCGCCGGTCTTAAATCGTATTTTGAAAAATTCGCGTATAAAAACACAGTCGGAAATGATTTATGGCAAGAATTAGAATCAGCGAGCGGTCAGCCAATCGTCAATCTAATGAACGCTTGGATTTCCCAACCTGGCCTTCCTGTCGTATCAGTTTCAAGCAGTCACGACGCGGCGATTTTAAGTCAGGAACGATTCTTCATCGGCGAACACCAACCATCCGACGCGTTATGGCCGATTCCATTATTCGCAAACCAACCACTTGACGTAAAAATCTTGGATCAAAAAGAAACCACCGTTTCTATTGAAAAGCCATTGCAATTAAACTGCGGCTTAAGCGCCCACTTCGTCACCAAATATGACGAATCCACTCGCGAATATTTATTGAAAAACATTACAGAATTGCCAACCTTGGATAAGATTTGCATCTTACAGGACGCGACAATACTCGCCCGCGCTGGATTTGAAAACTCGGCGTCACTACTTCCATTGGCATTGTCGCTAAAAACCGAAACCAACGAAAAAGTCTTCGGTATGGCGGCTGGCGCCTTGACGGAACTGCGAAAATTCGTCGATGACAATGACGCCGCCAGAGATTCATTAAAGCGAATTTCTGGAGAATTTGCGCGCGCCACATTTGAGGAATTGGGCTGGGATGAAAAAGCTGGCGAATCGGACGACGACCGCGAACGGCGCACCACGGCTTTGAGTTTGATGATGTATAGCGAAGATAAAGAAGTTTTGAACGAGGCAAAAACGCGTTTTGACAATAATAAATTGGAAGACTTACCGACAGAAATTCGAGCTTTAATTATCAGCGCAAACGTGAGACATTTCGAGACGCCAGAGATGATTGAAAATCTCTTTGCCACATATAAAAACACGCCGTCAAATGACCTGCAGAATGATATTGCAATTGGACTAACTTCCACCAAAAACCCTGAAACAGCAGAAAAAATTCTTGCCAACATTAAAGATTCCAATATTATCCGCCCGCAAGACGCCAGCCGTTGGTTTGTGTATTTGATTCGGACCAGAGAAAGCCGCCAGATTGCGTGGAATTGGCTGAAAGAAAACTGGGCGTGGGTCGAAGATACGTTTGGCGAAGATAAAAGCTACGACGATTTCATTCGCTATGCAGCCACAGCCCTACTAACGACCAACGAACTTAACGATTTTCAACAATTCTTTGAACCGATGGAAAATATTCCAGCCCTAGCCAGAACGATTAAGCTGGGAATTACCGAAATATCAGCACGCGTCGAGCTGATTGAGCGAGATAAAGAGGCGGTTATTTCCGCGGTGTAAATAATTTGGTCGCATTATTTTGCGGTTTTTGACAAAATCTATTGACATTTTATTATATTAGTGGTATAAATGAGTACAGCTTTTGTTGATAGAACAAATGTTTTGTCCGAAAGCGCACCTTAAAAAGCCAGTCATTGCAGGATGAGACACTATGTCTTGATTTAAAAAACATCAAAAAAAGATAGGATCTAAGACTGCACTGAAGAAAAAGTGCGCTCACCACAGCCGACCATTATCAGAACAGCCGAAAGGAACGATAACAACAATGCGTCACGAAAGAAAATCTCCGATAAGCATCCAAACCCAGAAAACACCGAGGCAATCCCCGAGAATACGCAAATTCTTGAATTGGAGAAGTTGTATCAACGCTGAATACCTACCGAAAAATCAGAATCTTTAGCGACCACCTATAGGGCGACGACGAATATCACCACCAGGAAAAACACAAATAAAAGAAGATAGCGGAAGCCCTTCGAAATCTACTGGAATCTATCCGCCATAATCGGCCCAGAACAGTCATTCGAGAAACTACAAGGAAAGATCAACGAGATGCTGGGCGCAGTCTCATCCATAGCGGAAGAGGAGTCGTCTATGTCTGATTGGCCAGGATGCTACTGGATCCAGTACTGGAAATTCCTGCATGATCTGAGAGATCTCATCACAACGGAAGTTCCCTTGTATCAGGCGAGCAACCTTGCTATCGCCAAAAAGCTTGCTGAGCTTGCGGATTAATTCGCAAGCAGAATGTACGATGAAGCAAACTTACTCTTCGCCACGATTGCCTTGTCGTACATTCCCTATGATTAATACACTTAACGTTAAAGAGTCCTCATTCGGGGCTGATACCCTATTCCAACACTACACACTCTTCAACTACGGGCGGATTTCCATCAACAGAAATTGCCAGCATTTGCATATCACAGCTTTCATATTGCGCATTTTTGGCAATGAATATTTCAGCAGCAAAACGCATTTGTTGCTGTTTTTTATTTGTAATTGCCGCCAAGCCATCGCCGAAATTGTCATTTTTACGATATTTGACCTCTGTAAAATATAAAACATTATCTTTTTTACTAACAATATCAATTTCGCAATACCGCGTCCGCCAATTCCGTTCTATAATCTCATGACCATCAGCCACCAACCAATCCGCCGCCGCTTGCTCACCCTTATCGCCAATTTGACGCGTCGTGTCTTTTTGCTGGTTTTTAGACCTTTCCGTCGTCAGATGTATTCTGCGAATTCGCCTCAACATTAGCATATTTAGCCAACGGCGCAAAACTCAGCCGATGTAGCGGAGTTACGCCCAGATTATCAATAGCCGCTCGGTGCTTTGCCACACCATAACCAACGTGCGAAGAAAAATCATATCCCGGATAAACATCATCATGATCCGCCATAAGAATTTATCACGAGCCACCTTAGCAATAATCGACGCCGCCGAAACGCTTCGGAATCAGACCATCGGCTTTCGCTATAATTGTTACATACTTTTCTAGCAGCGTACCCGCCAAAAAATTGACCGTCCCATCGATAATAATCTCATCAAACTTCGAACCAGTTTTCTGACATTTCGCTTGAATTTCTTTGACTGCGCGCCGCGTCGCCAGCTTAAAAGCGCCTCGCTCATCCCTATTTCATCCAGCTCCTCAACAGAAACCCAGCCCAAAGACAAAGCCGACGCTTGCTCGCGAATTTCCTCATCCAAGAATTCACGTCGTTTTTTAGTCAATTTTTTACTATCATCAAGCCCTTCAATTTCAGCGCCACCCAAAACCACCGCGCCAATCACCAACGGTCCAGCCCACGCGCCGCGCCCGACTTCATCAATTCCCAGAATCACCCGACAATCTTCCCTTTTTCGTCATAAAATTCGCAATAATCCAGCCAATCCAAACTGTTGCCGCACCTAATGTATTCGCCAAAATATCCCAATTCGTGTCGTCCAATTTTATGCTCGCCAAACCGAACTTCACCATAAATAATCGCCCTCACGCCAACTCATTTAACGCAGCCCAGCGCCAAAACGAAAGCAAACACCCAAAACTTGCGCATTCACCAGCCACATAGCGCCCGCCAATTAATCGACCAAGACCAGTAATACGCCCACAACTAGTCCCATAAACAACCCAACGCCAACAAAATGCGTCGCAAAACCAGTGTCCCGAACAGCCAATTAACGGCGATGGCAAATACCAAGATATGAAAAACAACAAACACGCTACGTAAAGTAGCCAGCGATATTTTTGCTCACTATCAAAGCCGTTTTTCTTCAAAACGTAAGGCGTCGCCACAGCCAAAGTCGTCGGAACAAGGACGGATATATAATGAAATATTGCCATATTGAGATTATAACATGAGAAAACCGCCTCAGATTAAGAGACGGTTTCAACGATTAACCAATAGACAATTACGCGTCTTTATGGCGAGCTGCAACTTCAGCAGCCTTAGCGTCAAGTTCAGCCTGAGCAGCATCTTTTTCAACCTGTTTTGCAGCAGCAGCCTGAGCAGCTTCTTCCTTCAAGCGTTCAGCTTCCGCTTCTGCCTTAGCGTCATGAATGTCATTAACAGCAGCACGATCGAAATTCTTAGCCGTCAAGCGAGCTGACTTACCGCTACGCTGGCGAAGAAAGCTCAAGAACTTGCGGCGAACCTTAGCACGACGAACAATCTCAATCTTCTCAATAAGCGGACTGTGCATCAAAAATGACTTTTCAACGCCAACGCCTGAAGCAATCTTTCGAACCGTAATGCGTGATGTGTGTGATTTTTTATTGTCAGTGCGGATAACAACACCCTCGAACATCTGAATACGCTCTTTTGTTGCCCTCCTTAATTTTCTGATAAACACGAACGGTGTCACCACTGCGAACATCGACAACTTGCTTGCTTTCTTTGTGCTCGTCGTTGACTTTCTGGATTAACGCAAAACTCATAATTTTTCTTCCTATCTTCCGAACTCGCTCCGACTGGCCACGCAGTTGTACCTCTGCGGCTCCACACCAAACAAAGCCCGAATAATTAACTCTCGTACAATTACATAAGATAATAACACAAATCTGAAGAAATATCAATTAAATAAAATTGGAGTATAATATAGTTATGGATTACAATAAATTAGCACTCGAACTACACGAAAAATACAAAGGTAAAATTACGACTAGCCTCAGAGATAAAGAGGAGCTTAATCGCGACAAGCTTAGCGCTTATTACAGCCCTGGCGTCGGCGCAGTCAGTCAAGCAATTGCCGAAAATCCAGCCGATTTACCAAAATACACTTGGACAAACAATTTAGTCGCCGTAATCTCAGACGGCTCAGCAATTTTGGGCTTGGGCAATTTGGGACCAAAAGCCGCCATGCCAGTCATGGAAGGAAAAGCTTTGCTATTTAAGCATTTTGCCGATGTCGACGCCGTGCCAATTGTATTAGACGTTCACGAACCAGAAGAAATCATTGCCACAGTTAAAGCCATCGCGCCAAGTTTCGGCGCCATCAACCTCGAAGATATCGCCGCACCAAAATGTTTTGAAATTGAAGAGCGATTGAAGGCAGAATTAGATATTCCAGTCTTCCACGACGACCAACACGGCACGGCTGTCGTTGTGTTGGCGGGCTTAATTAACGCCGCTAAATTGACAGGACGAAACCTGGCGGATTGCAAATTCGTAGTCATCGGCGCAGGCGCAGCTGGCACAGCAATCATCAAATTGTTAAATCTTTACGGAGCAAAAAACATCGTAGCGGTGGATAGCCGAGGAATTGTCGGAAAATCACGCACAGATTTGAACGCTGAAAAAACCGCGCTATTGGAATACGTCGACGCAACAGCAATCCGGCTCAATTGAAGACGCCATCACCGACGCAGACGTATTCATCGGCGTATCGCGCGCAGGACTTCTCACTCCAGAATTAGTCCAAAAAATGGCGAAAGATCCAATCGTATTCGCACTAGCAAATCCTGTTCCAGAAATTATGCCAGATGTCGCCAAACAAGCCGGCGTCGCAATCATCGGCACAGGTCGTAGCGACTTCCCAAACCAGGTCAACAACTCCCTAGCCTTCCCTGGAATTTTCCGCGGCGCATTAGATCACGGAGTTAAGAAAATCACCGATCAGCACAAATTGGCGGCCGCTGAAGCACTAGCTAACCTGGTCGAAAATCCAACCGTCGATAAAGTCGTCCCAACCGCATTTGATGAAGGTGTTGTTGAAGCTGTTGCGAATGTCATTAGATAAGCCTAAGCACCAGCACCGTACTTAGCTGCATCACGAGAGTCTCCATCCATAAACAGAGCCACTAACGATTCCTGGTTCTGTTTGTCGCAAGCTCCCAAAAATAAAACCAATTCAGTCACTCCAGCTTCCTGAAGAGATTTTTTAGTCTCACTTTCATCGGACATATCTTCAACGCTGACTTTTGACATATAAACCCTCTTGGCGTTATGCGTTTGATCTTTCCAGGCGTAAATTATAAACGGATAAAGCTCTTTTAATTTGTTCTTTAAGCCAATCGGCAACCCGATAGAATTATCTTCTGAAGTTGCCACACATTTTGCGGCCATAATTAATTTATCCTTAATAATAGGCAGAATACGCTGCTTCTTCTCGTCGTTTTCATATCCAGCCATTTTATGTTCAATCTTTTTAGCCTCTTCAGTACGCGCGTCGACTACTGCAACCACAGTGCCATTACTGCCCTGCTCAACATGCAGTACATCCACAATAGAATCTTCTTTAAGCCACGGAAACGTCTCGCTATCAAGTATCACAGCATCTCCCGCCTTCAATCCAACTTCTACCGGCTGAGAGTCCTTCTTCAACTCTCAACTTCGGTTTGTTTGACCTTTTCTTCTTAGTGGCTTTTTTCAAAGATTTACCCGCAATTTCAGGTGCCACTTCATAGCTATTCAATTTCTCCGAAAGCACCTTCAGGGCGTCGTCTAAAGACTCACTCAGATGCTCTTTAGCCATAGATTCAGCAAGGCTACGAACCACTGGACTGTTTTCCTTAATTGTCGCTTCTTTATACTGCTTGGCTAGTTCCTCTTCGCTTGGCAATTTTATGGATTTTATAAACTTAAGAACTCTGTTGGCAAATTTTAAATCACCCTCAGGATTAATACCATTGCATTCCTCATCTTCAACCTCTTCAAGTTTCCGACGCTCAAAGTCTTCCAGTAAACTACTCAACTCCATCTTGCCATCATTACCTGGAATGTATTCAGGTCTAGTAATTGTAAAATCATCAGGTAAACCAAAAGCCTCATCCTTAGTAAGGCTCTTAGTCACAGCCTCCCTTGCCTCTGCGATAAAGTCCATATATTCACGATCTGCAAGTTCAGGACTAATTATTTTATTAGCGTGCTGCCATCGTCTTACGTCGGGAATAGCATACTCTTCAGCTTGGCAAAATTCTGGAATATTCACTTCCGCCAGCTTTTCGGGAAAAACTACACTAAGATTTTCCCTTATAAATTTCTCGTATGCTCCATTAAATATACTTGTTAATGATTCTTTGACTTCCTCTATATCAAAATCTATCTCTATGCAATCTGAAAGCCCGTTATACTCCTCCTCAATTTGCTGAAACAACCCAAGAACCTTCCCATAAGATTCTTGATATTCACCGCGCAACTCCTCACCTTCAACAAGAAACGGTACATGCTTAATAATAAGCTTTACATAATCTATAATTTGACTTATGTAGTTTTTATTCAGATCTTCTGTATGAGATAGTTTATCTTTAACAACATAACCATCCCGTTGTCTTTCGCTCATAAACTAATATCTTATCAGTTTATGGCTATAAAGTCAATTATATTACTCTACTAACTTCTTCTAATGTCGTTTCACCACGAAGAGCCGCTTCAACACGCCAGCCTGAAGTAGCGTCACCATACCATCTTCTTTTGCAGCCCTCTCCAATCGCTTCCGTGTAAACATCCTCAACATCGCCGCGCAAGAATTTCTGAATATTCTCACTCACGACCAGTTGCTCCATTACCGAAATTCGCCCCTTATAACCAAACGGCACGTCGTCCGTCGGCACCGCACGCCGAAAGCTTAAACGTATCCAAATCTGGGCAATCAACATTCTCTAGCAAATCCTTCAAAACCTACTTTCACCCGCACTTACGCAGTCGACTCATCTGGCTCATATTCTTCCTTGCATATCATCCCACAATCTCCTCACCAGTCGCTGTAGAGCAATCACCAGCCGAACCACCGAGCTAAAAATCGGGTTTTGCCCAATCATATCGATCATACGACTAAAAGCCGCCGCAGTCGAATTGGCGTGAAAGCTAGACAATACCAAGTGTCCCGTAATTGACGCCTGAATTGCAGTCTTCGCAGTTTCATTGTCGCGAATCTCACCAACCATCACCACGTCTGGGTCAAGACGCAAAACACTACGCAAACCGTCAGCAAACCTCTGTCCATTTGTCGTATCAATTGGAATCTGAGCAATCCCAGGAATCGTATTTTCTACAGGATCTTCCAGTGTAATAATCTTTCGATCTGGCGTATTAAGAGCATTAAGAATGCTATATAACGTCGTAGATTTTCCCGAACCAGTTGGACCAACCATCAACAACATCCCGCGCGGATGAGAAATAACTTCATCAATTTGCTCGCGCTCTTTCTTTGAAATACTCAATAGATCCAAATTCAACATTGACTCATCGAAATTAAACAATCGAAGCACCAAGTCCAAGCCATACACCGTCATCACGGCTTCCACGCGCAAATTCAGCACATGCGATACGCCATCTCTATGAATTTCCTGCTGCATATGCCCAGATTGAGGCTCTCTGGAAGCGGTAGAAATATTCGCACGCGACGCCAAAGTCGCCATAATCACTCGATATCTATCCCTGCTAAGTTCCGCCACCGTATGCAAAGCTCCGTCAACACGCATACGAATTCGAATCGACTCACGCTGATTCTCAATATGAATATCCGACGCGCCCAACAAATCCGCTTGGTCAATCAAAATAATTAAACACATCATTCGTACCCACAGAAGCCAAAGTCTGAGTAACCTGCGCCAGAGTATCGCTATCACCTTCCATAGCAATTTCAATATTATCGTAAATCACTTTTTTCGGCGGATCAAACCTGAGCATAATTGACCGAAACGCCGAACCAGAAATTAAGAAAGAAGAAAATTCGCTTGCCATTTTCAACATACTGATCTCGCATCCGCTTCATCAACGACTCAGAAGTTTGCGACGTAACACCAAATCGATAAGACTGGTCCTCCTCATTAAAGGCTAACGGGACCAACCTGCCTTTATACATCTCTTCTATCGTCAAAACACCCTTAAGTAAAGGTAAAGTATCTTCAAATTCCCGCCCATCAAGATATTGAAGTCCTAAAATTGACGCTCGACGACGAGTAGCTTCCTCATCTTGCTCACGGCGTCGCGCCTGAATTTTATCTTCGTCCATATGAAAATTATACCAAAAAGCTTACGGTTTGACGAGTGATATAATAGTGATATGAATCCAGAAATTACTCTGTTAGTCCACAATATTCGCTCGACGCATAATGTTGGGGCAATTTTTCGCACAGCCGAAGGATTTGGCATAAAAAAGATTATTCTTAGTGGCTACACGCCGTATCCAGAATTGAGTTTATGTAGCAAGGCGCCTGCTTGTGCGCTTGTCGATGGAGAAATTCGATCTGAAGATCCTCGCCTGCCGCATATTCGCGAAAAAATCACCAGCCAAATTCATAAAACTGCTTTGGGTGCGGAAAGTTTGGTGCCGTTTGAGTTTTACGAGGATATCAATGATTGGATTAAAGAAAATCAGCGAACAGAAAACTTGCCAATTATCGCGCTGGAGCAATCAAAAGATAGTGTGATGTTGCCAGAATTTCAGCCGCCTGAAAAATTTGCGCTGCTACTCGGAGAAGAAGTCCACGGAATCACGTCGGAGCTTTTGGACAACTGCGATTTCACCGTAGAAATCCCGATGTTCGGTCAAAAAGAATCATTCAACGTGTCGGTCGCAACAGGAATTGCGCTGTTCGGACTGATTTTCCCGAGGATAAAATAATCTCAACAACGAATAAATAAATCCCTCAAGTCTACTTATTGACTTTATTAACCATATGTGTTATATTTATATGAGCTTTCTCTGGAATCCCCCAGAGAAAGTAGTCCCACACAACAAAAGGGAAATGGACAATGAATGGACATCTTCTTCATCATCACGATCATAGCGGCCATGTACATCGCGTGGTATGCCCACACATCTCCCTCGAGGAGTTAGTCGAGAAGTGCATGCACTAGCCATCGCGTCGGCACCATGGCTGTTACTGTTCTTCGCCTACTACATGGTAGTTCTGCTCACCGATATTGCCCTGGTCAATATCAGCGGCAGTTTGTATGCTACAGCGACTGCCACACTGTTCGCTACGTGCTCATTGGCACGTACAAACGAACATAGCGGAAAAACTAAAGGGGGACAAGTCCCGCTGATAGTTAGCCCGCCTAGAGCAATCAGCTCCGGCTGAGGCCTCTGTCAGCGGGCTAACTATCACTTTAGAACTACACACTCTTCACCCAGAGTGTTTTTTAATTGGCTTAATAGGTTATCATTAGCATCCACCTTAAACGGCAGGCGCATGGCTGATTTTTCTTTCTCGCCCAGTACCAAAACCACGTCAGTCGTGCCAGCATTCTCGCCGCAAACAGACTTCATTTTCACCAACCGCGAATGGTCATTCGGGTCTTTAATATACACAAATAACTTTGAGGCGGGAATTTCTGGCGCAACATTAACAGGCGCCGAATGAGTTTTTGGCTGCGGTTTGGCGGCGTCATTCTTTACGGCAGACTTCGGAGAAGTTCCATTTTTCTGATTACGATAAGCTTCACGGCGCTCTTTTTTTACAGCAGAGCTAATTTTTGGCGCTTCCATTTTACGGCCAGTCGACTCATAGCCATTGATATCGTTATCCGTAATCGCAATAATATCATCGGCAATTAGCTTACTTTCATTGCCCAAATTTCCGTCACGATCTCGCGCTGAATTTTTACCAGAAACTCGAATCACCGCATCCTGAACCAGCTTAGCACCAACTTTTTCATACAGATTTGGAAAGACGATTATCTCGCCCTCGCCGAACTTGTCCTCAATTCCCACAAACGCCATCTTCGAACCGCTTTTTGTGACAATTGTACGAACCGTGCTAATAATTCCCCCAACCGTCATCATTCGACTGTCGTACTCAGGAACTAATTGCGTCAATGGTTGAGTTTGCTCGCTCAAATACGTTTCATATCTATCAAGCGGATGCGCCGAGATATACAACCCCAACAATTCTCGCTCCCACATCAAGCGCTCTTTATCATCATGTTTCACAGGAGCCTTCTGGAGATGAAGAAACGATTGGACACTCGCCGCATCATCGCCACCCAACATTCCAAACAAATTGGTCTGCCCCACTGGCGGCTTCTTTTTGGAGCTTGGACGCAAATGACGTAATGGAATCCAGATTGAATAGCAAATCAGATCGATCGCCCATATCATCAAACGCACCAGATTTAATAAACGACTCCCAAGCTTTTCGGGCGAACTTACTGGTTGAAACACGCCTAACAAAATCCTCAACCGACGTAAACGGCCCATCTTCGCGCGCCCGCAGAACTTCCTCGACGGGTACCGCAACAACACCAACGCCCTTCACCGCAGACATTCCAAAACGAATTTTATTCTCATTCGGCACCACAGCAAACTCAACGAACGACTCGTTTACATCAAGACTAAGCACACTAATTCCCATGTGCTTACATTCAGTGATTTCAATCGCCAAACGATCAGTGTCATCATGGTCACTAGTCATAAGCGCCGCCATAAACGCGCGTCAGGTGATAATGCGCCTTCAAATAAGCCGTCCAATAAGCAATCAAAACCATAACAAGCGGCGTGCGACTTATTGAAACAATAGTTAGCGAATTCCTCCAGCTGAGTCCAGAAAGTTTCCGCAAGCTCCTTAGTTGCGCCACCAACTTTAACCGCACCCTCGACGAATTCAGGCTTGACCTTTTTCATCAAGTCAATTTTCTTCTTACCAACAGCAATACGCAATGTGTCAGCCTGACCGCCAGTAAATCCACACCATTCCTTAGAAATCTGCATAAACTGCTCCTGATAGACCAAAATTCCGTAAGTATTTTTCAGCGAGTTTTTCATTCCGGAATGCAAATAAGTTATCTCTTCTTCGCCGTGTTTACGCCTAATAAAGCTGTCAATAAACTGCATCGGACCCGGACGATAAAGAGCCACCATAGCAATAATATCTTCAAACGTAGTCGGCTTCAGTCCGCGCAAATATCGCTTCATTCCCGCCGATTCCAACTGGAATACGCCAGTCGTGTCGCCGCGCTGAAACAGCTCATAGGTCTTTTTATCATCAAGCGGCAACTCCGAAAGATTAATTTCTTTCTTGTAAGCTTTTCGGATAATCCTCATGGCGTTATTGATAATCGTAAGGTTCGAAAGCCCCAAAAAGTCCATCTTCAATAGACCCAACTCTTCAACCTCGCCCATCGGGAACTGAGTTGCCACCACGCCCTTTTGCGCCATTTCAAGCGGAATATAATTGACCAACGTATCTGGCGCAATCACCACACCACAAGCATGAACGCCGTGGCTACGAATCGTCCCTTCCAACTGAATTGCATAGTCCAAAACTTCCTTGGCAGTCGGATTATTTTCATATTCATTCCGAAGATCCGCATCTTCTTTAATACTCACAGATAACGGAATATGTCGCCCCTGGTTTGGCGGCGGAACTAACTTCGCCAAGCGGTCGCTCTCAGCGTACGGAACTTCCAAAACCCTGGCAACATCACGCACTGCCATACGACCAAACATCTTGCCGAACGTTGCGATATTACTGACGTGATCCTCGCCATATTTTTTCGCACAATATTCAATCACTTCATCGCGACGCGTATCCTGAATATCAACGTCGATGTCGGGCATAGAAATACGATCAGGATTAAGGAATCGCTCAAACAGCAAACCATATTTTAGAGGATCAAGATCTGTAATGTTCAATGCATACGCAATAATCGAGCCAGCCGCACTACCACGCCCAGGACCAAAAACAATTCCTTGAGATTTTCCCCAGTTGATAAAATCCTGGACGATCAAGAAATAACCTTCATAGCCCATATTTCCCATCACGCCAAGCTCCATCTCAGCGCGCTCACGAACCTCATCAGACAGCTTCGGAATAATCTCGTCAGGATCCAACTTTTCAGCCTCCTCCTTCGAAGCTCCATTGTAACGCTGCAACAAACCTTGATATGTCAATCTAAGCAGATACGAATGTTCATTCTCGCCGTCTGGCAATGGATATTTTGGAATAAGAATTCGCCCAAGCTCAATCTCAACGTCACAGCGATCAGCTATTTTTTTCGTGTTGCGAATAACTTCAGGAAATTCCTCGCCCCAGTGATCGATAATATCGCGCGGATCTGTCAAGTGAAGCTCAAAATCCTTCAAGCTCATTCGCTTTTCATCACTAAGATACGAACCAGTCCCGACACAAAGCAAAATTTCGTGCGCGTCTTGATATTCGTGCGTCAAATAGTGACCATCACAAGTCACCACCATTTCAATACCAAGCTCTTTTGAAAGCTTAATCAAGCCCTCGTTGATCTTCGCCTGCACATCCCAGTGCGTATTCGACTTCGGATGTCCGTGGTCCTGCAGCTCCAAATAATAACGATCGCCAAAAATTGACTTATACCATTTGGCAATATCACGAGCGCGATCATAATCGTCCTCTTTCAACGCCACGCCAATTTCACCACTTGCACAACCACTCAGGACAATCAATCCCTCATTCAATTCCTCCAGCAAATCATGGTCAATTCGCGGCTTATAATACATTCCCTCCAAATTGGCGCGCGTCGACAACTTCATCAGATTGTGAAAACCTGTATTGTTCATCGCAAGCACAGTCAAGTGAAAACGCTGCTTATCTTTACCTGGATCGCGATCAAATCGCGAACGAGTCGCCACGTAAGTTTCAATTCCGATAATCGGCTTAATGCCAGCTTTTTTGGCGGTCTTATAATAGTCCAAAATACCACTCATCGTGCCGTGATCAGTTACGGCAGCAGCCTCCATTCCGAGCTCCTTAACCTTATCGACCAAGTCATGAATCTTAGTCAATCCGTCCAGCACCGAGTGAAAAGTGTGATTATGAAGATGCACGAAATCCGACGGCTTCAAAGCCGCCGACGATGATTGTTCGCTTGTCCCCTCAGTCATTAATAACAATTATAGCACGCTATTGACGACGTTGCATTGTCTCAATTAAGTGGTTGATAAAATCAGCCAACGGCGGGAAAATGTCGGCAAATTGCCCCAAAATCCAAATCAATATCGCAATCAATAACGTCGCGCCCAAAGCACTTCCCAGGCCAAAGAAAATTCCGCGAACAAAATTCACCCAGTAAACTTGGTGGCGAGATTTATGAAAATCAAAGAACAAATCCTCCAAAATCGCCTGACGGGCACCATTTTCGTTATCACGAACGACTTTTTTTGCTAGCTTATTTGACTGTTCTTTGGCTGACTTTTTCACTCTTTTTTTACCTTCTTCTTTGAGAAAAATTTCGAGAAAAATCCGCTCTTTGAAGCGAAGCTTTTGGCTAGCTCCACGCCAATTGAAACCGTACTTACAATTCCATTTAAGTTAGCAATTCGCTGACTTATCGCCTCCACGTTCTGCTGAGTTTGGCGAATTTGACGCGTTAATTTGATGATAGAAATTGTCATAGCGATCATCATGATGACAAAAATCACCATCAAAATCACTAATATAATAAGCAATCCGTTCATGCTATTTATTATACATTATTTTAGACGATCCGTCAGATGAGCACGTAATTTATCACCAAAGTTAGGATCACGCAATCCAAAGTCGATCACCGTTTTTAGATATTCCAATTTGTCGCCAGTGTCATAATAAGTGCCGTTCGTAATCTCCACGCCGTAGAAATCAAATCCGTCGTCAATCATTTGTTGCATAATTGGCTGAATTGTAAACTCGCCGTTGCCGTCAAATTCTTCCTTGGCTTTGTCTAGATAGCCAAAAATCTCGCCCGGAAGTAAATAGCTACTGACGCTCGCCAAATCAGAAGGCGCGTTCTCCTTGCCCGGCTTTTCAACGATATTCGTCATTTTTATAACGCCGTCTTTCACTCCTTGACCATTGATGACTCCATAACGATCAAACTCCGCATCATCGGTGATTTTCTTACACGACAGAACCGCTCCGTCCAAGGCTTTCTGACGCCTCAATCATCTGCTTGAAACGACTTGGACTAGCCGCAATAAAGTCATCCGCAAATGTGTAAATCACAGGCTCGTCATGATGAATCAAATGCGAAGCACAAGCCAAAGGCGTTGCGTTGCCGTACGGACCTTTCTGGCGAATATAAATAAAGTTCGCCATCTCAGCCAAATTCTGCACCGCGTCAATGAACGGCTGTTTTTTAGGACCGCCAGCGCGCAAATTAGCCAAAAGTTCTTCATTCGGCTCGTCAAAATGGTCCTCGATTGCTCGCTTATTCGCGCTACCGATAATAATGATATCTTTAATGCCAGCTTCGACCAATTCCTCGACGACGTATTGAATAATCGGCTTATCAATCAGCGGCAACATCTCCTTTGGCATGGCTTTAGTTTGCGGCAAAAATCGCGTACCAAAACCGGCAGCGGCGATGATAGCTTTAGTTGGTTTTCTCATATTTCAGCTCCTATTCCCTATTATTTCAGCAATTCTAAAGTCTTTCGCGAATCAGTTTTTGAGCAAGGCTTGGGTTGGCTTGACCCTTAGACTTCTTCATGACTTGTCCAACCAAATAGCCAATAGCCTTATCTTTTCCAGCCTTGATATCTGCAATTGAAGCCGCCGAAGCTGGATCATTCAGAACTTCGTCAACGATTGCAGCAATCGCCGATTCATCAGAAACCTGCAACAAATTCTTCTCTTCGGCAAGCTTACGCGGATTTTTCGCGCCAGCCAGAAGCTCATTGAATAACTCCTTCGCATTCGTGCTGGAAACTTCAGACTTCTCTGTCATTTCAGCCAATTCTATCAAATCGTCAACTGCCACGCGCGGCGTATAGCATTGTCTGCGTACTGTCGTCATTGGTGTCATTATCGGAAGCTGTCAATGCGCTCGCAAACCAATGCGCGACTCGCTTAGCGGAAGCCTCGCCCGACTTTTCCTGAACTTCCAATGTAATCTGGGCGTAATCCTGATTAGACAAAAGCGAATTGATAACAGATTTGTCCAAGTTTAGCGCGCTCCATTTTTCCCTATATTCACCCGGAAGCATCGGCACTTTGGACTGAATTCCAGCAATCACCTCATCAGTCAACACAACTGGCGGAATATCTGGGTCTGGCATATAACGATAATCCTGCGCGTCCTCCTTTGACCTCTGAGAAATAGTTATCTGCTTGTCATCATTCCAGCCTCTGGTTTCCTGAACAACTTCTTCGCCACGCTCCAAGATATCGACTTGGCGCTTGAACTCGTACTCAGCGGCCCTTTCAACACTGCGGAAGGAATTGAGATTCTTAATTTCTGCGCGCTTTCCAAGCTCTGTCGCACCCTTCTTTGCCACCGAAATATTAACGTCAAATCGCATATTTCCGTGATACAAATTGCCATAAGTCACGCCCGCGTAAACCATCAATTTATGAAGTTCCGAAACGTAAGCTTTGGCTTCCTCGGCCGAATGCATATCTGGCTCAGAAACAATCTCAATCAGCGGCGTGCCAGCGCGGTTAAGGTCGACCAACGAATAGCCGTCGTGATGCGTCAATTTACCAGCATCTTCCTCCATGTGAGCATGGTCAATTCGCACGCGTTTCAAAGAACCATCTTCCAGCGGCGCATCGACATATCCAGCCAAAATAATCGGATTATACATCTGTGAAGTCTGATAGCCCTTTGGTAAATCTGGATAAAAATAATGCTTTCGATCAAATCGGCTAACGTGCGCAATCGGCGAATTCAAAGCTTTTCCAGCGCGAACCGCCAACTCAACAGCGTGCTTGTTCAAAACTGGCAACATCCCCGGCAAACCAAAGTCAATCTGATGCGTCTTAGTATTCGGCTCAGCGTCACGAGCGTCATTATCGGCCGGGCTAAATAGCTTGGTTTTCGTCGCCAGCTGAACGTGGCATTCGATACCAATTGTCATTTCATAATCGTCATATACACTCATTATAATGCTCCCAAATCTTTTAATGCCTGTTCAAAACTCGCCATAGCTCGACGAAAACTCTGCGCAGTTACAGTTACGTTGGTTTCGTGGGCAATTTGATTACGCAATTTATGCGCCGCCCAAAGCCCATTTTCATCGCTCCAATATCCCTTGCGAGATTTCATACGTTCGCCCATCGTCTCGCCAGCCACGCCGCAGTCGCGCATAGCTTTGTCCAGCAACTTGTCCGCCTTCATTATCGCCATCTGCATACTTTCCGATTTTCTGGTTTCGACATTGCGCAAAATTTGCCGCCAAACCCTCTGATACATTTCCTTGTCAATTTGACCGCGACCACGAGAAGTCAATTGAATGAAAATCATCAGCAAGGCGCCGATAATCAACGCCGCAACAACTATCGCGACTATCAATCCGTCCATCAAATCTTCTCCACTTCCGAAACTAGCTTCAGCAAGTTCTTGTCCGACTTGTAATCGCCAATAAGCTGCACGCCAATTGGCAATCCTTCATCGCTATTTCCAGCTGGCGCGGCAACCGCAGGAAGTCCAGCCAAACTTGCCGGCACAGTCATAATGTCCGCCAAATACATTTTTATCGGATCGCTAGCATTCTCCCCAATCTTAAACGCAGGAGTCGGCGCAACCGGCATCAATAGCGCGTCATATTCGGTAAATAACTTCTTAAATTCGTCAATCAACAACGTCCTGGCTTTTTGGGCCTGCATATAGTAAGCGTCAAAGAATCCACTTGACAATACAAAACTTCCTATCATAATTCGTCGCTTATTTTCAGTCATGAAACCTTCATTTCGACTGCGACCGTAAAGTTCCGCCAAAGTTTTTACTTCCGCCGCTCGATGACCATATCGCACGCCGTCATATCGCGCCAAATTCGAGGACAATTCCGCCGGCACAATTATGTAATACATCGCCAGAGAATGTTGCATCATACTCAAATCTACTTCTTCAATTTCGTAGCCAAGCTGCTTCAATTTCTCCGCATAATCAAGCGTTTTTTGGCGAACTTCCGCGTCCACGTCATCAGTCATACACTGCTTGACTAGACCTATTTTTTTCTTTGCAAATTCTGGCTGATTATTCCAAAAATCAGGCAAAGTCGTCATATCTTTATCATCGCGACCAGCCATAATTTCCATCACCAAATCAGTATCTTCAGCATTCGTAGCAAAACAACCAATCGTGTCCGTACTTGATGCCATCGCCACTACGCCATAACGACTAACCGCTCCGTAAGTCGGCTTAATTCCAACCACTCCGTTAAAGCTGGCTGGCTGACGAATCGAACCACCAGTATCTGTACCAAGCGCAAACGGAACCACGTCGAGCGCCGTAACTACCGCCGATCCACCAGATGATCCACCAGCAACTCGCGTTTCATCTGCAGCGTTCTTAGTTGGGCCAAATGCCGAGTTTTCCGTCGAACCGCCGTGCGCAAAAGCATCCAAATTCGCCTTACCGATGCAAATCGCACCTTCCGCTTCCAATTTCTCAACAGCCGTCGCCTGTAGTGGCGCATTAAAGTTTTCTAGCATTTTTGAAGCGGCAGTTGTTGGCGCACCAAACGCCAAAAAATTGTCCTTCACAACAAATGGCACGCCCGCCAATCGTCCAGAAATCTCGCCAGCATCAACTTTTTCTGCTCGCTCCAGCGCACGCTCTTCCGTCAAGCTAAGCAGCGCATTATATTCCTCAATTTCACGCGCTCGTCGCAATGCTTCTTTTACGTTCTCGACCGCGCTCTTGCCAATAAAATCACTAATCTTACTCATTACAATACCTGCGGAACTTTCACTTGATTATTCTGTTTTTCTGGCGCCAAATCGAGCAATTTCTCAACAGGAATCCCCGCCTGAACTTCATCTTCGCGCCAAACATTGCTCAGTCCCGTAACTTGATAAGTCGGCTCAACACCCGACACATCAAGCTCGCCCAACTGCTCAATATAGCCAATTATATTTTCCAAATCTTGGCGCAGTCCATCGGTTTCGTCATCAGTCAATGCCAGACTACTCAAACTCGCCAAGTGCTGAATATCGCTGGTAGAAATAGTTATCATACCAATATTATACCACTAAAAAAAGCCGCCCATCAAAGTGAGCGACTTTTATTTTTCCAAGTTTTATTACATTGAGTAATCTTGGTAGTTTTTAAGCGGACTGTAGTCTGATGGAATAGTCTTTACTGAGCTGCCCGTATCGTGCGCCTTAACGGCGATTGTGATAGCGCCAGTCAATAGTACGACAGAAGAAGCCACAATCAGCATCAAAGACAAAGCCTTTGACATATTGCGTCCCTTGACAATTTGGCAAATGAAGTAAGCGCTAGTAGCAACAATTGCAAGAGCTAATGCGTATGGCAAGAATTCACCCAAGTACAAGCTCTTATAGAATTCGCCGCCGTCACCAACGCCGATAAATAGCAATGAGTTAATAAAAATACTCACCAATCGAGCAACCAAGTCAACAGCTGGAATAATCAAAACAGCCAAACCGCCGTAAGTTACCAATTTGTAAGCTGTTCGCTTTGTGTAGCCTTCACGCTCCGGAACAGCTTTTGATACGCGAGAGAATAGAACTAGTGACAATACAGCCAAAAGCACAGCAAACACTGACGCTGCAATAATTCCCGTTCCCTGAGTTACCATCGATGGCGCGAAAAATCCGCCAACACTTCTTAATAACATTGATGTTGAATTCGTCCACAGACCAAACACCTTAGTTATGATGTCAATCAGCAACATGATTGAAACAATTGCCGAACCCATTGCTAAAGCGTATTCCAAAGTTAGCATCTTTGCCTTGCCCTTATTTGGGTCTTCATATGCGTATTGTGGATATGCTTGGTAAGCATTTGGTTGCATCGGCATTTCTGGTTGCGCGACGTTTGTTGGCTGTGGTTGTTCTTTTGTTGCCATAATCCCTCCTAATCTAATAATATTTTTATTCTACATCGTATGACGAATTTCTGCAATTAAATCACGCAGTTCTGCCGCTTTTTCAAATTCCAAATTAGCGCTATGCAGTTCCATTTGCGCCGTCAGATCTTTAATCAAAGCCGGATATTCGTCTTTTGGAATTTTCTTCAGGTTGAGCTTTGGCTTTTTATCAGATTCTTTTTGCGGAATAATCGAGCGCAAACCATCGTCAATTTTCTTCTGAATAGTTTGCGGCGTAATATTATGCTCTTCGTTATATTTCTGCTGGATCGCTCGACGTCGATTCGTTTCATCAATTGCTCGACGCATACTGTCCGTAACATTGTCACCATACATAATAACTCGCCCATCAACGTGCCGCGCCGCCCGTCCAATCGTCTGAATCAGCGCCTGCTCACTACGCAAGAAACCTTCTTTGTCGGCGTCCATAATTGCCACCAAACTGACCTCCGGAAGGTCCAGACCTTCACGCAATAGATTAATTCCAACCAGCACATCATACGTTCCAAGTCGCAAATCTTTCAGAATATCGCCACGCTCCAGCGTATCAATTTCGCTATGCAAATACGCCGTCCTCACGCCGTTTTCCGTCAAATAAGCGCTCAAGTCCTCCGCCATTCGCTTGGTTAGTGTCGTCACCAACACGCGATGACCTTTCGCAATCGTCTGGCGAATTTCCTCCATCAAATCATCGACCTGCCCGTCGGTCGGTCGAACTTCAATCGGCGGATCAAGCAGCCCAGTCGGTCGAATAAGCTGCTCAGCTGGCTTTGGCGAATGAGAAAGTTCATAATCTCCCGGCGTAGCGGAAACATAAATTGCCTGATGAATATGCTGATTGAACTCGTCAAATCGAAGCGGGCGATTGTCCAATGCGCTCGGAAGGCGAAAACCATGCTCAACCAAAACTTCCTTACGGGCACGATCACCGTTGTACATTCCCCGAACTTGCGGCAATGTCATGTGCGATTCGTCAACCAAAAGCAGCCAATCGTCCGGAAAATAATCAATCAAAGTCGCAGGCTGCTCGCCAGGTTCTCGGTCGGTCAAATAGCGCGAATAATTCTCAATTCCCTTCACAAAACCAGTTTCCTTCAACATCTCCAAATCATATTTGGTACGCTGACTTAGCCTTTGCGCCTCTAAAAACTTGCCATTATCCTCAAACCATTTCAGCCGTTGATTAAACTCATTCTCAATTCCAACAATCGCTTTTTCAATTCGCTCACGCGGCGTCGAATAGTGGCTGGACGGGAAAATTGTCAATTGGTCTGGACGATCCAAAATCTCGCCAGTCAAAGGGTCGATCTTCGTCAGCCGCTCAATTTCATCGCCAAAGAATTCCACGCGAACCGCAGTATCTTGACCTGCCGGAAAAATATCCACAACATCGCCGCGCACCCGAAAAGTTCCGCGCGCAAAATCAATGTCATTGCGTTTATACTGAATGTCGGTTAGTAGGCGGATAAACTTGTCCTGAACTCGGCGCTCACCAACGGTCAATTTAATAGCCATATCGGCGTAAGTTTCTGGCGAACCAATGCCGTAAATACAGCTCACACTCGCCACGATAATTACATCGCGGCGCGTAAGCAGCGCAGAAGTTGCAGCGTGCCTAAGCCGATCAATTTCGTCGTTAATTTTCGAATCTTTCTCAATATAAGTGTCGCTTGAAGCGATGTACGCCTCTGGCTGGTAGTAATCAAAATAGCTAACAAAATAATGGACTTCATTGTCCGGAAAAAATTCCTTAAACTCAGAAAAAAGTTGCGCCGCCAAAGTCTTATTGTGAGCCAAAACCAGCGTCGGCACATTGCGCTTAGCGATAATATTCGCCATCGTAAACGTCTTCCCTGAACCAGTCACGCCCAGCAAAGTTTGCTCGCGCTGACCTTTTTCCAAACCATCGACCAACTGAGCAATTGCTCGCGGCTGGTCGCCCGTGGGCTGATATGAAGAAGAGAGGCGAAATTTATTCACCTCTCTATTTTACTATATTTATGAAAACTAGTCTTGGCTATAAGTTTGAGACGAGCCAGAAACTTCACATTTGCCGTCAACCAAGCGACTCGGAACCGACGCAGACTTCAAGTCTGAGCATGGCATACCACCTTGCTGTGTGCCCGCAACAATTGCAATTTCACCAAGCGCCGTTCTTTGGTCCGATAATAGCATAAGCGTTCGTCAAGCCACATACTGCCGCATATTTTCCGTATGCACGGTCAATGATTGGCTCATACACAGAACCTTCACGCTCTGGAATTGGCCGACCTAACTTCAGACTTCAAAAACTTCTTCAAAGAGCTATCAATATCCAATTTATCAACATCACTTGCTGAAGTTAAACGAATGCCCGTACCGTCGCCTTTGGTTCGGAAATCTTTATACTCTTTCTTTGCCTCATTTGACGGCTCCTCGCCTTCACCGCGAGTTTTTTCCAGTGAATCAGATGAATCCTTCTTTGTCTGGCTACTTACTTACCGAAGCGCTAGAATCCTTATCCTTATACATAGCGCCAGCAATTATCCAAGTAACCATAGCAACAATAATTATACCCATAACAACCACCGCCGCGATCAGCCATTTATTAGCCGTTCATTTGGTTCTCCATAAAACCTCCATTTAGATTGTGCTTTGATTGTACTATGATGGATTATTTGCCGTCAACGTATTGTAACCATAGGCATTTTATGATATAGTAATAAAGTTAAAATCATAAAATAAAAAGGATAATGATGACACCGAAAAATGTTTGTATTCCGCGCGAATTACAGCTTCCAGGCTGCGATGTTCAGATTAGGAAAAGTTGATGACGAAATTCATGCTGGCTATGAAATTCTCCAAAAATATCATAAAACCGTAACTTTTTTTGGATCAGCCAGGATAACTGAAGATAACGAATATTACCAAAAAGCCAAAGACTTAGCATTTCAACTAGCCAAAGAAGGCTACACAATCATCACCGGCGGCAGCGGCGGAATTATGGAAGCAGCAAACCGCGGCGCCATAGAAGCTGGCGGAAAATCAATCCGGATTCAACATTCGCTTGCCACACGAACAATCATTAAACAACTACACGACAAATTCGTTCGCATTCACTCACTTCGCACCACGAAAAATCGTTATGACACTTCTGTGGCTGACGCGTACGTTTGTTTCCCTGGCGGATTCGGTACAATGGACGAAATTTGTGAGATTACCACATTGACACAAACTAAGAAAATGACGCCAGTACCAATTATCCTGTTTGATAAAAAATTCTGGGGCAAATGGGATGATTTTGTGCGCGAAAACATGCTACCAAACAAGCTAATATCTGACGGCGATGAAAAAACCTACACAATCACCGAAGATATTCCAGAGGTAGTTAATTTAATTAAAAATCAGCGAACTTGTTGCGACCGATAGTTATTTCTTAGGTTTCGGCTCAATCCAACAAATTCCACCCTGGCAAACCACTCGCTCTACGGCTGGATTGTACGTACGCGGGTGGTTTTTATATCGGCGCGTAATCTCAAATCCCAGACCTCGCTTGCCATACGTTGTTTGCTGCTTCCCAAGAGGCAACTGGCAATGATAATTATTTATAATGTCAATCGAATTAAACGAAATAACCTGACCATCAACATCCAAAAGCACCCACTCAGAAGCCTTAAACGGCGCCCACTTATCAACCTTCGGCGCGATAACCATCAAAGATTGATAAATTTCTTCTGCCGTAGCATTTGACGGATCCAAACCTAGAGATGCAAATAATCGAGTGCGCCCTAGCCAATATTTCCGCAATCAATCGCACATCGCTATCATCCCTAGTCATCTGCCTGAGCTCGGTTAATGCTCGACGCTTTTTCACGTCACCGCCCAACAATTTTCCCAAATTTTGCGCCATTATAATTCCCTTTTCTTTGAATTGGCATAGCATGAAGCAACGTGCCAGCATATAAAATTCCAGCCTTTGCTCCAATTTTCTCATAACTCACCGAACCAGCACCCGCACTGCCCATAATCACAGAGGTTTTTCAAATTGCCACTTCGCGCCCATTCACTCAAAAATCCCGACGCAAACGCATCTCCAGCGCCAGTTCTGTCAATTGACGGCCTGTCATCGTACATCAGCGCTCGCACAATAGTTTTTCCGTCGCTTGCAATTGAGCCATTTACGCCATCCGTCACCAAAACGACCGAAACCAATCTCAAACCTTCTCCTAACCAAAGCCTCCAAATCCTCGCCAAACACACCAATTGCTGCATTTCTTCTTTGGTTAAAAGTTAAAACATCGACATCAGACAATAATCCCAGCAATTTATCCTTTTGCGCCAATTCTTTCTTTCCGGGATTAAAGCAAATTTTCATATCGCGACGCTTGGCTTGCTGGAATAATTTATGAAGCATCGGCATATTTCCCGCCAAAGTTGAAACGTATAGCCAATCCGCGTCCTCTTCAGACAAATCAAAATCCGCCTCATGATAATGCGTTGAAGCACCGCGGTATGTT
This sequence comes from Candidatus Minimicrobia vallesae, assembly GCF_018866205.1. Classification (GTDB taxonomy): domain Bacteria; phylum Patescibacteriota; class Saccharimonadia; order Saccharimonadales; family Saccharimonadaceae; genus Nanosynbacter; species Nanosynbacter vallesae. The sequence continues at coordinate 457,722 of NZ_CP076459.1, forward strand.
AAAATTGTCCGCTCGCCATTTGAAGCCAATAGTAACACCGAATATCCCGTACTGTATTTTGGCGAATATCGCACCAAATGCGTGTCAATATTTTCCTTATCCAAATCCGCAATTACCGCTTGCCCTGCTGGATCATGACCAATCGCGCCCATAAAACTAGCATAATGCCCTTGCCTGGAAAACGTTACCGCGGCGTTTGTAGCGCCACCGCCAGTCGAAAAATGAATCTGGTTTACGTCGGCTTTCGCCCCCAAATCTAGTCGCGCAAAACAATGTTCTGGACTCTCACAAACTGGCGTCAGTGCGTCTGATTGACTTAAAAATACGTCTTGAATCGCCGCACCAACGGTGATGATTTTTGCCATTAAACCACCGCCTTTCGCACGGAATTAAACGCCTTAATCTTTGACTCCACCACTTCCTGTACGGCGGCATAAACTGGCGGCATTAATTTAACAATAGCGTACTCATTTGGATTTTCTCGCAAAGTTTTCTCCAGAGTTGTTCGGAAAGCGTAGCGCATATCAGAATTGATATTGATTTTAGAAACGCCAATTTTCGCAGCATCCTCAAAATAATGTAGCGGCGTGCCAGACCCACCGTGCAACGAAATCTGGCAATGAATCGCCTCACGAATGTCAGCCAACAAATCCAAATCCAACACTTTCGGAACTGGATATTTGCCATGCAAATTGCCAATCGCCGCCGCAAAAGTATCAATTCCAGTCGCCTCAACAAACGCACGCGCACCCTCTGGCGTAGAGAAAGTCTTTTTTATTTCCTCGTAATTTATATCTTCCGTATGAACATTTGAACTTCCGCCAAAATAATGCGGCTCAGATTCCACTAGCGCACCAGTAAACTTGGCATATTCAACAACTTCACGAGTCTTCGCAATAATTTCCTCGTCAGAAGCGTCGTGATTTGCCTGAGAAATATCAATATGAATAAACTCATATCCAGCGTCAATCGCTCGCTTACAGCCCTCAACCGTCGGACCGTGGTCCAAATTCAAATACATTTCAATTCCGTACTCAGCCTTATAATTATCCACCAAATCGCGAACGTTCTCTAGACCCATAGCCTTCACTTCGGCATCAGAAACCTCAACCAACACTGGCGATTGAAGCTTTTGCGCCGCCCGCGCCACCGCAATCAGCGTCTCTTGATTGTCAATATTAAACGCCCCAACCGCAAAACGCTGCGCCCGTGTCCGCTGCATTAAATGACGCGCCCGCGTCGTGTTTTTCCGAATCTCTGAAATCGATAATCCCATACTGCCCCCCTAAAATACTTATGGTAATTATATCAATTACCGCCCGCTATGCCAAGAGAATTGACATTTTACGTAATTAGTGATAATATAAAATGGCTTTTGCTCAAGGCTTGTCTAAGGGCAAAAGAGCCCTTTGGCCTTGAGCATTTTCTTCTCAGAAAGGAAGAAAAAAAATGAGTCCCGTCGTGCGTGTGGCGCATTTTATGGGCATGTCGTTCTTGGCTATTATCGTGCTACTCTGTGTAGCATGGTGGTGTCTGGTAGCGTTCTTGGCGTACTACTGTGGCGCACTTGAATCTGCCGCGTTCGCTCTGGGGAGCACCTCACTCCCCGTACTCATCTACGGAATGAAACATCACCGTAGGTGACACACACCCGCCAGAACTTCACTCGCTTTGAGGTCTTTAATTAGATCTTGGCAGTAGCTCCTGGAGGGTTTTTTCACTGGAGAAAATCAACAACACTACGAACAATTGAATCAACATCCAAACCGTAAAACTTTTTCCACAATTCAGACATTTTACCCGACTCACCAAACGTATCATTGACACCAATTCGCTTCATCTTCACAGGCAGAATTCTCACTAAGAACTTCTGCCACGCTTGAGCCAAATCCACCAGCAATCTGCCCCTCTTCCGCCGTAATGACGGCTTGGCATTTTTGAGCCGCATCAAGTACAGTATCCTCGTCCAGCGGCTTGATCGTCGGAAAATGAATCACTTCCGCCTGAATGTCATATTCATTCGCGAGCTTTTCCGCCGCCAACAACAATTGATAAGTCATCACGCCAGTTCCAAACAAGGCAACATCTTTGCCGCGCCTCAACGTATAACTTTTTCCAATCTCAAAAGTAGATTGATTTAGGAATAGCGGCGTTTTTTCTCTTGGCAATCTTACGTAATTCGGGCGTTTATCTCCAGCCATTGCCGCCGCGATCAGCTTGGCTTCATTAGCATCACCGGGCGCCAAAACCACCATATTAGGCAAACTTCGCATCAGCGCAATATCTTCCAACATTTGATGCGTCGCACCGTCCGGACCAACATTTAACCCAGCATGAGAACCCACCAGCTTAACCGGCTGATTGTTCAGGCAAATAGTCGTGCGAATCTGCTCCCAATTGCGACCCGGACTAAACGCCGCATAACTGGCTGCAAACGGAATATTTCCCATAGCCGCCAGCCCAGACGCCACGGTAACCAAATTCTGCTCCGCCACGCCAACTTCAATTGCCCGCGGTTTCCCGATTTCCTCGTAAAACTTACCAAAGCCAACGCTCTCCATCAAATCCGCGCTCAGCGCCACCACCAAATTATTTTTCTTCGCAATATCCACCAAGCCTTCGCCAAAACCCATCCGAATTGCCGCAAAGCTCCGAATTCTGCCAATTCTCCATTAAGAAACTCATTCACCGCCTCCTTCACTCAATTGAGCAAGCGCCCGCTCCGCCTCCTCGGCGTTTGGAGATTTTCCATGCCAACGGTAATCATATTCCATAAAATCAACGCCACGACCAGGAATTGTATGCGCGATTATCACACTCGGCTGCCGAGAATTCTTCGCCTTATCAATCGCCTGAATTATCGCCAAATGATTATGTCCGTCAATTTCCTGCGCATCCCAGCCAAAACTTCGCCATTTATCCGCCAAATCCCCTAGCGGCATCACCTTTTCCGTATCGCCACCAATCTGAATATTATTTCTATCAACAATCGCAATCAAATTCGACAGATTATATTTTTTCGCAAACATCGCCGCTTCCCAAATATTCCCTTCATCCAGCTCGCCATCGCCCAAACTGCAGTAAACGAATCGCTCAGAATTGCCACCCAAATATTGCAATGAATACGCCATGCCGGCCGCCTGACTCAGACCACAGCCCAGAGGACCGCTAGTCGTTTCAATTCCCGCCAAACTGCCGCGTTCTGGATGACCTTGAAGCTTGGAGCCAAATTTTCGCAAATTAGCCAACTCTTTTTTGTCAAAAAATCCCCGCTCCGCCAGCGTGGCATATAAAAGTGGCGCATAATGACCATTGCTCATCACGAAAATATCCCGATCTTCCCAATTAGGATTCTCAGGATCTAGTCGCATGGCGTGAAAATACAAAACCGCCATAACATCAGCGAATCCCAAGCAGCCAGCAGAATGCCCCGAACCAGCCGCCGGATAGCTCACGAATAACAGACTTTCGCAATTGTTGCGATATTTTCTTCAATTTCCACTATTTGGTCAACATCCATTAAAGCACACTCGTTTTATTAATCTCCTGCTGCAATCTGGAGAAAATAGTGCGCGGATCTGACGATTTCTGAATAACGCCGCCAACATTCAAAACGTTAACGCCACCCTGAACCAAGCTGTACGCATTATCTACCGCCACTCCGCCATCCCAGCCGATTTCAACACTAGGATTAATAGCTTTAATAAGTCGTATTTTTTCTAGTTGCATCAAACTAGCAGTTCCGCCAAATCGCCCCAGCTCACCGCTAAAAATCATCACATGATCTGCTATTTTTATCAATTCCTCAACCGTTCGCGGAACCGTCGGCTTAAATAGCGCCCAACCCCGCCATAATTCCAGCTTGACGAATCTGCATAAGCGCAGTCTTCACATCTCCCGTCGCCTCCGCGTGAACAATAATCATATGAGGTCTTAAGGCAATCAACTTCGGAACATACTCAGCAACATCATTAACCATCGCATGAATATCAATCATCCAACCCTCCGGCGCCCACAATTCAGGAATGCCAACAGTCAAAGTCGGGAGCAAATTCACCATCAGAAATATCAATATGCACACGCTCAACAAAACCAGTTATTTTATCAACCTGCTCTTTATATTGTTCGGCATTTTCTGCCAAAATTGCTGGTGCGATTACAGAACTACTCATGACAATTCATCCAACTGCGCATTACGCCTATTAAATCGCGGAGCATTCGCGTAAGGAGTGTTCAGCCACGTTTCCACAATTCCTTTCCACGCCGATTCGTTATCTTCCAAAACTCGCGCCGGCAAACATAAAACATTTGAATCGTTATCTTGGCGCGTCATTTTTGCCTCGAAAGCATCCCAAATCACGCTGGCACGAATTCCCTTAAAGCGGTTCGCCGCCATACACATTCCTTGACCGCCGCCGCAAATTAATATCGCACGCGGATCTTTACTATCATCACCAATGACCTTCAACGCCGCCGCCTGCGCGAATTGCGGAAAATCGTCATCAGGATTTAATTCTACACCGCCGACGTCTTGAACGTCATAGCCATTCTTAACCAAATAGGCAAAAACTTTTTCCTTCAACATAAAGCCGCGATGGTCAGATCCGAGGTAGATTTTCATAATTTTAGTATAAGCGTTTTCGGTGATTTTTGCAAGGAAAAGTTAGGTATTTTATCAGAGGTAGAGGATGGCTATTTGACAAAGAGTATTGACATTTTGTGGCTGGTATGATATAAATAGATTAGCTTTTGCTCAGAGTTTCGCCTTAGGGCGGAAGTCGCCCTTTAGCTTTGAGCTTCACCTTTTGAGAGGAGGTGAAAAAATGAAGGTAAAGTTCAATCTCCGTGATGGCCAGACGATCGCCACCAAAGTCACGGTACGGCATCATGAACACTAGAGCTCCTGCAGAAGATTACCTGTCCAGAGCCCTAGGATCAGCGCGCAGAAACATCCGTCGTGGAACATCGAAATAGCAGTAAGAATCTTTCCTGATCAAGGCGACCGCCATTCTGAAGATCAACATCAAGAGTTGACGTGACTCCGCGCCAGCAGAAGGCGCGCTAAAATAAATATTCTGTAAAACCGCCGCAAATCCCGGCGTCCCCGCACTGTCATAGTGCGGGGTTATTTCCTTTTTGGAAGATGGCCTTATTCACTCTTTTTCAGATAATACGCCACATCCGCCACCAGTTCAACCAGCCGGTTCGAATAGCCCCATTCATTATCATACCAGACCATAACCTTGATCAAATTACCACCAACTACCTTCGTCAACGGAAGATCGACAATCCCAGAATATGAATTGCCAATGAAGTCGCGGCTCACCAAAGGCTCCTCAGAAACACCCAAAATGCCTTGATAGAAATTACTCTGGGCGGCTTTTTTGAACGCGTCATTTACCTGCTCGACAGTCACATCTTTCCTGAGAAGCGCCGTCACGTCGCTAAGCGACACCACTGGAGTCGGTACGCGCACGCTAAGTCCGTCAAATTTTCCAGTTAGCTGCGGCAAGGTTTTAGTCACAGCAATTGCGGCGCCAGTCGTAGTCGGGACAATGTTTTCGGCAGCGTTGCGACCTTCTCTAAGATCCTTGGATGGCGCATCCTGAAGCTTTTGGCTAGCCGTATAACTATGCACCGTCGTTAGCATTGACTTTTCAACACCAAACTCCGCGTCCAAAATCGCCATAACCGCACCCAAAGAATTGGTCGTACAACTAGCATTAGACACGATTGGCGTCGCGTTTTTTACCTTGTCATCGTTAGTTCCCAAAACAATCGTATCGACTCCCTCAGACTTCGTCGGACCACTGATAACCACACGCTTTGCGCCAGCCGTTAAGTGCTTGCTCGCGCCATCTTTATCGGTGAAAAATCCCGTCGATTCAATCACCACATCAATTCCCAAATCTCGCCACGGCAGATTTTCTGGATCTTTCTCAGCCAGCACCTTAACCGACTTGCCCTCAATAATCAGCTCGTTTTCCGTAAAATCAACTTGACGTCCGTACTCGCCGTAATTGCTATCATGCTTCAACAAATACGCCAAAGTTTTCGTGTCAGTCAAATCATTGATCGCGACAATTTCCAAGTCGCTTCGCTCGTTCGCAATCTTAAACGCATTGCGTCCGATTCGCCCGAAGCCGTTAATTGCTATTCTCGTTACAGCCATATCGCCCTCCCTGTTAGATATTTTCGCTTTAGCTTTTCTTAATTATACTACAAAGTTGTATAATATAAACATGACGCGCGAAGAGTTATTGTCAATTGCTAAGCAAAAATACGACGAAGTGCCAGTATTGGTTTTGGCGAGCGCAATCGATTACGCCACGGAAAAGCACGCTGGACAAAAGCGCAAAAGTGGCGAACCGTACATTAATCACCCATTGGCAGTGGCGGGAATTCTGATTGAATGGGGCATGGATATTGATACGGTCGTGGCGGGAGTTCTGCACGACACCGTTGAAGATACTGACGCAACTTTAGACGATTTGGAAAGTTTGTTTGGACGCGATGTGGCGTTTCTGGTGGATGGCGTAACTAAAGTTTCACAAGCTCGCGCCGGGATGCGAAATTTGGATAGTTATTTGCCACACACGAAGGACAATTTGACCAAGTTGATGATTGCCGTGGGCGAAGATGTGCGCGTGATAATTATCAAGCTAGCCGACCGCCTGCACAATATGCGAACGCTGCAATTTATGACGCCAGAAAAGCAGAAAAAAATTGCCAGAGAGACAATTGAGGTTTTTGCGCCGCTGGCCGACCGCTTAAATATGGGACGAGTTCGCGTTCAATTGGAAGAGCTGAGTTTTAGATATTTGATGCCGAAAGCTTTTCAGGAAACCAAAAATTTGATGGACAGTCGACTGAAAAAATCGCAACGAAAATTGGATCACGTTCGCCGCGAAGTTGAAGCGCGACTGAAGGCGGAAAAGCTAGTTTTCCAGATGGACGGACGCGTTAAGAGCGTTTATAGCCTGTTTAAGAAATTGGACAAAGTTGGCGATATTGATAAGATTTATGATTTGATTGCCCTGAGGATAATTGTCGACGATTTATCAACTGGATATTTGGTTCTGGGAATTTTACACGATATGTATCAGCCGATGTACGAGAGGATTAAAGATTACGTTGCCAATCCAAAGCCGAATGGCTATCAAAGTCTGCACACAACCGTGCAAACTCCGAGCGGACAAATTGTCGAGTTCCAGATTCGAACCAAAGAAATGCACGAATACGCCGAGCGTGGATTAGCCGCCAGCTTCCACTATAATGAGCAAAAATTGACCGACGCCTATAAAAAAGGAAAAATCGGAACTATGCCAGCCGATTTATCGTGGATTCGCGAACTTCAGGAAGCCGCCGCTTTAATTAGCGAAGGAAAGCGATTCGACTCCAACAAATTCCGAATGAAGCTGTTTTCTGATAGGATTTTCGTGTACTCACCAAAGGGCGACATTTATGATTTGCCTCGCGGAGCATTTCCCTTGGATTATGCCTACCGAATTCACTCCGACATCGCAGCCCGCGCAAGTGGATTTAAGATCAATGGCGTAATGAAGCCGTTCAATTACAAATTACAGCACGGCGACACAATTGAAGTTTTAACAAGCAAATCAGCTCGTCCAAAACCAGATTGGCGGGACGTCATAATTACACCACACGCCAAAGATAAATTACGCTTACAATTATCCCGCTCAAACGGCATCTTACAACAATTAACTGGCGGCGTTTCCTCGCTCTTTCGACATCGATAATCAACGGTACAATCTTGTAGGCGGAATATAAAAAACAATATCACCCTCATCTCAGGGGCCGTGACGGGCGCGAAAGCCCCGTCAGCCGAACGCCACAGGCTGACCGTAGGTCACCTGTAAAGAGTACTCTGAGTGAGGTGTGATATTGTTTTGTTGCGTCGATACTCTTACGCTTGCTCGTTCCAACGAGTAATTGACTCGCGGATAATTTGCTTTGCCCTTTCTACGTCGCCGAATCCCTTAACTACAGTTGAACCAGGCTTCTTCAAATCCTTGTAGTGATTGAAGTGGTGCTCAATTTGCTTCAACAATTGTGAAGGTAGATCTTCTAGTGAGTTGATTGCGTTGCCAGTGTTTCGGTCGTCGGCTGGCACAACGATAACCTTGTCGTCAACTTCATTATCATCAACAAACTCCAACACGCCGATAACTTTTGCTTCCATAAAAATACCAGTCGTCAACGGTTCGTCGGTGATAATTAGCGCGTCCAATTCGTCGCCATCTTCATCCAAAGTCTGTGGAATGAAACCGTAGTTTGTTGGCTTTGCAAAAATAGCTGGCTCAACACGGTCCAACTGCATCACTGCAAGCTCGCGGTTCCACTCAATTTTATGACTTGATCCCTGTGGAATCTCAACAACTACATTTACGATGCCATTTTCGACATCACCAGGTGTTAAAATTTGATTAAAATCTGCCATTTTTTACTCCTCTCTGGCTTTTTCTTGTAAATATTCACGAATCTGCAGCGCTGCCACCGCACCTTCACCAACCGCCGAAGCGATTTGCATAGTTGCCCCCGAGCGTACATCGCCAGAAGCAAAAACGCCAGGAATATTAGTGTGCAGATGTTCGTCAGTAATGATGTGTCCGCCCAAATCCAACTCAACATCCGAATTTGCCAGGAATTGTGTGTTCGGAATTAGCCCGATAAACACAAACAATCCATCAGCAGTAAATTCTTTCTGCTCGCCGTTCTGGGTCGATTTAACGCCGTAAAACTTATCGTCCTTGACAATAATTTCATCAGTCGTTGCACCGACATGAACGGTAATTTTTCCATCATCGACATACTTCTGCAAATCTTTTTGCAAAATATCACTGGCGCGCAATTTACTGCGAACCAACAGATCAATATGACTAGCATATCGCGTCAAAAATATCGCCTCCTGCACCGCTGAGTTTCCGCCGCCAACAACGATTAGATTTTTATCACGATAAAACGCACCGTCACAAGTCGCACAGTAATGCACGCCTCGACCATATAATTCATCTTCGCCCGGAACGCCTAATTTGCGATGATTCGAGCCAGTAGCTAGCAAAACTGACTTCGCGTGAACAGATTGACCGTCAATCGTCAACTCCAACTCACCGTCAACTTGCTTCAATTCCATCACGTCGCCATACTCAATCTTCGCGCCGAATCGCTCCGCCTGTTGTTGCAATTCAGATGCCAATTTCATTCCCGTAACGCCCTCAGCAAATCCAGGATAATTGTCAATTTGATCAGTAATCGCCGCCATTCCGCCGACCACGCCACGCTCATATAACGTCGTGTCGACATCTTCGCGCGACAAGTAAATTGCCGCCGTTAACGCGCTTGGACCAGCGCCAACAATAATAACATCTTTAGACATTAAAACCTCGCGATCGATAATATTGCTTCATCACTTCTGGCATTTCCGGCTCTGGAATATCGGCTGGCTTTTCAATAGCCATCACCACAAACTTAAGCGGAGAATTTGCAGGAATTTTATCACCCTGAGCCTTGTCGCCATAAGCCTTATCGGCTGGAATTGTTAGTTCGCGCACGCCGCCAATTTTCATACCAATCAAACCCTCTTTCCAGCCCTGAATAACCGCAGTATTTGCCGGACCATCCATATTGAGCGGAGCTTTCAATTTGCCGTCAGCAATCGATTGATCGAAAATCTCACCCTTAGCATTCCAGCCAATGTAATAAACAGCCAACTTAGTGTCGTCCTTAACTTCAGCACCTTCGCCCTCAACCAAATCTTCCTTAACAAGCTCTTTCACGTCACCGGCCTCAAACGCACCAACTCGCGAGCTAAACTCAGAAAACTTGCCGTAATATTTTTGACTCAATTCATTAGCCTGAGCTTCTACTTTCTTTTGAAGTCGCAACAATAACCGTGGCGTACTCAGACTGAGCTTGGCGTAAACGCGGCGTAGTCTTGGTGGGAATCATTGCCAGGAAGCTACCACCATAGCGACAAATCCGCCAAGCGCGCCCGCCAAAAACATCTTATGCCGGCAATAATCCCAAAGACCGGAAGCTCTGGCCTTGGATACCTGCGCGATATTCCTCCTTTATTTACCTTTCAATTATAGCAATTTTTATCAAGCGCAACAATCACGTTAAACCTGAGCGGCGTCAAATTCTTCCGCAGCCATCGCGGCAATCTCCTCAATAATCGGCGCAATGTCTTTATCTTCCAACGTTCGCTCGGCACTCGTAAGCTTTACATTCAAAGTTACAGTTTTTGTCGAATCGTCATTTTTTGGCTGATATATCGCAATCGGCGTTATGTTAATTTGTAACTCACCGTGTTTTTTTGCAACTTCTTCAGCACAAGCATAAACCTTCGCATAATCAACATTCGAATCCATTTTCAATGAAATGTCTCTGGCAGTCGATGGAAAACGGCTTAACGGCTGGTAATTATAGTCCTGATTTTTACTCAGATTTTCCTGCAATTTTTCAATGTCAATAGAAAACGCCGCGGTGTAATCTGGCAATTTGAAATTACGTCGAGCAGATGAAACCAGCTCGCCAACAATCCCCAAATTGTCGCCGTTCTTCGCCACAATCCAAGCGCTGCGTTTCGCGTCAAATGGCGCTGGAACATCGCTGTCAGATTCCGCAATCTTCACAAAATCAACCTCAACACTCAAATCTTTCATCAGCCTTTCAGCAATTTTCCTCACCTTATAAAACGGCGCGCCAGCTTGAGGTTTTTTATTCGCATAAACTCCGTCAATGAAAGTCTTTTCAATCGGCAAATTCTCATCGTTAAATCCTAATTTCTTATCGTGAATTTTGCCAATTTCAAACAGCATAAATTCGTCATGCCCAGATTTTATATTGGCGTGAACTTTATCCAGCAAACTCGGCAAAATGCTAATTCGGTAATATTGCAAGTCTGGACTAAGTGCATTACTCAAGCGATACGCACGGCTCGGATCTTGCTCGGAATTTTTCAAAACGCGCTCATGAACAAAGCTATATGTCAAAACTTCGTTCGCTCCAGCTCGCGACAAACTTTGGCGAATTCTCTGTTTCAATTCACGACGCTTATTCTTCAAAGCAGGCTTAATGCTTCGCTCTGGCAAATGACGAGGCAATCTATCAAAACCATACAGTCGCCCAACTTCCTCAACGACATCCTCAGGAAGCTCAATATCTGTTCGCCAAAATGGACTGTAAACCATCACGCCAGCTTCGCCATATTTATTACCATCGTCAACGATAAATTCAACATTCTTTAGTAGTGTCTCAATCTCATTCTCGGCAAAATCAACACCCAGACGTTCTTCGACAAACCTTTTAGGAATCAACAATCCACCGTGCCAGTGCTTACCATCGACCAACACTTGTCGCAATGAAGAATGATTCTTAAATAGCATAGGACTAGCTTGAACACCACCAACTGCACCCCACCAACCATACCCATCAACTGCTTTAACACAGCAGCAATTTGGAGCTGGCGACTGCCCCTTGTTAAAACGCGTCAACGCATCGGTAAAAATACCGTGACGCATAGCTGTGCGACGCAGCGCATACATATCAAAATTAGCACATTCAAGGACAATATTCTTAGTATCACCCGAAACCTCAGTGTCAACACCACCCATAATTCCAGCCAAACCAATCACACCCTCGCCATCAACAATCACAATATCGCCAGACGTCAACTCATATTCCTTGCCATTAAGCAAACCAACTTTCTCGCCATCACGAGCCATTCGCACCCCAAGTTTATGCCCGCGCAACTTGTCATAATCATAAGCGTGAGTCGGCTGTGCCGTCATAAACATCACGTAATTTGTCGCGTCAACGATATTATTGATAGGCTTTCCGCCCATCGCCACCAATTGACATTGCAACCACAACGGACTTGAATGAATATCTACATTTTTTATAGCAATCACAGAGAATGCGGGCGCAAGCTCATTAGCTTCATTAAACACTTCAAGCTCTAAGCCATCGCTATCTGCGAATTCTTGAATAGCATTATACCAGTCAGGACTATTAAACTGCTGATGAAAAATGCCAGCAATTTCGCGCGCCACACCGAGTTGCCCAAAACAATCCGGCCTGTGCGTAAACATCTTATTCTCAATTTCCAGCACGTAATCGTCCAGCCCAAACACTTCCGCAAAACTTGCGCCAGCCTGAAGTGTAACGCCCGCCGGAATATCACGCTCATTGATCTCAATAATTCCCTCGTGATCCGTACCAATCGCCAGCTCGTCAGCCGCCGCCAACATACCCTGACTTAAGATTCCACGTAGCGGTCGCGCATCCAGCACGAACGGCTCGGCGTCATCAAAACTTGCTGGGACGATGCTTTTTGGCGGCAACCAAATTGCCCACATATCAGCATGAACATTCGGCGCACCGCAAACCACTTGCACATAACCATTGTCATCCCTTGGAACGTCCGCTACGCCACCATCGTCAATTTTAGTCACGCTCAAACGATCCGCATTCGGATGCTTTTCGCACTCAACAACCCGCACAATGCGCGCGCCACCATATTTGGCTTTCAGGTCAATCACTTCCTCAACACCACCAAGCTGCTGATTGACACGCGACACCAGCTCATCAACTGGCGGCAACTCAAAATTAATCAATTGTTTTATAAGATTTAAGCTAACTTTCATACTAGTTACTAGTATACCATCTTATCTATAACTATTCGACTTTTGTAAAGCCAAGCCGCAGGTCGGTAATTATTGGAAATATTCTTTTGCTTTATATTTGGCAATGATATCCTGCTGCTCAGGCGTAAATCGCCGCTATTCGCGCATTTTTTGGTAAGCTTTGTTGCGCGTCCAAGCGTCGATGTGCCCGTTTCCTAATTCAGCCAGCGTCAGCTCAAAAAACTGCACCGCCGCCGTAGCGTACAGCCAAGCCAACGCCATTTTGACATAGTAGCCGTCGTGGGTGATATTTCGCAGTGCGGCAAAAACTTGATCAACATGCAATTCATCCAAAAAATTAGTCATCAAAGAAACCACACCGTAGCGTACCGTCAATTCAGCTTCGCTTTGCAAATATTTCAGCGCAAAATCCCACCACGACTCACCAGCAAACCGCCGCTTTTTATCGACAAACACATCAATGTGTGCCCATGAATCAACGCGTGGTAAATATTGCTTGGTCAAATCAATCGCCGTCTGATCATCGAGCCGAGCGTGCGTAATCAGCAATCCACACAGCAGCACGTAGTCGAAAGATTGGTTCTTCTCTGCTAGCAAATTGCGAATATCCGCTGCACTCATATCAGGCACCAGCTCCCTCGCCAGCCGCCGCAAATCCGGCACCCGCACACCAACGACAGGCATATCGGTATTGACGATACGCTTATTAAAGGCGGCATACGTCTCGTTACCCTCAGCGAGCTCCGCCAACTTCATTACAATATCATCATGCATATTGCCGCTAGCTTTCATGATCAAACTCGATCCCTAAAACTCCGTATCGTTCCTGGTCTGCTGCAGAATAGAACTCGTTAATCTGATTTTCCAGCCATTCAACACTTTCACCGCCAAACTTAAGCAGGTCATTATGAGAAAACAGATCATGAAACGTCGCGTAACGCAGCAACCCAACCACCGTCGCAGTCATGGTTTGCTCGGGGTTCGTGCGGTTAATAAAAATAATCCGATCCCCAATCTGGATTTTCTGTCGTTTAGCGTCATATAGTCGCGACTCGATAGTCTTATTGCCAGAAATAATAGCGTTAAACGGCTCAGAGTGAAGGCTAAGTTTATGCGTAGTCATACCAATATTATACCAGCATCACCCCTTCAGCTTCTTGTCCTTCAACGTCAGCACCACGTCTGCCTCTTTGGCTAGCTGCTTGCTATGGGTGACGACGATGACGCATTTGTCATTTTCGGTGGGCGGCTTGGCGCAGGATGTCGATGATGTCGGCGGCGGTGGTTTCGTCCAGGTTGCCAGTCGGCTCGTCTGCCAAGATAATCGGTGCGGAGGATACCAGCGCTCGACCGATCGCCACACGCTGTTGCTGGCCGCCGGAAAGTTTCATGACGTTGCGGTGAATGTGATCGTCGTCCAAGCCCATGGAGTGCAACGTTTCGTTGGTGGCCTTGGAATTAACCAATTTCAAGTTTTCCAGCGGCGTCAGATAATCGATCAGATTATAATTCTGAAACACCAGCGAGATATTGTGCTTGCGATGATGCGAATAACCCTGCTCGGCGATGTCTTCATCGTCGAACAAAATCTGCCCGCCGGTCGGTGTGTCCAGCCCCGCCAGCAGCCCCAGCAGTGTCGATTTACCAGCACCAGAACTACCGACGTTGGCTTAGGAACTTGCCTTTTCAAATTGATAATTGATACCGTTCAGCACATCAAGAAAACCGCCAGCGTATGAATAACAGATAATATCGCGTAAAGTAAGCATTGACATGATAACTCCTAACTTAAGTTTGCTAAAAATTGCTGTCATGATTGGCGCACGATTGGCGCGGTGCGGCAGCGATGGCTAATAGCAGAACGACCACGTAGCCAAAGGCGAAAGCCTGCAAGTAGGTCGCCGGTGGCGCAGCTTGCACCGCAGTCTTTTCTGTGCGCTGGTTTGGTCCGGTTTGCGCTGTCAGGGCAGTAGAAATTTGCGATGAGGCGACCGAGCCGATGGCGGCCGCGAACACCGAGCCTAGCCTCAGAGCGATAATCGCCAGCTCCGCCCAAGAATTGCCCGATAATCTGCCCTTTGACGTGCCGATGGACAGCAAGATGCCAATTTCATGCAAGCGGCCGCGCGCCCAGAACACTAGCACCAGCGGCAGCACCGCCAATCCTGCCGCGGCTGCGCAAATGGTAGCAATCGTCAAAATGTTTTGAATACCAGCTATATTTTGGAGAACCCCGGCAAACACGGCCCCGTTGTCAGTCCAGGCTAAATTTTTCCAATCGACGTTTGGTAGGCTTTTAGCGCGGTCCGTTAACGACTTCAACTGGTGCGGATTTACCGGCGAAATATGTCGCTCGGTCAGCTGCTGGCTACCTGTCAGCTGCTGCGCTGCAGCCAAGTTGGTGATGAGATGATTCTCCGCCATGTCGGACTGCAAGACCGCTGGCTTTTCGCCTTTGCCGCTGAAGATGCCCATGACAGTCACCGTCACCCGCCGGCCGTCTTTGGTAATGTCCAGCTTGTCGCCTGGCTTGATGTCATTTTTCTCAGCAAACGTTTTGTGAACCAGCGCCGCGTTTTGATCGTTCGCCCCCAGATGCTTACCCTGCTCTAGTTGGTAAAATCGACCGGTGAATTCGCCGAGCAAATTGCTCTGTGTCGCTCCCGTAACTTTTGCTTCGCCAGCCACATTAGCGTCCAGCTGCACGCCGCTGCCTGCCGTGTCGATCAATTGTTTGCCTTATTGTCCAGTAACCCAGCTTTCTGGGAATAGTTCACCTTGCGCTACACGTTCTCTGGGGCTCAATTCAGCTGCACCCGCTGCAACTCCACCCATGTGTTTAACAGTTCTAACAGGCTCCGCGTTTTCCTCTGCGAGTTTTGCATAATACTCAGCCTATCGTCTGCTACACCCTCAGCGCACCAATCATCAGCGTGAAAATCAGCGTCATGATTAGGGCGATGGTCAGGCTGCGACGCCGTTTGCGCGTCACAGCCGTCCAGGCTCGTTTGATAATTGTCATCATTCGCCCCTAGTCCACTTCAGTTAGTAATTCTTTTGGCGTTGATTGGGTAATCGGCCGCGAAGCCAGTAGCACTGCGATGATAATCACCGCCAGTCCAGCGCCCCACACCGCCAGCAGATCCGTTGGTTGCACGCCAACCGTCACCTTTTCTAACGTGCGCGATGACGTCACCGAGTCAGCGTCAGCACCGAGCGACGCACCGTTCAAGGAACTGCCAGCTTGACGTGTGGCATTCTGTGCCGCCTGCGACACCACATGGTCACCCATTTGTTGTGCGATCAGCCCTGCGGTAAAGTACGACGCACCGAAACTCAGCACCGCGATCATCACTAGCTCAGCGATGTATTGCAACACAATCTTTGACTGCGGCACGCCCGTCGCCAAGAGCACGCCCGCCTCGCGCTTGCGCTCGTTCATCCACAAGTACAGCACCATGCCGATCACCGCGACGCTGACCAGCGCCGTCGCCCACAGCATACCGTCGATCAAGCCGTACACGCCGTTCACCGCGCCAGTCACGCCAGCCAGCTCCTGGCTGTTCTTATTCAACTGGTACTTTTGCCAATTGACCGGCAATTTATTTGCCCGCGCCATCACCTCATCCAACTGCTTGGTGCCCTTGGTAAAGAACGTAGCGTCCTGGTAAATCTCATTTTGCTCGGTATAGGCATTCAACTGGCGAGTTGTCGCGAGGTCAGTCAAGAACAAATTCTCGAACAACTCCACCTGATAGGTCGCCTGCTTTGGGTTTTTGCCATTAAATATACCGACGATTTCTACCTCAACCTCATCTTTGGATGGATGCTCGTTGTCGGTGTCGTATTGATTGGCCTTCAACTTAATTTTACTGCCAAGCTTCAAGTTGTTAGCCTTGGCAAAGTCTTCGTGCACCAAAATCTTGCGCGAATCGTTCTCGGTGATGTGCCGACCAGCGATGAGCTTGAGCGACTCAGCCCGGAACTTTTTCTCGGACTCAGATTTATTGACGCCGATGATTGTGGCGGCGTTGCCAAATTGCTTGTCTTTCTGGGCATCATAGCCGCTGCCACCGCTCGGTAGTGGCACCAGCTTGGTATTGATAAAATCGACCGTGGCGTTCTGGCGCTTGACATAGTCCGTCACGCCCTCCAGGTTCTTCACCGCGTCGATGTCTTTGTTCGACACCGTTCCCGAGCCGCGGGCCGTTCCCGGATTGGTGCGCTGATTATTGCCCAGCGTGAAGCCGGCCTTGAGCGTTTTGTCGAGCGACTGCGCTGCCGCGTCGGTCGAATGCTTAATGACAAATCCACTCAGCATAATCGTCGACATACACAGCAAAATCGCCAGCAAAATCAGCGTTTTGAGTTTTTTCCTGGTGATATACAACCAGGCACGTTGTATAAATGACATAGATCTCCTTTCTTGGTTCTATGTCAGTGCAGTAGGGGTGTGTGAAGGGAATGTGAAATGGAGATCTGTCTAACTCTGGGTAATTCTACTAACTCTAGAAAACGGTTATCATCATCTTAATATAGAGGCTATGAAGAGATTTTTTTAACTCTCCGATATAAATTAATCAATTCATTGATATCCATATCAACAAGAGGTTCATACATAAAAGCATTAAGGTGTATATTTTCTGGGGTCATAATATTTACCTCATCAATCACTTTCACAGTATCGTTACTGCACTTAGTCTGTTTAAATGCATCAGAGAGGCTCCTCGTTTGATTTTTCTGAGCCTCCAATTGATCAAGAAATTCTTGTGAAGAGCCGCTTTCTGACCCTTCACGACCCCAAGATATTTGACCGCTATATTCTTTTAACTTACGCTTCATATATTCTTCCGCTCTATGTCTAATTGCAATAGCCAGAATGATTTTATATTCAAGTAAGGATTTTTCGATGGTTATTGTTTCAGCTTCTGTGTAAATTGCGTCGACTATTGGAGTGTCTGTATTGATATTTATAAAATCACTCCTACCTAAGTGTCTCTCGTAGATGTCTTTAAGTGACTGAAATGTTATGTCAGATGTTTCTTCTTTATTATGTAACAATTTAGTTAACTCACCGTAATCTGCATCGTCTTTCCCTTTAGTATATTCAATTAGATTGCGCACTGCGGGAATAAGCGCAATTACATGAGCGAGCGTCATATTGTCCTTCCAGTGGTCAATTGGATTTCTCTGATAAAATTCTTTTCTCAATATAACCTCGCCATTGTTCAGCTCTGCGTGCAAATGAGCGTATCTAGGTAAGCCAAGTCGACTAGTAATCGTTCTATAGAAATCAAAATTATGCGACAAGATAATGAGCTTAAAATTTTTGCAATTTGCCATTTCATATAAATATTCAACAATTGCATACTTATTTTTATAGTCAAAAGAATCAGCAATATCATCAACTACTAGTAAAACTTCTTTGTCTGTTCCTGCTAAATCTTTCTTCATTTTCTCAATATCAAAAATAATATTTAGCAGATATAAGGATCTCTTCTCTCCTTGGCTTAGAGTGTCCTTGATTTCAAGCTCTCCTCTACTGATAGTTTGCTGCCGACCATCTCTAGTAAATACAAACTCTACCTGTGGAATATTCTCACCCATAATAGCACTTGTTCCGTTGGCAATTTTCATTTTATACGGCACCGTAAATCGTTCTTCAAAAATTCTTAGCGCTTCTCCCCAGCGTGTCTTTTCTGGATCTATGCCACCAATCTCATGCCGAAGACTATTCCACTTATCTTTAAGGTTGCTAAACGTGGTATTATCTTTCATATAAGATAGCCATAATTGCCTACGTAGATCTTTAAGCTTAGACTCCTTTAGATACTGCACTACATCAGGGTTATTCTCTATAACTCTTCTTAGTACACCACCTTTAGCTGTTTTCAAATCTTTCTCTATATCAGTAAAGGCCTTGCTTTGCTTAATCTCTTGTTCAATTCCCTTTACTACATCACTAAAATCTTCAGTTGTACGTATTTCTTCCTCGCCAAAAAGTTTTACAAGATTATCGTTTACGAAAAATCCATTATCTTTCAGTGATTTCTCGACATTTTTAAGTTCAGACAGACTAAAAATACCCTTCTTTAAAAAACCATGTCGTTCATAAATCTCATTACTAGTTTTACAGAATTCTTCAATATTTTCTTGAAACCCTTTTTTCTTAATATATCCCAGTGTAGTATTATCAAAAATATCCGAATATTTAATTTCCGAAAAATCAATTCCTATACGTCCCTGTATAAGTTCCAACCCCAGTAAGATACTGCCATCCAGATCAAAATCTTTTACGATCTTTGGCTCTAGCTCACGTACATTCACGCCTTGTATAACTTTTTTAATTTTAAGACCAGAAGCTTTTTCTAAATCTTTCAATAAGTCGCTTTTTAGCTTGATAACATCTGATATCTTTTCCTTTATAGATTCATCTACCAATAGATCGGCAAGATTACCTGACTGATAAGAGGCCTCAAAGCTTTTTATCACGAAAACATCTTCTTCTGAAATATCTTTTCCATCGATGGTTATTTTTGCTTCTCCTGGGATATCAAAAATCTCATCTCTAATTTCTTTTTGCTTTTTATCTTGTATCTTTTTGAAAGTCTTAGCAAATGATGTTTTCATTAAGCCATTTTTCGCATAAATGGCAATTACACTAGTGTCAGAGAAAGTAAATTCACTTTCCAACTTTTGAATCCCGTAGCAATTAACTAAATCACATTTTATTTTTTCCATTTTATCCCCTCATTTTATATCTTACTTCACTTTCTTGTTTTCTTTAATAAGATTCGTGGGGCAAGCCATATTTTCTTTTCCAAACTACTAACATAAAGCAAACCCCGATAATCTATACCTCATTATAACCGCCAATCCATTGTCGCCATTAATTAAACCTCACCACAAACCGCATGCCCCGCCCATGCAGTGTGAAATCATAGTCCAGACCCTTGGCGTCGAGTAGCATTTTCACGATGTAGAGGCCGATACCACTGCTGTCGGCATGTTGCTTCGCACCATTGCTCCGATAAAACGGATCAAAGATGTGCTGAAGTTGCTGTTTGGTGAGCGGTTTGCAAGCGTTTTCGATGGCCAGTTCGTGCTGGTCACAAGTAATTTTTATGACGCTGCTGGCGTCGCCGTGGCGCACCGCGTTTGATGTCAGGTTTGAGATAACATGGCGCATCATGTCATAGTTAGCGCGAATGGTCGTCGGACGGGCGTCAACCGTGAAAAGTCATGCCGCGCGTTTTCGCCAGCAACACATAATCTTCAACCACCTCAGCGATTAGCTTGTCAATCCTCAGCCGTTTCTCCTGACGCAAAGCCTGCTCGGCGACGCTGCCAGAGCACAAGACATCATTCACCATCGCCGCCAAGCGGTCAACCTGCGCCACCGATTCCGCCAGGTACTGATCGCGATTTTTATACTCGCCGATGTTAAGTTGCATGTTCTCGAGCATGATCCGCAGCGCCGCCAACGGCGTTTTCAACTCGTGCGAGGCCGCGCGGACGAAGGCGATTTTCTCTTTCTCCAGCTGCGTGATTCGCTTATTCTCATGCTCCAACGAGCGAATCGTTTTGCCACAGATTTTGATAGAGCTCATTAATATTTCGCCCCAGCAAGCCAATCTCATCGTGACTGCTCACTGGATAATGTGCGTCCTTTTCCAGTCGCTGCATAGTCGTGGTCACCGCCGCCATCTGGCGAATCGGCCGCGTCACAAAACGGCTATATATGTACGAAAACACGAGCGCCACCAACAGCGAGCCGAGCATGGTATAAGGCAATACGTGCAAGGTAGCGAGCTTAGCCTGAGCAACAGGCGCCACGTCGGCCAGCAGCTTGACCGCAATCGTTTGACCTTGACCATTCGCCACACTCCCCTGCTGCAAAATCACCGAACGCGGATCAACCGTTTGCCCATCAGCGATTTTCACCACGCTAGCATCGACCGATTTACCGCTGTCAGTCACGATAGTGATCACACTCAAAACCCTGAAAATACTGATCACGACCGTCAATCGTCAGCGTGATATTAACATTTTTCGACCTGAGCAAACTCCCGGCTGAGACGACGCATGTCCTCAGCCGATTTACCACGCAACTCAGCCACAAGCGCCATCAGATTATCCGCCGCCTCACGCTCTTTTTGCTGCAAATAAAATTGCGGCATCAAGGTGTAAACCAGCGCATGCACCAAGATAATCAACGCCGCAAATAAGCCAATCGACACCAAAAATGTTTTGGGAAATAATTTAAGCCGCTTCATAGCGATAACCCACTCCCTTCACCGTAATGATGCAGTCGAGGTGCAATTTCTTGCGCAGGTTTTTGATGTAGACATCGATCACCCGGTCGAACGGCACCTCGTCATCAAGCCATAACTTATCAATGATAGACTGCCGGCTCCAGACCATGTTTGGGTTATCGACGAGTAGCTTGAGCAGCTGCACTTCCTTGGGCTTGAGATGTGCGTCAGCATCATCATAAAATCCCTGATACGCCGCGAAATCCACCGAGGCCAGACCGCGCTGCCACAAGGTCTTTTTGACAGACTGTTGGCGGCGAAGCAAGGCCCTAATTCGCTTCTCCAAAATCACCAGCGAAAACGGCTTACTCATATAATCATCCGCCAGCTCGTCAAAACTCGCAACTTGCGTCGGCTCATCATGCAATGCCGTCAGCATCAGTACCGGCACGTCGCTGGTCTGGCGAATTTGGTGCAGCGTCTCGATACCACTCATCCCTGGTAGCATAATGTCGAGAATAATCACATCTGCCCCAGTAGATTTCTCCAGTGCTTCCTCGCCACTGGTCGCTGTCACCACCGTAAAACCGCGCTGGCGGAGGAACTGCTCGGTGCCAGTGCGAACTGCCGGTTCGTCTTCAACAAGGAGGATGTTCACCGCTCGTACACCCGTACGTACATGTCGTACAATTCTTTTTTGTATTGCTTCACAGCCTTATCCCCTGGCCATATCAATTCATGTCCAACTCCCATGTGTGCTGGCGTCGTCTCATTTGTAAACGTGGCACCACTGTTTTTGGCCATCTTTTCTGCAATATCACGCGCCATGGCGCTGTCAATCAGACGGTCCTCGTTACCGATGATCAAACCAACGTGCTTCAACCCTACCGCCTTCAAATCACTGCGATAATTTTGCTTGACGATGACATAATTTGCTAATGCCCGGTACGACAACGCGCCGTCAAAGAACTGGTCTGGCAGCAAATGCCTACCGTAAAGATTGCACAGTAGTGCCACTTGCCACTTTGGCACCTGAGAAGCGTCCGGCTCGTAGTACGGTGAGAGCAGCAGCACTCGCGAGAACAATCCATCACCATATTGTGCTAGCCACGTCGCCAACGTGCCACCGCCCGAATGACCAATCACACCCAGCTCATCGCCCAGCCCGCTGACCAGCCCAGCACTATCACTCATAAACTTCACCAATTCACTGGCGCGAACTTTGCCGTGCTGCTTGCCATCTTTCAGGCCATGGTGCGGTGCTCGCGGCACGTAGACATTGTATCCCGTCTGATAGAACCAATCCGCCAACTCTGCCATCGCCGACGGCTCACCGCTGACGCCATGAAGAATCATCACCGCCCGCGCAGTTTTCTTGCCGTGAGTTTTCAGAATTGGGCGAGATTCTGGACGCACCTCGCCATTAGCCGCATCATCAGCAATGACCTTTTGAATATCCTTTACTGATTGGTCATAATCACGCCGCTGAATGTGAGCTTTTTGCAGATTAGCACTACGACTTGGACACAGAAAGACCCAAGCAACAGACATTGCAGCCAGTACCGCCACGACACCAACTATTGTTATCATCAGCGCTTTACCACGTACTGCCATGAGACCTCCTCATTCCAATCAACAGATTGTTAGTTTTCTTCTTGCACGGCCAAAATTCGCGCCTGAATTTCATCCAATTGAGCGTCATCCATTTTTCGGACCGTCAGCCCGTGGTTAACCAACCAGGATATTCCTCATAAAACGCCTGCTCGTGCGACACTGGCGAACCAATTCCCTTTGCCAAATCACCATGAAGCGGCTTATCAATTTGGCATGCACATGCGCCACGCCCGTACCTTCAAAAATCAGCGCCACTCGTGGCGTGTCAAACGCTTTTTCCAAAATACCAGCAACTTTTTTCACCGCCAGCATCATTTCAGAATATAAATTATCATCCAAAGAAAATACATAATCGCCCGGATTATACTTCGGAATCACCACAGTAAAACCTGGCGTATTCGGAAACGGTGTTAAAAATGCTAGGAATTTCTCATCTTCCCAAATCTTCCAAGATTTCATTTTTCCAGATACGATGTCGTCAAAAATTGTGTGATTCACCAAATTACTCCTTTATGCAAATAAATCGTTTAATGCCTCACTCACCGTTGGATGAGTGAATATTTGGTCACGCAGCACAGTATATGGCAGGCCAATATCCATTACAGTTTTGATAATATTAATGACTTCTGACGAGTTACGACCACAATAAACTTAGCACCCAAAATTTGTTCAGTGTTTACATCAATCACCGCACGCAGCAATCATGTTGCCCAGCATTATCAACATGCAGGCGTGGAATCGCCACAGCAGGCAGCTCTTTTACGATAATTTCACAACCCGTCGCACGCCGCCTCAACCTCTATCGATACCCACCCGACCTAGCGGCGTTTGCATAAAGAACCGCGTACGGCAAGGTTTTTTGTTTGGCGCGAGTGGACAGAACAACACCCAGCAACTGGCTTCTCACAATCCGAAAATCGTCCAGCGACGCATAAGTAAATTGTGGCCCGCCCGTTACATAACCCATTGCCCAAATATGCGACCGACTAGTGCGAAGTGTTTCATCAACCACAATTGCCCCGCGCCTCAATCCGTCGCTACACCAGCAGCTGGTAAATTCAAGCTCATCGTTGCCGGGCGACGGCCCGTAGCCATCAAAACCGCATCATAACCAGCGTAATCATCATGATTTACTGTGCGAATCGTCGCAGTAGACTCACCCTCAATCGCTGTCACATCCACACTAAACACAATCTCAATACCCTGTGCCTGCAATGCTTCAGTAGCAGCCCGAGCAATTGCTGGATCTTCACGTGCAAGCAGAGCATCGCCCCTCTCAAACACTGTTACTTTTGTACCAAGTTTGGCATAAGTTGAGGCAAATTCTAACCCAATATAACCGCCACCAATGATAGCTAGCTGTTTTGGCTGCGTCATTCTATCCAGCAATTCAGTACTGGTATACACAAACGGCTTATCAACACCTGGAATATCTGGGATGATTGATTCCGCACCGGTGTTAATAAAAATCTGCGGCGCACTAACTACTAGCTCATCGCTACCCGCCACAATCTTCACAGTACGATCATCTACGAACGATGCCTCACCCTCAATGACGCTCACTGTTTCACGATCCGCAAGCATATGATAGTTCTTCTCATTCAACCGCGCTACCACTGTTGTCTTATGCGCCATCGCCTCATCAAAACTTTGATGATGTTCGGCTGCATTGACTAGCACCTTAGTAGGAATACAAGCAATATTAATACAGGTGCCGCCATACATCTTTGGCGACCGCTCCACTAGCGCTACCTTTTTTTCCGCATTTGCCAGCGCTACCGCCAATGTTTTGCCAGCTTTGCCAAAACCAATGATGAGTGCGTCAAATTGTTGTGGGATCCATTTTACCTCCTCCTATCTTTTTTAGCGATCTCTCTCGCTGCAACAAATTCTCTATCGGCACACAGAACTGCCTCTTTTATTACAAGTTTTTGAGCTACTAATATTATCGTGTACAATAGCTCCTTAAAACTGTTCCAAAAAGTCCAACTTACCGCTTCCAAAATACCAGCACGTCTTCGATTCCATATTTCATCATAACCAAGCGGTCGATTCCGCAACCAAAAGCAAATCCCGTATATTCATTCGGGTCAATTTGTGCCGCCCGAAGAACATTCGGATGAATCATTCCGCAGCCCAATAGCTCAATCCAACCTTCACCAGAGCAGACTTTACAATCAGGATTTTTTCCTTCACAAAACGGACAACTTAACGCAAACTCGAAGCTAGGCTCAGTGAACGGAAAGTAAAATGGATTAACGCGAACGTCAAGTTTCTTGCCGTAATATTCCTGCAAAAATTCTTGCAACGTAGCAATCAAATTGCCAACATTAACTCCGACGCGAAACGTACACGCCTTCGACTTGATAAAATGTATGCTCGTGGCGCGCATCCAAATCTTCGTTACGGAAAACACGATCAGGAACGATAGCGGCAATAGCCTCGCCTTTTTCCAAATTGTCGCGATATTTCATCAACACGCGATTTTGCATAGTCGACGTATGCGCCGGCGCAATCAAACGATCGCCATTAGAATCAGTTTCCTCGGTCATAAACGTATCGTAATCGTCGCGCGCTGGATGACCTTTTGGAAAATTCAGGCTCTCGAACATATGGAATTGATCGTCAATCTCTCTGGACTCTTCCGTGACAAAACCCATGCGATTAAAGATCTCAGAAATGCGCTCAATTTCAGCGCTCAGCGGATGAATCGTGCCTTGTTCGCTCAGCAAAAGTTCAGGCCTTGGGCGAATTCACATCCATCGGCGCCGTAACGTCAATCGGCTTCAAGTCAACTTTTTCCAACTCTTCCAGTCGCACATCAATAGCCTGTTCAATCGCCTGCTTCAGCTCGTTAATCTGCTTGCCGAACGGACCACGCTCAACTGGCGGCAATGACTTGATTTGATCATACAATTCCCTAAGTCGTCGATCACGTAAAAACTCACGCGGAGATTTGGATTGCGAAACCGCCAAAACTATTTCTCTTCTCAATTCGTCTAAGTCAACCATTTTATCGTCCTTGCATTAAAAACATTACAATCACCGCACCAGCCATAATAGCAATTAAAATCCACGCCCACGCCAAAGTCGTCGTCTGTTTCGTGCCTTCCAAATATCTTATGTCGTCGACGCCGTCCATAGTTGCCTTTTCTTGCAAACTCGAAGCCTTCGCCTTCTCTCTTAATTCCGCCACAATTCGCTCTTGCAATTCACTGCGCTGATCCTGCTGATTTACAAATAATCCCATAACTACAGTATAGCAAATTATGTTATAATAGTCGTGATATTACTTTAAGGAGGGAATATGGCTACGAAGAAAACTTCAAAGAAAGCCCCAGTTAAAGCCGCAGAAAAGAAAACCGCTGCCGCTAAGACTGAAACCAAAACGACCGTCAAGCGTGTCGTTGCTGAATCTACCGCTAAAAGCAAGCGTGTCGAACTAGATTCTAAATTACCAAACAACTTAATTAACATCGTTATTTGCGACGAAGTTATCGGCACGTTCATTTTGACACTTGCCGCATTATTCGCATCAGATATTTTGTCATCAATGTATGTCGGTTTTGCGTTGATGTTCATCGTTGCAATTATCGGCAACATTTCTGGCACACGTAAACCCAGCTGTCACGTTTGGTCTATGGACAATGCGCAAGCTAAAGACCGTACTTGTACCATTTTTACTGGGGCGCACAATTCCTCGGTGCAATGGCGGCTATCGTACTTGTCGGCTCATTAACAAACGGCGGATTTGTTTAAGCTTTGACCAATTCACCGCGTTCTCTTGGAACATCTTCGCGATGGAATTAGTCGGTACCGCTGTATTTGTATTTGGCATCGCCGCAGTTTTGTGCAGCGCAAAGAAATCAAAGCAGCTGGTCAAGCTTTTGGAATTGGCTTAGCATTAATGATTGGTCTTGTCGTATCTGGCTCAATCTCTTCATACATTAAAAGTACTGCCATTGCAAAAACCAAAAAAGATCAAAGCACTACTCAAACTGAGAAAAACGGCCGCACTTACCCACGCGAGATCTACATCTCAGGCGCAACTTTGAACCCAGCAGTTTCTTCGGCTGTTACAGAGAAAACCGACTCTCAACTACGCAGCAACGGAGTATTACCAGCTGAAGGCGAAAAAAGCTATTCACGCTTTAGCCTGGAAGTAATTGCCGCTGACCCCAATCGGCGCAGCATTAGGCGGCAACCTATTTCTACTCGTCAATTACAGAAACAAAGACGAAGAATAGATTATAACTTCACAATAAAATATCCCGCTTAATCGGCGGGGTATTTTTTATGCTTAGTCTTCCTGAGTCGGCCGATCAATCAGCTCCGGCTGCGCTTGATTATCGCCACCAGAAATTCGCACGACATCCTTATCGATCTTCCCCAACTCCTTGTACGTATTGTTGTAATGACCAACGGTCGTACTAAGACTCTTGCCCATTTTCGTCATCAACTCGTCAAACTTTTTAATATGAACGCCCAATTGACCAACTCGAACCTGAATATCTTTGGCCTGCTCTTCAATCTGCAAACTACGAAGCCCCTGAAGAACGGTCTGCAGGTACGCCAAAAAACTAGTCGGACTAACAATAATCACTCGCTTATCTCGGAACGCATATTCAATCAAATCGCGACTCGAACCACCCTGACCGACATTGTTAATCAGAAGATCGTAATACAAAGATTCGCTAGGAATAAACATAAAAGCAAAGTCCATGGTGTTTTCGCGCGGACGAATGTATTTACTAGTTTCGTCAATTCGCCCCTTAAGGTCAGCCTTCACCTTATTCAGCCACATTTCACGCTCAGATTTTGTCTCGGCGTTAATCATGCGATTGTAATTCTCCAAAGAAAACTTACTGTCCACCGGCAATAATTTGACCCTTGCCCAGAAAAATAACCGCGTCAACAATTTCGCCGTCCTTGAAACGATATTGCATTTGATATTGCTTGGCTGGCAAAACGTTATCCAACACACTCTCCAGATAAAACTCACCAAAAACGCCACGCTGCTTTGGGTTTTGCAACACGTTTTGCAAGGTTTTCAGATCGGTCGCCACATCAACCACACGCTTATTAGTCTCATCCAATTTCGCCAATCGCTGCGTCACATCAGCCACCAACTTCGCGCTCTCTGACAATTGTTTCTGCACGGAAGTCTGAAACTGCGCATTACTTCGCTCCAACTTATCGCTAACAGATTCATTCAGTTTCGCAATAGTCCGCCCCAACTCCACGACATCGGTTTTAATTAGCTCGACGGATGATTGATTTTTTAGCTCGCTGATTTTTGATTGCAAGACAAATAAAGTCGCACCCAAACCAATAGTAATAACAATTAAGAGAATAATGATAATGATTTCCATACACTTAGTGTACAGTGATTATAACGCCAAGACAACTCGTGCTAAGATCGCAAATAAAGTCATAAACAAAATTGCCGCGCCATTGCCACGAATTCTATTCAACCAAATTAACGACAAATACACCAAAACTGTCGCCAAAACCACCCATAGCAATGACAAAATCCAAGATCCTCCAGCCCATAATGTAGCACTCCACAACGACACAGTTGCCGCGATTACTACTAGCAAAGGTCGCTTAATGCCAAATACCGCCAACACCGGCACCAACATAATTCCCGCCAAAACCAACGCAACGTAAGATGCAATGCTTGTGCTGTTTGCGCAAATAGAAATATGCTCAGCGTTCGCGCAAAATACAGGTGTAATCATAAATTTATCAAACGCAAGCGCCAGCAACCAGATAGCCGCGCCGCTAGCAACTAAAATCGCCAAAATCCTCAAGAAAACTCGCCTTGAAAATGGATATGTGTAATCTGATATTTCTTCACGGAAAATAGCTGACAATAATTTCATACGTAAATTGTAACGTAAACTTGTCAATATTGCAAATGTATATGCTTAAATATTATGCTTTTTCAGGAGACTCATCGGTTTATACCAAATAATCCCTACGCAAGCAATCAATAATCCGCCAATAACGTCAAGCGGCGTATGCACCAGAGCAATAACCCGACCGACACATATTAAGATTGTCATAACCAAACAAACAACAGCCAGCCGCCAACTCTTTGCTCCAAAAAATACCGCCAAAGTAATTGCCATTGTAAATAGAGCGTGATCAGACGGAAAACCCGGATTATTAAGGAATGACGCGCCGGCAGATACGCCCAGAATCTCGAACGGGCGCATTTGATCTGGTTGATAAATTGACCCGATAATTTTTGCCGCCACGTAAGCGGTTAAGCCAGCCATCAAAACTTGGCTGTAAACTTGATATTTCTCTTTATTTGGAACCAATTTTATCAGCGCGTACGCACCAATTAGCACGACCGGCACCACTAGTCCGTCAGCAATTAATTTCACAATCCATTGCAAATCCATACTATAAATATATCGCGTCAACGCTGGCCAGTAAACGCTTGCAGAAATCATTTTTTCTATAGTACAATTATGTTTGCCGTTGGGATGTCGCCAAGTGGTAAGGCAGCGGGTTCTGGTCCCGCCATTCGGAGGTTCGAATCCCTCCATCCCAGCCAAGAAATTTTCGCGCTATATTTTTCTTTTTTAATTGTAAAAACTCTTTCTGGCTGTCCATCTACTACTCAATTAGTAGAAATTTTAGGGCTTTACCTAGGTAATAGAGTCGCCGCGCTACACGCAACCCTGGATGGAACTGCTGTTAAGAGTTGAAAAATAAGTTATAATATGTTTACATGATTAGCCTCAACCATGTCTCTTATGAAATTGACGGAAAAGAAATTCTTCATGACGTATCGTTCACCATTAATAGCGGTGAAAAAATTGGCATCGTAGGACCAAACGGCGCTGGCAAAACAACACTTTTAAAACTTATCGATGGTGACCTCGTTCCTACTTCTGGTGAGATTGTAAGGACTAAAGAAGAGATTGGTATGTTACCGCAAGATTTGCGCGAATGGCTAGACCATAGTGTATATGGATTTATTGAAGAAGTTACAAGAGTCAAGGGTGCACGCGAACAGTTTGACGGGCAGTACGTCAAGCTTGAACATGACTCGAGCGAACACACACTTTTACTCTATGCTGATGCACTCGAGCGCTATGACAAGTTTGAGGTCGTATTGTTTGGTGCGAATTTAGAAAAGACACTAAGGCGCGCCGGTATAGCCTCGATTGACGTTGATAAGGAAATCGGTAACTTTTCTGGCGGTCAGCGAACGCGAATTGCGCTTGCAGCAGTGTTTGCTTCGCATTACGATATCGTCCTACTCGATGAGCCAACCAATAATCTTGACGAAAAAGGCGTCGTTGTATTAGAAAAATTTATCAAAGGCTCTAATGCAGCCTTCCTGATAGTGTCTCATGATCGGCATTTCTTACGTAACGCTGCAGAACGGATCATAGAATTGACTGGTGGCAAGGGCGTGAACAAATATAATCTTGGTTACGATGAATATATTGAAGCAAGACGTGAAGCTCGTCAAGCAATGACTGATCGCTATGAGCAATATGAAAAGGAGAAAAAGCGACTATATCGTGTTGCGCGGGATGCGAGAATTCGTGCGAATTCGGCCAAAGTTAGCCACAAAAAACCGGATAGTGATAAGTTAAATGATAATTTTCGTAAAGAGCGTGCATCTTCAAATATTGCAGGGGCGGCTGGAGGTGTAGAGTCTCGTCTGCGACAATTGGATGAACCTGAGAGAGTGGAGGATGAAATTGCTATTAAGTTTGCTTTCGATGAAGTATCGTCTAAGAAGCATAGTCTTATTTCTGTGCAATCGCTAAGTATTTCACATGATGGAGAGAAGATGATAGGACCCGTTACTTTTAATATTCGTTCGGGCGACAAAGTATTACTTACGGGCGAAAATGGTGCAGGTAAGACCTCTGTGATACGCGGTATCATAGGTGACGCTCCTGTTTCATCTGGCGATGTTCATGCCAGCAAGCAAGCAAATGTTATCTACGTCGATCAAAATCAAACATTGCCGTTACCTGACGACTCTGCGCTCAATAACCTTCGTCACCTTGCGCCATCACTTGAATTGCATGACGCAATTAATTTACTTATTCGGTTCAATCTCAAGAAAGATATTATTCAAGTAACACCAGGCCGCGAGTTAAGCGGAGGTGAACGCGCCAAGGTACTCTTGGCAGGAATAGCTGCCAATAATGCTGGTTTATTGATTCTTGATGAGCCGACCAATAATCTTGATATACCGACAATCGAAGCGCTAGAACACGCATTAAAAAACTATAATGGAGGCGTTCTGATTGTATCCCACGACCGAGATTTTGTGCAGAATATCGGTATAACAAATACCATAAGCATACCTACTAGGTAGAATATATTTGACAAGTGTATTTTTGCCCACCATTCAGGACAGTCCAGCTCTCTAAGAAAATCAGACCAGCTAAGCTAACTTTCACCGCCAATCTGCTAACAAAGAGTATTTTGGTGGGTAATTTCATGCCGAGCAAATACGGTATTGACCATAGCTCAAACAAGACCAGTAATATCGCCACTGCGACACTGGTGTTATAATTTTTGAAAATAGCGTCCAATTCTGTTGGAAACTTCTCAAACGTAAATAATTGACATAATAATGACACCATTATTAATAGTCCTGTAATCAATTTAACAATTTTATTCACTTTTTTAGACATAATTTCAGTATAGCTTGCGCGTCAAAAAAGCTCAAGCTTGTTGTATTTTTTACGAAAGCACTTGCACTTTTTATAAAAACGTCATAAAGTTAAATCAGCGAACGTTACAAAAATAAACACCACAAAACAGTACCTTTCGCTCTACGACAAATCCACCACAACTTAAAATACCCCGTCTCTATGGGGTATTTTTATTGGTCAATATCCGCGATTGTTCAGCGCGCCACTCGGCAATTTTTCCGTGATGTCCGCTCAATAAAACATCCGGCACACGTAAACCTTTAAACTCCTCAGGTCGTGTATATTGTGGAAATTCCAACGTTTCTCCATCTGAAAAACTTTCAATTTCCGCAGACTTTTCGCCGCCCAAAACTCCAGGAATCAACCTAACAATAGAATCAATCATCATCATTGCCGCCAGCTCTCCGCCCGTCAGCACAAAATCGCCAATACTCCATTGCTCATCAACTAGTTCTAAAATTCGCTCATCAACACCCTCGTATCGCCCGCAAATAAATATCACACCCCTGTCATCATCGGCTTCTTCCTGAGCTTTAGCCTGCTTCCAGCGTTGCCCTCGCGGACTCATCAGTACCACCTTCGCTGTTTCATCCTGAGATTTCGCAAATTCTACCGCTTTCCATAACGGCTCAATCATAAGAAGCATCCCGTCGCCACCGCCATAAGGAGTATCATCAACCTGACGACGAGGACCCAAACCAAACTCCCGCAGATTCACCGTCGTAAGCTCCACAATACCGTCTTTCTGAGCCTTCCACATCATGGAATTATTAAAAACTCCCGTCGTCATTTCTGGGAAAAGCGTAATTACTTGAAACTTTCTCATCTGTTACAGTGTAGCAAGTGTTGACTTTTTTGTCCAGGTATGATATATATATCAACTTTTACTCAACCGAGTAGAAGTAGCCCTTACAGAGGAAGAGAGAGACGTCATGCACAAGGACGCTGAATCATGGGAAATGACGCTCGCGGAATGCGGGTTGTTGTCTTACTCTACTGTGAAAGAAGCACCCGACGGGCATGTATCCATCACTATCACCGCCTTAGTCTCTATGGAGCCAAACGCCTCCAGCGAGCAGTCGGAGGAAGCGGCATTTGAGGTCCTCCTCGGGTCCGAGGTCAGCGCTATTTGGTGGGCGGACGATGGCTATGGAGTGACTCTTAATTCTCTGTACGATAACTGTACCATCACCGTCTACGACGGCACCGGATGGTGTGATTTCGACAAGAGAGACAAAGAGTCTGTCCAGCTCGACCAGCAATTTGGGGAGATCTCTTGGGAAGGTCATCCCGAAATTTATCTGTACGACTTCCTCAATGAAGTTGTCGGAAGCGAGCTTACGAACGTCTTTCTTAAGCACGCCTCCCCTGAGGTCTGTCTGCGGAGGATTTATGACACCGAGGAGTGTCAGAGACACCTTCCTCAGAGGATCGAAAATAGCTCCCACGAACTCTGGGACAACGTGCATCCTGCGTGGAGCATTCGCTCCCGCAACAAGGGCTAACCGCCCGCCAATGAGAATAGCTCGCCTTGATAGGCTCGAGCCTCTAGGCGGGCTATTTTCATGTCTTTTTACAGAAATTATTCCCCACCAAAAAACCGCCCCAATAAGGACGGTTTTTTAGCACAAATAAGGCTCCCAATAGTGAACATAACTGTTCATACATAATATACATTTGATGTTTATTGCTTGACCTATTTAATTTATTATGCCAATATACTATACAATCTAATACTAGGGAAACTTATAAGGAGGTAAAGTAATGATGGATTATGGTTACAACAACCCAAGATGCAAACCGGAAGAAAGACGGCAAGCGAGACTCCGTGAATTAAGAAGGCAAGGAGCTACAGTCCTGAAATCAATAAATTCGCTTGGCTATACAGTAACACATGATCCAGAGACCGGAAAAGCTCTTGAAGTGTCAACAGGAAGAACATTAGGAAGTATTATATCTCAGCCGATTAGTCCTGAATACGACACTAATGACGTAGAGAAAATGCGTATTATATGCCTTTGGGACTTCGGACAGAATCTTTATGATAAATCAGACGAGGAAGTCGAGAAATATTATACAGAATCGATAAAACATCTTAGAAAGAAACGCATAGAACACCTATGGACTATTGTACTCATACATGAGCGCAATGAAGAAAATCCTATCGCTGAATATATGATCAAAGCAGAAGAAGCTATCCACGGACGCCCTCTGAACGATCAAGAAAAAAATTCACTTAGGAGTAGTGATTTTTATAAACGCTTACAAGAAACAGCCGCGAGTTGTATTCATCTCAGTGATTCGAAATTATTAGATATCTATTCGGAGCTATTAACCCTCTATTTAGAACTGCTGGAAGATGATAAACGAGATGAAATCTTAGAAATGATTAATTGGATGGAGGAGATGGAAGAAGATAAAGACAAACTGACCAGAATCTCAGAATTCCTAAAATCAATGGAAGAATGCTCGAAAGCATTGGAGGAAGATGAGCCAAAAAGCACAGAGACGGAATCAACAGAATCAAAATCGACAGAAAGAAAACTTGGCGAAACTGCAGCGCGACGACAATAAAACAGTCATATTCCCCACCAAAACAACCGCCCCAATAAGGACGGTTTTTTAGCACAAATAAGGCGCTCAATGGTTACCTCATTGTCTCGCATAGAGCTGTTCTCGCATAACGTCTGTGCTTTGAACTGGTTTTAATTATATATCAAGATCGTCGAGTTCTGCAAGCTCTTTTCTGGTGTTTTCTGCGTAAGATGATCCATTTTCCACAGCTTCATCTGTTGAGTTATCCACAGAAGCATTACCGTTATAATCATTTTTCTCGCGTGCGCCAGAAAAACCATCATTGTTAACGATCTTCAAGTTATATCGAGCGTCATTCTTTGCACCCAAAGCTCGCAGAAGTGTACGCAAGCTCTGTGCCGTACTACCGCGCTTACCAATAACTCGACCCAAATCTGCTGGATTAACTGTCAATGTTAGTAAAACGCCCTTTTCATCAATCGTTCGGTCTACTACGACGTCTTCTGGATGTCCAACCAACGCCTTTACAGTATATTCTACAAACTGCTGATCTATTGTTGACATTCTGCCCCTCCTCCTGGAATTAAACTGTATTTTCATTATACACGAGCAGTTTACGCCGTGCAAACTTTAATTATTTCTCGCCAGATTCTTTATATTTAGCAATTGCAGCACGAGCAGCTTGCTGTTGAGCGACTTGCTTAGATGGACCAATGCCTCGCCCCATCATATTATCGCCAACAAAAACCCCAAGAGTAAAGACTTTATCGTGATCTGGACCTTCTTCGCTCAGGACTTTATATACTGGCGTTTGATTGTCAACTCGCTGAGAAATCTCCTGCAAATATGACTTCGGATCACGCCAACTGCCAGACTCCAAAATTCCATCCAACTTAACAATTATATGCTTGTGAATAAAATCACGAGCATCATCAAAACCACGCTCCAAATAAATCGCGCCGATTACCGCCTCAAACGCATTAGCTAAAATCTGCAAATGCGCTCGATCTGAGCCATTCTTCTCACCCTTTGACATACGAATCAGCGGACCATAACCCAACTTATCGCCAGCATCACCAATACTTTCCGTTCGCACCAAAGCTGCCCGCCAAGCAGTCAAAATTCCCTCTGGCTCAAGAAAAAATGCGTAAACAAATATTCCGTTACCGCCCAATTCCAAAACCGCATCACCTAAAAATTCCAAGCGCTCATTGTGGTGATGAACGGATTTTCGATGCTCATTCACATAACTACGGTGAGTCAAAGCTGTAATCAGCAAATCCAAATTCGTAAATTCAAAACCTAATTTTTCGCGCGCAAAATCTTGATATGGCGCAGTGTTCATTCCGTTCATTTATAAGTTCTCCTGTCTAATTCGTTTCATCGCCAAAAGAATCAGCTTGCCAATATCTTCATATTCAACTTCATCCAGCGCCTCATGAAAACTAAACCATTTAAGACCATTCATCCATTCCTCCTTTTGGAGTTTCTCGTTAGGATCCAGCGCCTTAACTAGATAAACTTGCGTTGTCATCAATACCAATTTATCGATTCGACGATAACGAAAATTCACCTTGCCCAGCCAGCCGTGCAGTTCAATTTTCTTCAGCCCAGTTTCCTCACCGATTTCCCTACGAGCCGTCACTTGAGCTGTTTCACCCGGCTCAATATGCCCTTCAGGAATTGTCCAGCGATCGCGAGCGTCCTGATATAGCAAAAACTCTGCCTCGCCCTTTTTATTACGACGAAAAATCACGCCACCAGCAGTTGAAACAAAGCACAATTTCCTGAATCAATGACTTCTAACTGCCACCAAAATATTTTTTTATCTTATCAAAGTTGCTTGTTCTCACTGTCAGACTCCTCCCACGAGAGTACGGAGTGCCGTGCCAAGCACGCCATTCACAAACTTACCCGAGTTATCCGAACCGAACGCTTTCGCTAATTCTACCGCTTCGTTAATCACCACTTTTGGTGGAACGGTATCTGCACAATATAGCAATTCATATAAACCAATTCTAAGTACCGCCCGATCAATTCGCGGCAACTGACTAATAGGCCATTCTGGCGCCAATGGCTGCAATTTCTCATCCAATTGACTCTGCGTCGAAAGTACGCCGCTGATCAAATTATCGATAAATTCAATATCGTCAACCGATGATTTATATTCAGCCAAATTACGCTTTAAAATAGTCTTATAATCAACATCAGCTATCACCAACCTCTTTGCGAAATTCATGTTCATAAAGTGTTTGCAGTGCGACAATTCGTCCCAAATGACGGTTTGATGCCATTATTAAGCGTCCTGTTCGTAATTATTATTTTGTTGTTTTACCAGTTTCACGCTTGGTTGTCTTCACCTTAACTGGTGAAGTTGCGTTAACACGACGTGCCAATTTTAATACCAAGTGACTGCGACGAAGACCAGTTTTACGTGGACTACTCTGTTTCTTAGGTTGTGCCATAATTTATTCTCCTCTTTTAGGTTGTCATAAAACTTACGTACCATTATACCTTTTTTATTGGACAATCTCAAGAGCTTGTCTGCAAATTAGATAATAATATTGACTTTTTATGTCGTTTATGGTAATATACAAGACATGAGTAAAGAACAATTTACACTACAAAGTAACAACGAATACGACAGACCTGTAATAGAAATACCAAAATCTGTAGTTAAGATCGGTGCGGTAGCATTGGCCGCGTTAGGATTAGCTGGAGCTGCGAACGCCCTAGGCTTATTCTATAGCCCTAAATCACCAGAAAAAGGACCAAGCCCTGCCCACCAAGTAGCTCAAGTTGTAGAGGATTATAGCAACGGAATCATCACGGAGCTACCAGAAAATACAGAAATTCGCACCGTCACGCTTGAAGAAGGAGAAAATCCGACTTCGGTAGCCGAAACAGCCATGGAAGAATACAACGAGGAAAATCCTAAAAATAAGATAGACCCTAATGAGGCAAGAAGCTCTATATACGAAACTGCTGTCTACATGAAAGATCTCTACAAAAACAAGACTGGCGACTCAGAGATCCAACCGGGATCTACCGTCAACATCGCTATAGGCGACATAAACGGTGACGGAAAGCCAAGCATAGCCATAACAGGAATAGAAGACGGATCGAAGTAGGCTGTTTCCTAGACCACTATATTCACCAGCTTACCTGGAACATAAACCATCTTTTTAGGTGGTTTATTGTTTGTGAATTTCTGGACATTTTCGTCAGCTAGAGCTGCCGCTTCAACACCCTGCTTGTCCATATCACTCGGCAGTTCAAGTTTCGCACGAAGCTTGCCATTCACTTGAACTATAATAGTCATCACGCTACTCTTTAGATATTTTTCATCCCACTTTGGCCAGTGACCAACGTGAACCGTATCATCATGACCCATTTCATGCCACAATTCCTCTGTGATATGCGGAGCAAAAGGCGCCAAAATCTGAATCAAACTTTCTAATGCAAATCGCCATTCATCTGATACATGAATTCCATGCGATTCTTTTATCTTATACAGGCCATTGACCATTTCCATCATCGAAGCCACGGCCGTGTTAAACTTCTCATCTTCAATGTCACGAGTAACTTTTTTAATTGTCAAATGAGTTAATCGCAACAGTTCTTGGTTATCCTTCGGGAGAGAGTAGATTACATTCTTATCAACGAACTCCTGAACCAAATTCCAGCCTGCGCATCTAAGGCAACCGAGAAGTTCCCGGAACGCCACCAGCATCCTCACTGGCGCAGTTCTCATCATCTATGAAGGCGCGACGAAAACACTCGTAAACGCGCAGCGCAACACGCACCACATCGCACTATCCATAAGTCCCACCGGATCAATGACATGGCCCTTAGACTTGCACATCCTCTCACCGTCTGGCGCCATTAATGAACGCAATCGACAGCATCCGCTTGCAAACGCTCGGGAGTCAAAACCAAAAACAGCCCATAGAAAAAGCGCATCCAACAACGACGAACTGCACAGCATAGTGAGCAGACCAGCCAAAGCGGCGACAACGAAAAAAGCAACCGAACAGCCAAGGATTAATGCTGCTCAACATGCCAGACCTCGAAGACATCACCGTCAGCGAAGCGAGATAGCGCAAGAAATACCAGCTAGAACAAGCATAGCCATCCAAAGTATCAGTCTCGCGTCGACCTTCTACCCAATTGTCGCCGTCAGGTTTATTTTCCGTAATCGGCACAGTTTTTCCAGTTTCAACATCCACCCAGACTCGCACCCAATCATCAACTTGAGCCAAAACGGAAGTATTACCGCCCGTTGGCTTAAAGTTCTCCACCTCTGGCAAAATCACCGGCAAGCATTCATCAGCCACGGCAATTGGCGCACGACCATCAACATGAACAATTGGAATCGGAGCGCCCCAATAGCGCTGACGAGAAATCAACCAATCGCGCATTTTATACGTGGTTTTGCTTCGCCCAGAATTCTGCTGCTCCAGCCACGCAACAATTTGCTCGCGAGCATCCTCACTCCTGGTCCCGTTAAATTGTCCGGAATTTATCAACTCACCTTCACCAGAATAACAGCCAGCATCGGCTGAATGCTCAGGCTTATCAATAACCTGGATAATCGGCAAGTCAAACTTCTCGGCAAACGCAAAATCGCGCTCGTCGTGCGCTGGCACCGCCATGACTGCGCCGGTTCCATAGCCGCCCAAAACATAATCCGCCACCCAAATCGGCAATTTTTGACCATTGACTGGGTTTATAACATAACTGCCAGTAAATACGCCCGTTTTCTCTTTATTCTCCTGGCGTTCAACATCAGATTTTTGTTGCGAAGCTTGGACATACGCTTCAACCTTTTCGCGCGTATCAGAATTGACCAACTGAGAAATCAGAGGATGCTCCGGCGCCAAAGCTACATACGTCGCACCAAATAACGTGTCAGGACGAGTTGTGAAAACTGTAATCTTGGAATCTTGACCGCTAACCGCAAACTCAACTTCCGCGCCAACTGATCGACCAATCCAATTCTTCTGCATGGTTTTAACCATTTCCGTCCAATCAAGCGCATCGGTTGCCTCTAAAATTTCATCTGCATACGCCGTAATTCGGAAGAACCACTGCTTAAGATTGCGCTTGGTTACAGGATTACCGCAGCGCCAACATTTGCCACCTTCAACCTGTTCGTTAGCAAGCACTGTGTTATCAGTTTCGCACCACCATTGCGGCTGCTCTTTTTGATATGCCAAATCGTGCTTATATAATTGCGTAAAAATCCACTGAGTCCATTTGTAATATTCTGGATCGGCTGTAGAAATTTCTTTTGTCCAATCATAGCTAAACCCAAGTCGCTTCAATTGCTCCTTAAAATGAACCTTCGCTTCATCGTGCGCTACACGCGGCGTTTTTCCGACTTTAATAGCGTAATTTTCAACCGGCAGACCAAAGCTGTCCCAGCCGATTGGATGATAGACATTATAGCCCTGCTGACGCTTGAATCGTGCCTTGATGTCGGCAAATTGAAAAGTACGACCGTGACCAATGTGAATTCCCGCCCCCGTAATCCCCGGAAGCATACTCAAACTGTAATATTTCGGCCGAGTCGTGTCATTAAAATCAACCGCGTAAGTACCGTCAGCCTCCCATTTGTTTTGCCATTTTTGTTCAATTTCTGTCGGATTATAGCGTCTCATATCTGTAATTATAGCAAATAATCCCGCTCATTACGAACGGGATTATTATTAGGCAATTAAGAATAACTTACCTAATCGAGGTTGATGACAATCCGCTCGAATACCCTTCCATAAAACAACCTACAAATCTACAATCAAGCCTTTCAAGCTTTCAGCACTCGAAGGAACCTTGATTTCCTCAGACTTGTTCATATTAATGTCAAATGAAATTTCTACAGAAGCCTTCTTACCATTACCCTTAAGCTCTACAGCCTTCAGTTCATGAGATGACCTATCAACCCACAACTTCCAATGAAGATTCGTCAATAGATGACGATTCACCACTACTTGTAGCCGTATGACATTCGATTTCCCACACTTACCGAGCGCCTTACCGACTGATGAATTCTTAAACTCTTCCTCAAATTTTGACGAATTAGATTTATTATTACCTTGCAATTCAAAACCACGCCCACCATTACGATCACTAATCTTTGAATCTTTTAATAGTAAAGAAACTATTCTTTTGATAAATCTGAGCCAATTCCTTACGCGCACTTTCGTCACTTTGAATTTTCTTCAGAGCGTTAATTCCACACTTATATTCGCTACCGATTTCATCTGGAGAAATCTTCATCCACGTGTCGCTCATTTTATCTATCTCAGAACCCATCTTCTCCAATGCCTGATCACGGTAAGTTTCTATTTGAGATCTTGATAGGGGGCTCCGCCAGACGAAGACTCCATAAATACAACTAACTTCAAGAAAAGCCACACAACAAATCCTTAAAGTTATTTATCTTCACATATATCGTTCCGTCACTATCAAGAACCACATCACCTTTAAGAGGGATATTTTTCTCAACTCCCTTAACATCAAGCTTAGCATCAATATTCGCCTTTGATTTTCCCGAATCAGTAGCAGTCTTTACGTTTAGCTCTATTTTTCCTTGGTCGCGCATATCAATAACCACCTTACCGTCGGCAGTCATCTTCTTTGCCATAATAGCATTAGACACAGCGTCCGTAACCATCTTTTCTGGATTCTGCCACCACAAGAAATAAACTAGCACAGCAGAAATAATAGCAATAAGAGCTATAACTCCCAGCACTATGCCAATTATCAATCCCGTTTTCTTCTTTTTTGGTTGCATCGGCACGCTGTTATATTGCGGCTGCGGTGCAGGTTGATTACCTTGATCCATCGATCCCCCTTGTTTTATATACCTTGAATTTAATATATCACATTAATCTTTAAATTGTGAGAAAAATTGGTTTTTCCTAGCAATCCACTCCGGCGTTTGCCTGACTAAGTATTTATCGTCCTCAGTGCTATGAAGGTTGATTTTTATAGATTCCTCTAGCCATACGCCGCCGCTCGAACCCTTAAACAGAGCAACGCCTTCAGATTTCAATTTGTCGCGCACGAAAGACCCAGCCTCGATGGCATTCTTACATTCCTTCACCTGACAACCTCTTTGACGAGCAGCTGGCGCCAAATATTGATTAGCTTTCTCGCCAACCGTCACAACCCAATCCAACAAATCCGGGCTACAATGAGAACCAAGTTCAGCGTGAGCTTGCTCGAAAAATCCCCTTTAAGCCATTCATATTACCAAGTACAGCAATGCGCTGCGGAGTCTCAATTCGATACAAAGACTGCAAAGCAGCCAAGGCAGTCAACGGCGTCGAACTATAGCTATCATCAATCAACCAAGTATTGTCCGCACCCTTCAGCAAATTCATCCTGCCAGGCAGTGGACGCAAATTTTCTATACCCTTTTTTATATTCTCCCCAGTTTCACCAAACGCATAACCAATAGCTGCCGCCACAATCGCTGGACGAATATTATGCTCGCCAATTAGCTTAACATTGACCTCTAATCCAAAAAGATTTTCCGGCGACATAATAAAGCCGTGATGTCCATCCTTCAAAGAAAAATTACGATCGTCAAAATTATACTCCGCCACCGGATCACTTCCGTAAGTAGTGATATTAGGATTCGTCAAAAAGCTAGCAAAACGCCCATCAACGTCATCACGATTTATCATCGCCATTCGCGAGAAATTCGCCAGCGAAATCATCTCATTCGCCACTTCCTCCAAGGAATATTCAACCAGCAATACGACCGTTCGTCACAGAAGTTACAACCGTAATATCCGGCACAACATAAGCCTTAAACCAATCGTTATAGCCAAGTTCCTTTGGATTAAATTCCTGAACAATTACCTGAACTTCCGGTTTTTCGGCCTTAATTCTCTTCTTTACGGCGCGCATCACTTTCCACCATTTGAACAAGCCTTTTTCAGGCATTTTCACGCCCATCATCTGAAGGAAAACGTCAGCTTTCGTCTTCGGCTCTTCATTGCGAAGTTGAATATCAAATTGTTGCGCCAAAACCGTACCGATAGCTATTTTTGCACTAGCCTTTCCAGCGCTACCAGTTATCGCCACAAGCTTCACATCTGGATGAACAGCAAAAAATTCTCGCACTAATTTTGCTAGTTTTTCTTCCCTCTTTTTTGAAACAGTAACCATAACTATATCATACCATAAGCATTATAGAAGAGCTGCTACGCGCCCACCCGGGGCATATTTGAATATGTGTTTGTCTTTCAATTGGCAAGCATAGGAGAATGCCCCTATGCGTACCAGCTCATGTTTAATTATGCATTATCGCCCAAAAAAACACAAGCATCATTTCTCATTTACGTATTCTGGCAAAACTTTCCCAGCTAAAACTACCGCCATCAAAACTGCAAATCCACACATAATTGACGGAATTCCGATAATAGTCGACGGATCAATGATATTGACAAACGTCGTAGGCGCCATAAATAGAACATACCCCACAATCAACGAACCTAGAGAACGCCGAATATGTTTACTGGAGGTTTTACTCCTAACATACGCATAAGCAATTGCCGCAAATAATAGGCCGTAATAATACAAACCATACCACATTCCGACGCCCGGCTGGTTTTCAAAAATCACATAATTACCCAGGCAAGCCCCAGACTTAATTCCGTTAGCCTCCAATAGAAAATAGCTAATAAACATTGCGGCAAAAGTGTAACCAAGCACAGGAATCCATCGCCTCTTATCGCCAGAAATTTCATATATCAAATGAATACCCAGAGGCGGAAGCATAGTAATTGCAATATAGCCAAGTTTAGCCCAGCCGAGATTATCCAGAAGAATTGCACCTTCACAAACGTTATATTCAGCCCATTGAAACAGCGCCAAACAAATCAACAGCATGATCACAATCTTCGTCACGGCATTCAATTTATATTTCCAAAAAGTATATATCGCCAGAATAATTTCAATTGTCAACGTCGCCAGCATTACTGCTGGAGAAAAACAATAGAGTCTCGGTTTTTTAATCTTATCCATCTGGTAGAACAGCTTGGCAGACTGCTCAATCTCCCGGTGGCGAGCCTTACCGCGAACGTCAATGTCCAGATGTGTACAGACGATATCTCCAGTCGCCATAATCTTCACACCCGCCTCACGCAGTCGATGCGCTAAATCCTGCCCTTCGTGATAGCGAAACTCTGCGTCATATCCACCAACCTTTGCAAAATCATCAATCAGCAGCGCGAAGCTCCCCTCAGCCACCCAGTCAACTTGACGATCCACCGTAACTCGCTCGCCCCAAATCCATGGATAGTCCCAGCCGCGTTGCTGTAATGTTTGGCGATGATCTGCTTGGACTACCTGTGTAAACTGCCGGTCATGCTGCGGGTGCATTTCATGGCCATAATTCCAGGCCATCGGCTGACCGTTGTTGTAGAGAATAGTACTGCCAAGCATGATATGATTTTCGCCAGCAAACTTTTGGCGCAACATATCGGCAACATTCTCTGTCTCAACGCGCATGTCACAATCGATGAACCATACCACGCCAGTTTTATGCATATCCAAAAAACGATTACGATTGGCTCCTGCGCCAATATTTTTCTCACCAAAGATAAAATTGACTACCGGAAATTCACGGGCGAGATCTTGCAGTTTTTGCTGGTCGGTGGAATGATCATCAAGCACCGTGATGCTATCAAAATCCTGTTCTGTCAGCTGCGCCAAAAGACTCCTCAAAGCCTGAGGCGCGTTATAGTGTGGGATGGCGACGTGAACTTGCATATCGTTTTACCTCGTCAGTGAACTAATCACCGAACTCCTGTTCTTCACTATCTGCTTTTTCTTCACGATATTTATCTGGCTGGGCACGGAAAATTTCTACCCATTTACTGCCATCGACCAGGTCGTTATATTCAATATAGTGCCGATTATCAAAGCCGCCCTTTTTCTGCTTTTTGCGCGCCATTTCCTCTTGGACTTGCTCTGTAGAAAAGCCAAAATCTTGGTGTAGTGTATCAACAACTTCTTGCAAATCAGCCAGCTCTTTGAGTGATTCATCACGCTGTTTATCACCCAGCGGAATCTCATCTGCCTCCTCATGAACTTTATGCACTAGCTCACGGCGAAATTCCCGACTGTCCAATTCACGGTATTCCGTATGTAACACTTCTGGGTCATCCAAACAATTTGACACCACTCTATCGCGCACTAGTTTTTGTAAGTAAAATCGGACCATCACCACCCCCTATTCTTTTATAATTTGTAGAAGTTCTTCTTCGTCAATGATTTTCGTGCCGTATTGCTCAGCCTTTTTCAATTTGCTAGCACCAACCTTACCACCAGCCACCAAATATGTCGTGTCTTTAGAAACTGCGGTTTGAAAAACTCCACCGAGATTACGAATTTTATCCGCAGCAGCGTCGCGTCCCATAGATTTCAGAGTACCCGTGACGACAAAACTTTTTCCACCCAGACCACCAGACTTTTTATTAAACTGAGGAATAACTCCCAATTCTGTGAATTTATTGAGCAATTTTACATTATCCTCATCAGCAAACCACGCCACTACAGATTCAGCAACAATTTCACCCACGCCATCAACTTGTCGCAAATCATCAATCGTCGCTTTCGCCAAATTTTCCATACTCTCAAAATGATTCGTCAAATCAATCGCCGTTTGCGCGCCAATATGACGAATTCCCAGACCGTACAAAAATCGCTCTAATTCTGGACTTTTTTTATCAGCAATTGCCGAGATTAACTTTTGC
Organism: Candidatus Minimicrobia vallesae; assembly: GCF_018866205.1. Classification (GTDB taxonomy): domain Bacteria; phylum Patescibacteriota; class Saccharimonadia; order Saccharimonadales; family Saccharimonadaceae; genus Nanosynbacter; species Nanosynbacter vallesae. The sequence continues at coordinate 502,268 of NZ_CP076459.1, forward strand.
GCAGAAATATCAGCAAACCGATCCAACTTTAACAAATCGTCTTTAGTAAGCGTGAAAATATCCGCCAAATCGCCGACCAAACCGTTGTCAATCAAAACTTCCACGTTCTTTTCGCCAAGCGTATCAATATCAAGCGCACCCTTAGACGCGAAATGCGCCAGAGCTCGCTTCAAAATCAGCGGACCACTAGAGCCCTTAACTCGATAAACAGCTTCACCTTCCGGTCGCACAAATTCCAACTCCGGATATTGCCGTTTTAATTCTGCTTCATAATCAATTGGCTCAGAATCTGCAGGTCGCAATTCCTTCAAGACACTCTCAACTTGCGGAATAATATCGCCAGCCTTAAAAATCACCACAGTGTCGCCTCGCCGAATATCCAAACGCTCAATTTCATCGGCATTATGCAAACTAGCGTGCTGCACCGTAGTTCCCGCCACCACCACTGGATCAAACACAGCCACCGGAGTCGCCGCACCAGTTCGCCCAATAGAAATGACTATATCTCGAACGATCGTCGTAGCCTCTTCAGCCGCATACTTATAAGCCACCGCCCCGCGCGGATTTTTACCCACCATACCGAGATTGTCGTATATCTCTCGATCGTTAATCTTAATAACCAGCCCGTCCGTATTAAACGGCAAATCATGACGCTTGTCGCTCCATTCATTAACAAATTTCATCACGTCAGACAAATTGTCAAAAACACTGGCTTGCTGATTACGAGAAATCCCCAGCGCCGTCAAAGCCTCGTAAGCAAAACTATTCGTCGGAACTTCCGAACTATCATCGCGAATCACATCATATCCGCGAAAATGCAACGGGCGCGCCGCCACCAGCGCAGGATCTAATTGACGAATTGTCCCCGCAGCCAAATTGCGCGGATTAGCAAATGTAGGCAGCCCTAGAGATTTCTGCCTTTTATTAAGCTCCTCAAAATCCCGTTTCAGCATGACAATTTCGCCACGAATCTCTGTCCGACCATGTAAAAAATTCTCAAAACCCGCCGCTTCACGCAGACGAAGCGGTACGTTTTTAATAGTCCGAACATTATTCGTTACATCTTCGCCAACAAAACTATCGCCACGTGTCACAGCTTGCGACAACACGCCGTCGACATAAATCAACGCACACGCCAATCCATCCATTTTTATATCCGTAAAAAATTCATGTCGCTGACCCGGTATCAATTTATCAGTTCGCTCAATCCACGCCTCAACTTCACTTTTATCAAAAACATCACTCAAACTGACCATTCGGCGCGCGTGCTCTACTTTTTGAAAACCGTCGAGCAGCTTATTTCCAACTCGCTGCGTAGGACTATCAATAGTAATCAATTCCGGATGATCCGATTCAATTTTCTTCAGCTCATCCATCAGGCTGTCATAAACCGCATCGCTCACACTCGGCTTATCTAAGGTGTAATATTCGTAGCTATAACGATTTAACAGGTCTTTAATTTCGTCAATTCTTGGTTTTTTTGGTGTCACTTTCAACCACCTTTCTGTAGAACAAATAGACATACACAGAAATCATAATTATCGTTACGTAAAGTAAAATCAAGCCGGTTGTCGGGACAATTGGTAGCCAGTCAATACCACTAATCCACCCCTTCAGTGCGCCGTCAAGCAGAATTACCGGAATCAGAACAACAGCCCACAAAAGCACAGACAGAACAACAGCCCACGCAAATCTCAGTAAAATCCTTAGTCTTCGCCCCGTCACAATATCACCCGACAAACGCAGCGCGTGAAACGGATACATTCCCGGCAACGTTACGATGATCATCGCAAAAACCGTAGAAGTCGCCCAATAGACAGACATCGCCACTATCAGAATCGCCGCACCGCCAGCCGCCATCAGAATCGGCGTTTGATTTAACACTCCCGAAGCATTAAGCGCGCTATAAATAATCACCGCCACTGCCGCCGGCACCATTTGAATCAAGAAAACTCCGATGACAATTATCAGCGCAATTATGGGCGACCCAGAACTATACAAACCGTCGCGCATTTTCGGTTTTTTACCAATTAAAATAGCTCGCGTTAGCCAAACGGACGACAACCAAGTTAATAGCCCCAGAAAGATTCCCGCCGCTTGCTGCACATTTCCACCAGCCGTTCCACTACCAGAAATATAGCTAACCGCAACGCCAGAAAATAGGCTAATTGTTGTATAAATTCCGCCGAATCCATTCTAACTCAGCCTGATTCATCACGTCTTTAAGTTGTTGGTATGTATCTTGCGACATGACGCTGGCTAAAGCAAACGTCAATATCGACATAACGATGATTAACGCCAAAAAAGTCTTCTTATTTCGCCACACCAGACGACAAGCCTCACTAGTCAGCGACCAATATCCTGGAATTTTAAGATCCGCGTTGGTAATCTCGTCGCTTAGTTAGCCGAAAACTACGATGAGGTCGACGCTGCAGAAAATTACGCCGCTGCTGATTTAATTTGCTAAAGTCACGCTTAATACCAGGCCATACACCTTTTTTATGATCAGCATTTGACTTCTTAGGATTCTTGACTACTCGTTTTTTGGAGGTTTTCGTTGCCATAATTACATCTTTGTTGCGTTATTCCTCAACCTTGCAATTCTATCTTCTAGCGGTGGATGAGTACTAAATAGTTTCGAGAAAAATCCGGGCTTCAAAGGATTATTCATGAACAAATTGGCAGTGGAAGAACTTTGTTTTTGCATTGGTCTGCCGTATTGGCGCAATTTTTCCAGCGCGCTTGCTAACCCTTCAGTATCTCGTGTCAATAACACACCCGAAGCATCCGCCAGATATTCACGCTGCCTACTAACCGCCAATTGGGTTATCGTTGCCAAAAGCGGCGCCAATATAACCACAATCAACCCGAGAGCGTAGATGATAGGATTAACATCCCTGTCACGGTCGTCACTATAAAACATCATTCTAAGTGCCAAATCTGCAAATAGACCAATCGCACTAACCAGACCAAAAGCAATCATACTCACACGAATGTCGTAATTTCGCACGTGGCTCATTTCATGCGCCATAACCGCCTCCAGCTCACGCTTGTCCATAATATCCAAAAGCCCAGTAGTCGCACCAACAATAGCGTGATTTGGGTCGCGACCAGTCGCAAAAGCATTTGGAGCTGGATCATCGATGATATAAACTTTCGGCATCGGCATACCAGAAGCGATAGACAAATTTTCCACCACTCGCCAAAGTTCAGGAGCGTCATTTTTACTAATTTCCTGAGCGCCAGTCATCATCATAGCCAACTTGCCAGCTATAAAATATTGCAACCAAGCATATAACATTGCACATATAAAAATGATGAGCGCTAATGAATAGCTATCAGTTGCCACTCCAATAAACAAACCGATAATTCCAATAATTATCACAAACACAGACATAATTAATATTGTGTTGCGTTTGTTTTGAGAAACTGCATTGTACATATGTTAATTATATCAAAAATCGCCCGCTAAAAATAGACGAGCGATTTTCATTTCAGGGTTCAATTAGAACTTTACTTCAACTGGATTTTCGACGCTTGCACGATCCTCAACGTCGAAGAATTCCTTAGCTTGGAAGCCAAACATTCCCGCGATGATATTTGTTGGGAAAGTCTGAATCTTCGTGTTTAAGTCGCGAACGCCACCGTTGTAGAATCGGCGAGCTGCTTGGATTTTATCCTCAGTGTCAACCAATTCTTGTTGCAATTGCAAGAAGTTCTGGTTTGCTTTCAATTCTGGGTAAGCCTCAGATACGGCAAACAAGCTCTTCAACGCGCCTTCCAAAGCATTTTCAGCCTTAGCGGTTTCAGCCACGCTGCCAGCATTCATGATTGCTGAACGAGCTTCCGCAACCTTCTCAAACACTTCTTTTTCGTGTGTAGCGTAGCCTTTTACTGAATTGACCAAATTTGGAATCAAATCAGTTCGGCGCTTTAGCTGAACAGTAATATCACTCCACGCTTCTTCTACGCGGTTACGCAATACAACCAAACCATTGTACGCACCGATTACAACTCCTACGAGTACTAATAAAACTACCACTGTAACAATAAGTACAATTACCAATGGACTCATTTCTTACCTTTGTCCCTTTCCTATTCAATATTATTTTCTTTACAACTTTGGTGCGCAAGGCGGGAATCGAACCCGCACGACTTTTGGTCAAGGGATTTTAAGTCCCTCGCGTCTACCAATTCCGCCACTCGCGCTTATTTATATACAATCTAGACGCCCACGCGCCAGACTACTTATATTATACTATATTCGCTAAGTAAATTGTAATAATTCACGGCGGTTCAAGCTTTAATAGCTACGAAAATTACTTAAATCACCTAAAGTCCAGCCAACTTCACTACGAAAGACTACTTTGGTCGCAAAAATGGCGAGACTGGCTGGCGCAGGAAATCGTCGACACTGATGTTTTGTTGCCGGATTTCCCTAATAAGCAAAACGCCAGCTACGCTGAGTGGAAAATATACTTCGAAAAACTACTGCCCCTGCTTGGCGATGATGTCCAATTAGTTGGATATAGCCTGGGTGCAATGTTTTTGGCAAAATATTTACACGAATCACCGCTTAGCTCGCCAGTTCGACGATTGGTATTAGTGTCACCATGCTATGACGACGAATCAGTTGAAGATTTAGGTAGTTTTCGAGTGACAAGTGCTGCTGGTTTAGAAAAATCAGCAAAGGAAGTTCATTTATTTCACAGCAAAGATGACCCGGTCGTGCCGTTTACTGAGCTTGCCAAATTTCAGCGTGATTTGCCAACAGCTAAGTTGCATATTTTTGAAGACCGTAATCATTTCTTCCAGCCGACATTCCCTGAGCTAAAAGAATTATTAGAACAAAAATAGCCCTAAGATTAGAGCTATCGATGATTTCTGGAGGCACGTACGAGAGTCGAACTCGTCTAAAAGGTTTTGCAGACCTCTGCGTAACCGCTCCGCCAACGCGCCGTTCGGTATGTTTGGTGCGAACGAGAAGACTTGAACTTCCACGAGCGCAAAGCTCACTAGCCCCTCAAGCTAGCGCGTCTACCAATTCCGCCACGCCCGCATAACCACTTACCATTATACCCGATTACGGGGTTTTGTAAACGGACTTTTTCTCTGTCGCCCAATACTGAACATCGACATAACGATCGCACAGGATTGACAACTTCGGTGCTTGCGTCGAGAACCTTAAAGGTTCCGAATATGAATATAGTCAAACTTCGGCTGATACAAAGCAATCGCTGGAGCGTCCGCTTGCCGAAATGGCAGTAAACTTCGCGTAACGATCAGCGCGTTGCTTCGCCGAGATCTTAGATCGACCACTCTCCAAAGCATCGTCCGCTATCGCATTATTGTAATTGGAGAAATTCAAACCATTGTTGGTTGCCTGTGAAGAATGCCAATAGGCGTAAACATCAGGGTCACCACCCAAGGAGAGCTCATAAACCAACACATCAAAATTGCGCGGCTGCAAAACTGTCTGAAGAATATTTTGAGTGGCGTCGTTCGGATCGACAACTTTAATATCCGATTCTATGTTCAGCTCGTCATACCAAACTTGAGCCAAGTACCTGGCGACCTTTTCGTAATTGCTATTCTTCAAAACGACCACGTTGAGCTTTAATTTATCATTTCCCTTCTGGCGAACATTATTTACACTCTTCCAGCCCTCAGTGTCGAGTAAAGATTTCGCTTTTTTAACATCATAGCTAGAAGAATTTGAGCTCTTTCCTAGGAATTTGTTAAGCGTTGGACCAGATAATTCTTCCGTAGACAACGACAAAGATTGGCGCAGCTTGGATGTATCAACGCTGAGCGACAAAGCCTGGCGAACTGCTTTTGATCGCAAGAACTGGCTATTGTTATTAAACAGCGCGTAAACTCCGTTATTCAAAGAATGCGCTTCTGCGGCGTACATAGATTTTACCTCGGCGGACTGATCGTTATAAATTAATTCTGGAGTTCCTGTAATTTCTCGCGTACGCAAACTTTTCGCAATATCATCCTGCGTCGGATATGCGTACAACTGGAATCGCTCCAACTTAGGTGTGCTACCATAATAATTACTATTCGACTGCAGATATAGCACTTTTTTACTACCATCGCTCGTTACATTCTGCAGCAATCTAAAGGCGAATGGACCGCTGGATATGGGCGACTTATTAAAATCATGTTCACGTAAATTCGACGGTTTAACATCTTTTAATATATGTTTAGGGATAATCGGGAATGTCAAAGCGTGGACAAACGGCGAATATGACGACGGCAAGATAAACTTTACCGAATCGTCAGACACTTTCTCGAATTTTATGGATTTCCAGCCTGATATTTCAGCTCCAACTTCTGGATTCGCCAATAGCTTCAACGTAAAGATTACATCGTCCGCCGTTAGGTCTTGTCCGTCCGACCACTTCAGACCTTTCTTCAGTTTGACTATATATTCAGTTTCTTTATCGTTCACACTGACGCTGTCCGCCATGTCAGCCTTTATATTGCCCGTTGAGTCATATCGATACAAACTTGAAAATAGCAACTTCGCGGCAGATTTTTCAGCATTAGTTTTTGCGAAAATCGGATTTAAGTTTTCCAAAGGACCCAGCACACCCTCAGAATACGAGCCGCCAGAAGTGTACGCCATTGTCGTGAAAGAATTGCGAGAAATATGCCACTGCACCGCACTGGCGCCAATCATCACCAATACTAGAATAATCCAGACAGAAACCCGACGTCGCACATTAGACAAACGATCTAACCTGGACGTCACGAATTTATGCGCATGGCGCAAGCTTCCCTTTTCAATCTTGCGCAGACGCTTATTGACATCTTTACTGGAAACTTTTAGCCGCGCAAAACGATTCCATGACGAATTATCCGAGCTCAAATCTATTCTCCTATTTTTGCAATCCCGGCAAAATCATACTTGCCAAAATCGATAGCACAAAAATCACCGCAAAAACAATAGTTACATCAAACAAGTTTTTATCAAATCCGCGACGAGTAGTGAATAATTCCCCAGACGAGCCGAATCCTGCGCCCAAGCTTGCGCCTCGTTGTTGCAACAAAATTGCGATAATCATCAGTACGGCAGATCCAAGCGTCACGTACGGTAAAATTGTATCAATTGACATATTACTCCTTTTCTTCCCGCTGCAAAACCAGCGCGCTACTTATAATATAGTTTACCAAACTCAATATAATCCCGGCAATAATTGAACGAGCCAAAACTCATAGAAAATCCCGGCGCCAAAGCTAATGAGACATAAACCATCAATCCATTAACCACCAAAGTAAATAAGCCTAGGGTCAATAAAATTGCTGGTAGTGCAAAAATTGTAACAATAGGCTTTAACGTACTATTAACCAATGAGAATATCAATCCCGCCATCATAAAAGTCCAAGCTGAGGTCGCTCCAGAATTACCATTACCAAGTAGTCGCACAGCCACCCAAATGCCAACTGAATTAAGAATCCAGCGCAGTAAAAATGTTGCAAATTGTCTCTTCATTAGTCTTATTATATAAAATTTGTGCTTTATTGTCGATTAATGTTAATGTTTTCTGAAGCCTGCTTTATAAGCTGCGTTTTTTGCCTACCAATTTCCACCTCTAGGTCTTCGTCACTTGCCTCAAAAATTTTCTTAATACTACCAAATTTTTTCAGCAATTTGGCACGGGTTTTTGGCCCGATTCCAGGAATTTCCTCCAGCTGATTTTTCGTTTGCTGCTGGCGTTTGAGTGCGGTGTGATAGCTCACGGCAAAACGATGCGACTCGTCGCGAATGCGCTGGAATAATTTGACGATGTCAGTTGCCGCAAGGGTATTCTCGGCCGCCGTCGGACGTTCGTGCCGAGTGCTCTCCATGCTAGCTCGTAAGTTTTTTGAATGCGAACCAGCATTACGTTGGTCTGGATGTAAATTCACCACATAGACGTCACCATCTTCGTGAACCATAATGTCCGTCCGTAGCTGCGACCGTATTTGCTCAATGAACGCCGTATCAATCTGCGAACCGGTCTTATGCACCAGTAGTTCTTCCTCACGCTTGGCGATGCTGATGATCGGCACGGCGACGCCACGCTCATCACGCGCTCTGATGGCTGCCGCCAGCTGGCCTTTACCACCGTCAATCAGCAGCAGATCGGGACGACCCCAGCTTTTTAGATGACGTTCGCTCAGCCGGCGAAAAATCGTCTGATAGATATTGCCCGTGTCATCATTTTTCTCACTGACTTTGAACTTGCGGTACTCCGCCCGGTCGCTGACGCCATTGGTAAATACCACCATACTGGCGACAACCTGCTGGCCACTCATATGCGAAATATCATAGCCCTCGATGCGCACCGGGATATCTTTTAGGCCCAACAATTTCGCCAAATCAGCCAGCGCCTTGTCTTTTGAAATATCCAAAAATTCCTTGTCGCCAAACATAACGCGTCGCTGAAGCTCTTGCATGGCGCGCAACTTATTCCTCAGACTTGCCGCTCGCTCAAAATCATGAAGTCCCGCAGCCGTTTTCATATCGCGCTCCAGCTCCACAGCAATAGCCTTACGATTGCCCTTAATATAACTGATCAACTTACGCAAACTAGCTTTATATAGCGTCCGAACCATCACTCAGCCGCGGACTCAAACCCAAATCTTCATCCAACTTCGACTGCCCAGGACGGCGCTGCATGAGTCAAATACGGAAAAACCCGCCGCAAATAACGCAACGCCTTTTTCAAAGCAAAACCATTATAAAACGGACCAAAATAATCCGCACCATCATCCGCAGGATTACGCGTAAAACTGACCGTCGGCCAATCGCTTTTCATGTCAATCCGAACATACATCTGAGACTTACCATCGCGCAACAGAACGTTGTAACGCGGCATATAACGCTTGACCATCTGAGCTTTCCAAAAACAACTCACAGCAGCTGACGTAATACCAATACCACACTCTCGCTCCTGTGCAATCCAATCAGTAGTAGCACCATCACCTCCACCACCAACCACACCGATCTTATGCGTCAAGCCAGCGCGAATACAGAAAATACTGACGCACGCGATTTTTAAGCACCGCCGCCTTGCCCACATAAATAACCTCGCCGCTCGCCGACTTATGAAAATAAACACCAGGAGTGCGCGGCAAAGTTTTGAGCTTGACTTGCAATACTTGATTCACTAAATATATTACAATCTAAAAACCACAATTATGCAAGTATTCTCCTAGCGAACCACTCCGCCCGAGTATATTATTTTTAGTAGGACGCTGCGCCAGAAGTACCTTATATGCATAATCTTGAACTTCTAGGACTGCACAATTTACGATATTCTTTAGGAAGATAATTCCTAGGATAACAACCGCGATGCAATTGGTGATTTCAACATTACCGAGAAGCTGGACTTATTTATCATGGCTGGGCATCGATTCGATTTGGATTCCCCATCTTCGTTGCCTCTGACCGACTTTGGCTATGATATCGCAAATTATCGAGCAATTGATCCGACTTTTGGTCAAATGGAAGATTTCCAAGCGCTACTTAAAAAGGCTCATCACGACATTAAAGTTATGATCGCCCGGCCAGGCCACACTTCCCTGACACACCTAAAGCGGCTTCTAACTAATAAAATCTTACCATCATCACGATAAACAATCACCCGTACGCGGTCCTTCTTCGGTACAATCCTAAAAATTAGCGATATGACGCACGCAATTCCACGAAAAATTGCCCGCCCAAATGAGCTGAACATCTCGCCGGCGATTGATCCTTTGTGAGACATAATAAATAGAGACTTTCTCCTTTGGCGACAGTTTATTCTGTGGTTACGCCATCAAAATCTTCTTCGTTAGCCTCCGCTTCTTCGCGAGTCGCCCGAACGATTCCATCTTTATGATGCGCTGGACTATAAATAGTATAGAGCTTAAGTGGCTCCTCGCCGGTATTTATCACATTATGCTCAGCTCCCGCCGGCACAATAATCGCACTACCGTCGGAAACAATATATTCATTGCCATCAATCAAAACCTTACCTTCGCCAGACTCAAATCGGAAAAATTGATCATTCTCCTCATGAATCTCCGAACCAATTTCCCCGCCAACAGGCAAGCTCATCAATACCAATTGGCAATGCTTCGCAGTATATAGAACCTGACGAAAATTATCATTTTCCAACGTAAGCTCTTCGATATTTCCACTAAAACCCTTCATAAATCCCCCTTCTATTTTTCTATTTCGCAGCTTTTTCCAAAGCGTCAATCAACGTCTGCTTTGGCTTCATGCCGATCATTTCAGCAACTTCCTCGCCGCCAACAAAAATCTTCATGTTTGGAATTCCCTGCACGCGATATTCCATAGCCAATTGCGCATTTTCCTGACTCGCTTCAGTGTCAACCTTAACAATATCAAACTCTGTTTCTTCAGCAATTTGATGCAAAAGCGGAGCCATTGCACGACATGGCGGACACCACGGCGCCCAAAAATCAACTAGTACAGGACCGTCGCTTTTTAGCACCTTATCTTCGAATTCTTGCTTCGTTGTAATTTCATATAAAGCCATTATTTCCTCCTTTTCTGGCATTTTTTACAAACTCCCGTCACAACCAACGGGCCGTCAATATAACAATCGCTAATTTCATGCGCAATCTGTTTTCTCATCTCATCGGCAATTTTAATATCCATCAAGCCATCGCAGTCACTACACACAAAATGATCGTGATCGTCCTTACGAATATCATATCGCAAGCAACCCTTTTTGGTCGATGGCGCCAAACCAATCACCCCGTCGCCACACAGGCGCTGAGTTATTCGATGCACCGTCGTGTCACTGACTTCAGGATAGATGTATCCCGCAATTCCTGAGCAATTTCCGCATTCGTCGCGTGATGCTTGCTCTTTAAAATCGCCATCACATCATTCGTGTGTTTTGTTGATCGCCTAACAATTTGCGTCATGTTCCTATTGTAAAGTATTTACAATAAATAAACAAGGCCTTTGCTCCACAAATTGACTTATCTCTATATATTCCATATAATAGTCAAAGTCTATGAACTCCCGACGGCGAGTTCCTCTAATATACACTTTTGAATAATTAAGAACGCTCAGTTTTCTGTGCAGTTTATAAATATTAATTTATCATCGAAAGGAATTGATTTGAAAAACAAACCGAACAGCAAAGAAATATTTCGTCTATTTTGGAAAACGTCAGCACCATACAAACACCGCCGAAACTTGGCAATATTTTTTGCAATGCTGACTCTTGTGGTTACTATTTTTGTCGGTCCACTTATAATTGCTCAACTTCTTAGCATTATCCAACACAATCAACTGCACGACGCAAAAAACCTATGGACACTAATCGCTTTATACGGCGCCAGTGAATTATGGTCAAGCGTCATCGGCTGGCGATTAGTTTTATATCTCGCCTGGACATTCGAAACCGCCATGCAACGAGATTTATACGCTCGATGCTTCAGCAAACTGACCAACCAAACATTATTCTTCCATTCAAATAAATTCGGCGGGTCGCTCGTTAGCCAAACAAATAAATTAGTCGGCGCAGTAGAAAGTTTTTGGGACACGATAATTTGGTCAGTTTTGCCACTAGTTGTTTCACTAGTCGGTTCAATAATTGTCCTATCAACCCTTCTCTGGCAATACGCGTTATTCTTACTCATCTTCTCAATTGTTTTCAGCCTCGTCGTTTATTACGGATCCAAGCCAATGGCGAAATTGACAAAAAAAGAAGCCAAATCCAGCAATAAATTGAACGGCCAATTAGCCGACGTAATCTCAAACGTTCTGGCGGTCAAGTCATCTGGCGCCGAAGCTACGGAACAGAAATTTTTCACAAAAACCGTCAACTCTTGGCGAAGTTCAAGCCTCGACGTAATGCGCGGATTCTTAAAAGTCAGCACTATATATTCGTCAATCAACATGGTTATTAAAATTGGAGCAATCGCCTTCGCAGTGTACGCAGCTCAAAATAATTTAGTATCAGTGGCGTCTGTTTATCTTATTATCACCTACACTGGAAGTGTCGCACATGAATTGTGGAACATGAACGGAATTATGCGCAATTACAACCGAATTATCGGTAACGCAAACGATATGGTAGAAATCTTACAAACACCAACGACATTGATTGATAAAAGCGATTCAAAACTAAAAGTTACAAACGGCGAAATTTCCATGGATAAAATAACTTTCACACACGACGAGGGTCAAGGCGACACTCTATTCCACGACTTCTCTCTGGATATTAAACCAGGCGAAAAAATAGGTTTGGTTGGAGCGAGCGGTTCTGGAAAAACGACACTCACCAAATTGCTATTACGCTTCGCTGATATTGACTCGGGAAAAATTACCATCGATGGACAAGATATTTCCGAAGTCACCCAAGCAAGCCTGCGCGCCAAAATCGCTTACGTACCGCAAGAGCCATTACTATTCCACCGCTCCGTGCGCGAAAACATCGCTTACGGTCGACCTGATGCAACGGACGCAGAAATTGAAGAAGCCGCCAAAAAAGCTGGCGCTTACGATTTTATCGTTGGACTTAAAGACGGTTTTGACACAATGGTTGGCGAGCGCGGAATTAAATTATCTGGCGGACAGCGACAACGAGTTGCAATTGCTAGGGCAATCCTAAAAGATGCGCCAATTCTAGTCCTCGACGAGGCGACTTCAGCGCTAGATTCTGAGTCAGAAGCGTTGATCCAAAAATCATTGGAAACGTTGATGGAGAATCGAACCTCAATTGTCATTGCCCATCGCTTATCTACAATTGCTAAGTTGGACCGTATAATTGTCTTGGAAGGATGGGAAAATTGTCGAGGACGGATCGCACGACGAGCTCATCAATAAAAAACGCGGTGTTTACGCAAAATTATGGGCGCGGCAATCTGGCGGATTTATTGAAGAATAGTCCAATCTAGCATACGCCAATCATGCTATAATTAAGGCATGGAATCTTTTATTCACTTGATAACTAGCTTCGGCGTATTGGCAATTTTATTAGTAATTTTCGCAGAATCCGGTCTACTAATCGGCTTCGTCTTACCCGGCGACAGCCTGCTTTTCACCGCTGGATATATGGTTCAGCAAAATATTCTACACATTGACATTCACATTTTTGCACTTTTGGTTTTTGCAGCGGCAGTGCTGGGCGACAGTGTTGGTTATAGTTTTGGCCACAAAGTTGGGCGCAAGCTGTTTGAAAAAGAAAATTCCCGATTCTTCAAGAAAAAATATTTGGAGCAAACAGAAAAGTTTTACGACAAGCATGGCTCAGCGACAATCGTCCTGGCTCGATTTGTACCAATCGTAAGAACCTTCGCCCCAATCGTTGCCGGCGCCAGTAAAATGCACTATAAAACATTCTTAACTTTCAATCTTATCGGTGGATTTCTTTGGTCGTCAGCATTCGTTTATCTAGGCTTCTACGCTGGCGAGTTTTTGACCAAAGCAGGCGTAAATATTGAAGTTGCAGCAATCCTCATCATTTTCCTGTCCGTCTCACCAATGGTTATTCACGCTTTGAAACAGCCAAATACTCGCGCTTTACTAAGAAAACAATTGGCCAGTTCTCCTCTCAAAAACCAAGCGTAAAAAATAGATCTTAAAGCATCTTTTTCAGATATTTGCCAGTGAACGAATTTGGTACCTTGGCGATATCTTCAGGCGTACCGCAAGCCACAACGGTACCGCCACCAATTCCGCCCTCTGGACCCATATCAATTATCCAGTCAGCCGACTTTATGACGTCCAAATTGTGCTCAATGATAATCATACTATTGCCGCCCTCAACCAATTGCTGTAAAATCCCCAACAGTCGCTTTACGTCAGCAGAATGAAGCCCAGTGGTCGGCTCGTCCAGAATGTACATAGTTTTTCCAGTGGAACGCTTGGAGAGTTCCGTTGCCAATTTAATTCGCTGCGCCTCACCGCCTGAAAAAGTAGTTGCTGGCTGACCAAGTTTAATATAGCCAAGCCCAACCTCAACCAACGTCTGAAGTTTACGTGCAATATTCGGCACGCTGTCAAAAAACTCCGCCGCTTGATCAATTGTCATATCCAGAACATCAGCAATCGTCTTGTCTTTATACTTAATTTCCAACGCCTCGCGATTGTAACGCTTGCCGTGACATTCGGCACACTGAACATTCAAACATACGGCAAAAACTGACATATCAATCGCGATCACACCATCACCCTGACAATTTTCGCAGCGACCGCCTTTAAAAAACACAAACTAAACCGTCAAGATCGAGACCACTCCAAAACGGAGTCCTCATGGCGTCCCAGCAAAAAGCTCGCGAATCGGCGTAAAAATCCCAGTATAAGTTGCTGGATTAGAGCGTGGCGTTCGACCAATTGGCGACTGATCTATGACAATCGTCTTATCAAGCAAATTCACACCTTCTATAGCGTCGTGCAACCCTGGCGCCGTCGTTGCGCGATTCAGCTCTGCCGCTAATTCCCGCGCCACAATATCATTCACAAGCGTCGACTTTCCGCTACCAGAAACACCAGACACTACAGTCATCAAACCCAAAGGAAATTCCACGTCAATGTTCTTAAGATTATTTTCGCGAGCGCCACGAACAATCAGCTTCCTATCTTTCACGACTTTGCGACGCTTTTTCGGAACGGCAATTTTTTCCGCCCCAGATAAATAGCGACCCGTTATACTATTCTCATTTTTCGCAACAATTTCAGGCGTCCCCATTGCCACTACTTGACCGCCATTCACACCAGCTCCCGGTCCCATATCAACCAGAAAATCACTCTGGCGAATCGTGTCCTCGTCATGCTCAACCACCAGCACAGAATTTCCTAAATCACGAAGGCGCTTCAGCATATCAATCAGCTTATCGTTGTCACGTTGATGAAGTCCAATTGACGGCTCGTCCAGCACATAAAGCACACCCTGAAGTCCAGCGCCAATTTGCGTCGCCAAGCGAATTCGCTGCGCCTCGCCACCACTAAGCGTGTTAGCCGCTCGACTTAGCTCCAAATAGTTCAGCCCAACATTACTCATAAACGCCAAACGAGATTTAATTTCCTTCACAATCAAGCGAGCAATCGTCATTTCTTGCTCAGTCAATTGAAGCTTATTGTCAAACAAATCCAACGCATCATCGACACTCAAATCGCACACGTCAACGATATTCAATTCATGAACCGTCACCGCCAAAACCACAGGTTTCAGGCGCGCACCTTTACAAGCATAACAATCCCTCTCGCGCATAAATCGCTCAATATCTCGTCGCATAAAATCGCTATCAGTTTCTTTCCAGCGTCGCTCCAGATTAGGAATAACACCCTCATAAGTCGTATCGTAATGCCGACCGCCACCCAAATCAACGCGATATTTTTGGTCGCCAGTTCCGTATAATATTTTATGTTTAGCATCATCAGAAAGCTTGCCTACGGGAACTTTCAAGCTAAATCCGTGAGCTTCAGCAACAGACGCCAATCGCTTCATATTCCAAGCGTCAGAATTCATTCGATTATAAGGTCGAATCGCGCCTTCGGAAATTGTCAAATTGTTATTAAAGACCAATTCTGGATCAACCTCCAGCCTCGACCCCAAACCCGTACACACAGGACAAGCTCCCTGCGGCGCGTTAAAACTAAACAGTCGCGGCTCCAGCTCCGGGATATCGACATCAGGATGATCAACACAAGCGTATCTCTGCGAAAATGTCTTCACTTCATCACTATCCGCGCATCCAAAACCTCGATAACTCTTCTCTGACCCAAGTCCAGCGCTTGCTCAACACTCTGACTTAAGCGAGATCGCATCTCACCCCTGTCAACGCCAACCTATCAACAACCAGCTCGATATTATGCTTGTAACTTTTTTGCAGCTCCGGAAATTCATCCAGCGCGTACACCACGCCATCCACACGAACCCCGGCATAACCAAGTCGCCGATATTGCTCCGGAATATGCGCAAACTCACCTTTTTTATTCTTAACAATTGGCGCCAATAACAAAATTCGCTTATCAACAAATTGCCGCAGAATCTCGTCAATAATCACCTCAG
Source organism: Candidatus Minimicrobia vallesae (assembly GCF_018866205.1). Lineage (GTDB taxonomy): Bacteria > Patescibacteriota > Saccharimonadia > Saccharimonadales > Saccharimonadaceae > Nanosynbacter > Nanosynbacter vallesae. Next base: position 518,299 of record NZ_CP076459.1, read on the forward strand.
TCGTGCGACACGTAACTTCATTGCCACAAATCGGACAATGCGGCACGCCAATTCGCGCAAACAAAAGCCTCATGATAATCATAAATTTCCGTAACCGTAGCCACGGTAGAACGCGGATTACAGCTGGTCGACTTCTGATCAATCGAAATCGCTGGACTAAGCCCTTCAATCGAATCAACATCAGGCTTATCCATCGTACCCAAAAATTGACGCGCATACGAAATCAAGACTCTCCATATAACGGCGCTGACCTTCGGCATAAATCGTGTCAAATGCCAAACTAGATTTCCCAGACCCACTAAGCCCAGTAATCACCACCAGCTGATCTCTGCGGAATCTCAATATCTACATTTTTCCAGATTGTGCTCACGAGCACCTTTAACACGAATTACCTCTGTCATAACCGCCATATTATACAGGTTTTTAACTATTTTTTCCAGCCCAACCGTCGGCATAAATCAGAATTAAAACACATTACGCTTATGATTGCAAGTCAATATCTTATTTGCTACAGTTAGATCTATGAGAAAGCTGGGCATTTACTTAATTATAATCATCGGAGCGATACTACTCGCGCCTTTTGTGATCGACCAGCTATTTTTCTTCTTTTTCCTAGGAAAAATCCCCTTCACAAACATTCATTTGCCAGCAATTTTAATGGTTATTTTCTGGACAATTATCATACCATTGAGCAATCATCCTCAGAAAATCACTTTCTGTCCTGTTTTGGAAGTCCATTGACATTGCCAGCGAAATCGCACAACGACGAATCAACAGAAAAATCCGTTATTTTACACCAAACCAAAAAAGCGAACTTATTTTATTATCAATTTATCTACTTTCCAGACATGAAAAAGAGCGAGCCTTATGATGAGATTGAATCTCAAAAGCTCGCTCCGTCTATGAGTTAATTAGTCATTAATTAAATATATCGTTTTAAAACTATTCCGCCGGCAATAACTACGATAGCTAAACCACCAATCGCCCAAACAGAAGCTCCTGTATTGGCAAGACCTCCAGATTTACCACCCTTAGGAGTGATGCCTGCTGGATTAGATGCTGCACCCGCTGGAGTAGCTGGAGATGCAGGATCATTCACTACGCCGAAATAAACTGGGTCAGTAATGACACTGTTTGCAGTATGGTCATCGTCATTATTAGCACCGTCGACCACTTTATATGACACTGTCGTAACTGTCTTACCGGCAATAGTTTCATTTTTAATTACAGCTTGGCTAGTTATATCCTGTAGATTAGCCGTAGCTGAATCCTTTTTATAAACTCGCACCTTCGAAACGTCATATTGGCTTGCAAGAGACACTGTAATATCTGACGAGGCCGACGCTTGGGTACAATTAATATTGAACGATAAGCCTCCCAAAATCTTTATTCGCGCCTCGGTAGGTGTAATACCGTCAGCAGACAGAGACTTAACTGATGAGGCGACAATGTCATAGCAACGAAGCGATTTAGCCGCAATAGTAGACTTAGCTACTGCATTATCTGTGTTTGCTGGAGCAGACTTTGTACTTACGTCAAAAGTCTTAGTCTGAGTTAATTGTAGTGTGCCTAAACGATAGATGTTATTATTTGCTGTTGCAAAGATTTTAGAGCCATCAGCGGTCATTGAGATAGAACCACCTTCAAATTTTTCACTACCCCACTGTTGCCAAGTCTTACCACCGTCTACCGATGAAGCGACCGGTGCCCATGACGGATAGTAACTATCTGGCTCAAGGGTGACAAATAATCTTTTACCGTCATTGCTAATACCTATCCGTGAGACGTCATTAGACGAAACCTCATGACCTGGTATCGGAGAGATTGAGCTCCAATTAGTACCCCCATCAACCGAAACCTTTTTGCCATCAAATATACTAGCACCATTAGCACTAAAAGCTGCGCCAAAATGAGCTCCGTCTTTGACAATCTCCCAGGTTGCACCATAATCTGTTGATTGCTTGAGGTCACCATAAGTCGTAAGCATCATTCTCCCGCCGTTAAACACAGCACTAGGACACTCATTGCCCTTTTGCTCCCATGTCTGACCATTATCCCTAGAGACATACAGAGGTCCGCCATACCTACACTTGGTCAAAGTAGAGCCGTCAGGACTCATGCGTAGACTTGCATCGCTTTCTACTGGTGCGGCTGGAGTTGTCCAGCTGTTACCACCATCAGTGGATACATGAATGTTATTTTGTCCATATTTACCTTGTACTACCAACTTGGAGCCGTCTGTATTTGTCAATAAGTTAATTGCCCCTTCTGGCGCTGCGCTACTGCTCCAGTTTGCGCCGCCATCAGTAGAAACCAGAAGCTTCCGATCATTAAAAGTGGCACCCTCCTGCAGCACAATCAACTTCGAACCATCAGAGCTAATACGTGACTCTTTGACCTTACCGCCTGGTATCGTTATATCCTTCCAGCTATATGCAGCCTCTGCCTTAGCGAAAGGCGCAAACATCGCAGCCAAAGAGACTACAGACACAGCAAAGAAAATTGATATGCCTCCATATATTTTACGTTTCTTTCTAGACGACATTAGTCACCCTCCTGTTAAGTTAATATAATTCAAATAGCATAACCATAATATCACAGCTAGAGACTAAGAATCAACAGAAGGTAGAACCGACTCCAGCCATAACTGCAATTCTTGCAAAATAAACTGCTGTTCATCAGTCGCGCTAGGCGCCAATCGCTGCAAAGATTTCATAAATTGCGGCATTTGCGCCTGTAAATGCTCAGTGCGCCATTCTTCCCATTGTCGCAACTCATCTTCACTAAGCAAATTAGGAAAACTTCGCGCTTTATAATGCAACAATAGTGGCGACAATCGCTCATCCTGAAAATCCGGATGAAAATCAGCCAACTCGCGCTCACCAGCATTACGCACAGCTTCAACGCGAACTCGATCACTATTATCCAAAAAACCATCGTATAATTGCGCTTCCGGGTCGGTCATTTTCTTAAACTCTGGCCTATTCTCAAATATACTACGCAACCTTTCAGCAAAATCTGGATGAGAAAGCAAAATATCTTGGTGCTTCTGGACAGTCGCCAGCACCAAGAGAAATCTTCTGCCAGCCATCACTCCTGAGCCAACACACCAAGTGGCGAAACCGCCGGACAACGATTATACTGGGAACTTCCTTAACTGGCAATTTAACGAAATCCTCAGCTTGCCGCTCCTCCCACGATGCAAATATCTTCGCCGAAAATTCCTCAACGCTCAAACCAACAAACGGCGTCGGATCATAGCGCAAATCATAAACAACCACGCCACCATTTCGACTCGTCGTCAGCGGAAAAGCCACCGTAGTTTTAGCAAATTCTTTATCATAACGACCACTCGCATAAACAAAAGGTTTTTTATCATCCACATTCACCAGCTGCTGAACCAATTTCCTTATCGCGCATTTTCAGTAAAATAATCATACAACTGCGGCTGATTCTGCTTAATCAATTTAGTCACAGCAATGCAACGCCGTCACGTCCGCCAACGCATCATGCGCATTTTCATGCGCAATACCATTAGCGCTAGTGATCAGCTCCAAACGGTTACTCGGCTCACCTTTATCGTCAATTGGCCACTCAATTCCCTCAGGTCGAAGCGCCCTGGTTAAGCGCACCACATCCAACAAATCCCATCTGGATCGACCGTCTTTCCAAGTCCACTCGTATGGATCGTAAAAATTCCGCCAAAACAAATGACGAATAAACTCGTCGTCAAAACGGATATTATTAAAACCAACAGCAATCGTATCAGGCGTAAATATTTCCTCGCTTAACATACGCGCAAATTGAGCCTCAGTATAGCCTTCTTCGACAGTTTTTTGCGGCGTTATGCCCGTCACCATCAACGCATCAGGACTCGGCAGCGTATCGTCATTTAGTGTCACGAGAATATTATACGGTTCGCCAATCGGCTGCAAATCCATATCGGTTCGCTGACCGGCAAATTGCATAATTCGATCTTGCCGAGGATTAAGACCGCTAGTTTCAAGGTCGTAGAAGAAAAATGTTTGCGCCATATTTATATTATACCATCAAGCTCACGCTAAATTTGCAACCAGTACGGGTCTATTGCTCGACCAATGTAAACGGCATAGATTCGCCAATCTGAATCAAGCTTTCGCCAATCGCTCCTTGACGCAACAATTCGTGAGTAATTCCCATTTTTCGCATAATATCTCGCAAGCGATTAACAGATTCAAACTGATCAAAGTTAGTCCGACGAGCAAATTTTTCAATCTTAGCGCCCGTAACAATAAACTCAATATCTTCTCATCTTCATCGTCAATCTCATTAGATTCAGCATCAGAAACACGCCTTACAGACCAAGCATCAGAAACAACCTGATCGTCCAACGAAATTGTCGGCAAATCTTCCTCTTTTTCATCAACAATCTCAGCTTCACGCTCTCGATATTTAGCAACTTCATCGCGCAACATTCGTAGAAGCTCAGTCACTCCGTCGTGCGTCTGAGAAGAAATCGCCACAACTGGCGCGCCATTAGCTACCTTTTGAAGAGCAGTCGACTGCATAGCAATAATCTCATCATCCAAGCCTTCACATTTGGTCAGCGCTATTATCTCTGGACGCTCCGCCAATGATTCAGAATATTTTTCCAGCTCGCGACGAATTGCCTGATATTTCTCTGCCGGATCATCACTATACACATCAATCATATGAAGCAGCACGGCCGTTCGCTCGACATGGCGCAAAAATTGATCGCCCAAACCTTTACCTTCTGACGCACCTTCAATCAACCCCGGAATATCAGCAATCAAAATCGACCCATCGTCAACATCAGCAACCCCCAAATTAGGCGTCAAAGTCGTAAATTCGTAATTAGCAATCTCCGGACGCGCATTAGAAACCACACTCAGGAACGTCGACTTACCAGCGTTCGGAAAGCCAACCAAACCAACGTCGGCCAATAATTTCAATTCCAACCCTGCCTCGAATTCCTCGCCAGCCTCACCAAGTCCAGAAATCTTAGGCGTTTGGCGCGTACTAGACGTAAAGTGTGCATTTCCAAATCCACCATCTCCACCACGAGCCACCACCGCCTGCTGCTGATCTTCAGTCAAATCTGCGATCACCATACCGTCGCGCTTCACCAGAGTACCCATTGGCACCTTAACAATTAGCGGAACACCACTTTTTCCTCGCTTATTACGTTTTCCGCCATCACCACCTTTTTCAGCCTTAAGCTCCGGCTTATATCTAAAATTCAAAAGCGTATTAAGATCCTTCGTCGCCAAAAAAACAATATCACCACCACGACCGCCATCACCGCCATCAGGACCACCCTTATCGACATATTTCTCATGACGAAAACTAACTACACCATTACCGCCTCTACCGGCGCGCACTAAAACTTTTGCAATATCTACAAACATATCTTTAGTATACCAAAAAGCACCCCATCGGTCGATGAGATAGCACACTGGTGCTAATATTAACTAATTCTAGTGAATGAAGTTATAGAGAACAGCCTCAGCAAGCGGTACGATGCGAGAAGAAATAATACCATAACCCGCATAATTCATATCGCAAACATAAACAACACCACCATCAACTCGCTCCACAATACCAACGTGACCATAGCCATAGCCACCCCAAACAGTCTGGAATATTGCACCAGGTGCTGGCGTATTATTAACTACGAATCCAGCGGCACGAGCACTTGTAGCCCAAGTATTAGCATTACCCCAGAAACTACCAATTGGACGACCAAGCTGCAAACGACGCTCGTATGCATACCATGTACAGTTACCAGCCGCATAGCGGTTGCCGACAGAAGCAGTCAACCAGCTTCGACTCGCGCTCGTAGTAGTAGAGATGCCGAAGAGTATTGATTTCCGTACGACCTACTTCGTGGAGCAACATAACCAGGTCGCTCATTTTCTGGAAGCTCACCTCCAGGCAACACAATCCTAGAGCCAGTAGACAACTTCGCACCGTCATCGATGTCATTATATAGAACAACACGCTCAGCGCTCGTCTTATACTTTTCTGCCAGAGATTGGGCAGTATCGCCGTCTTTAACAGTATAAACAACACCATCAACAAGAGGCACAACTAGAGTCTTATTCGGCTCTACAGCGTCCGAAGTTGTATTATTAGCCCAACGAAGCGTCTGAGACGAAATCTTAAACTTCTTAGCAATAGACTCCATCGTATCACCCTCTTTGGTTACGTAAGATGAAATACCACGCGCAGCCGAAGTGTCTGGCTTAACAATGTCAGGTTTTGTTATAACTTCTGCATCATTCTGAGAAAGATTCTTCTTAATTGTTAGTGAAGTTTCAGACTCGCGCAAGTCACCAGCCGAAGGCAATTCCGCCGTTTCCGCCAAGTTAGTTACAGCATTAGCTGCCGTTAATTCATCTACTGAAGCTGTTTTAGACTTAGCAGACTTAGATACCGACGATGACACCAGTAGTTTCAGATGATGCCAAAGTTTTTGATCTTTCAGCAGATACGTTACTACCGCTATTACCGTAGATCAAAAATGATATAGTCAATAAAAATATTCCACCGTAGATTGCAAATGATTGCAGTTTACGTTTTTTACTCCGAAGAGATGTAAAATGGTTACGAATAATCGTTCTCCTTGCGCCAATGTTACCACTAGCACCTCTACCAAATTGTCTTTCTTCTCGCAATAGAACAGGATATGTTGTCGACCTAATTGATTATTATTATTCTACATTAGTTTTGCTATATCCGTAGCGACAATTTTGGCAGGTCATTTATCGTAATTCACCCCTGTTGATAAATTAGACAAATGATCTAACATCTATTTTACACAACATTGACAATAAAGTCAATAAATTTTATAAAATGCGTTTTTGTCAAGAAATCTGGCACTTCTTTTGACAGTGAGCCTTGACATTAGCCTCGTGCTCTTCGTTGGTTTTAGCAAAATACGTAATATCATCGTCGCCGCTCAGGAAATATAGATAATCAGAGTTTATCGGGTCAGCAGCGGCATTCAACGCGCTCAAACTAGGCGAAGCGATTGGTCCAGGAGTTAAGCCTTTTTGAATGCGTGTATTATATGGCGACTTAAGGTTCGGTGAACGCTCTACCCCTGTTTTGTCAGCAATATATTGATATGTTACATCAGAGCCCAACGGCATATTGGCTTTCAAGCGATTGTAAAATACACTAGCAATCTTACGCTGATCCTCGCAAGTTTCCACGCCAGACCCACAGCCAATCGACTCGCGCTGAATAATCGACGCTAGTGTTATCCCTTGATACAAAGTCAGCCCACGAGCTTTAAATTTCTCCTCCAAATTATATTTCTTAACAATTTTCTCCAAATGATCAATTGAGCGCTGCAAAACCTGTTCTGCAGTTTCGTCTGGGGAAATATAGAATGTTTCACCGTAAATGTACCCCTCAAGACCAGCATTTTCCGGTCTACCCGCAAAAACTAGACTGTCATACTTAGCGGCAAATGCCTTTTTTATCTGATCGTCCGAGAATCCCGCCTTAAGCAACACGGATTCAACTTCTCTGCCGTCAGAATTCTTCATTTTTTTATTCAAAGTCGATCCAGGATAAAATGTTATAGCAATCTCATCAGTTTTACCGCTGGTCAAATGATTAATTATCTCATCGACAGATTGCGAAGCTTTTACAGAATAAACGCCAGCCTTGAATTTACTTGCCGAATTATGGATCCTTGTGTAAATAGAAAACGCCAAAGAGTTTTTAATAATTTTATTATCCTCTAAAGTTTTGGCAATATCACTAGACCCCATGCCTTCTTTAATATTAATTCTGAAAGCTTGCTGACTATTTACGTCGGCAGGAGAAAGCATCTGCTTATACCACACCGTTGCCCCAAGGGCGCCGATTCCAGCGATAGCCACAACTATTGATAACACCAATAACCAAATACGTCGTTTACGAATTTTCATAATTCTCCTCCAAAAAATCTTGCAAAATTATGCTAGCAGCCTCCGCATCAATCTCGCCCTTATCTTTAATTTTATTCCCCAATCTCTGCTCGGCCTGCACACTCGTTAAAGATCCATCCTGAAAAACAATCTCAGTATCAAGCTCAATGTCTTCAAATCTGCTTAACAAATTCTTCCACAAATTCCGTCTGCTTCGTTGGTTCACCAGATTGATTTCGTGGATAACCCACTACGATCGTATCAATATCGTGCCTCAATACTAACTCTGTTATTTCCTGGACAATATTTTCATTATTCTCCAACCAACCGAACGGCACGGCGATCTTCACTTGCGAATCCGCCATAGCCAAACCAAGCCGCCGCGAACCGACATCTAGAGCCAGAAAGTTCTTACTTGACATCTTTTATCTTAAATTCAACATTTATCTTATTGATGTCTTTTGGTACCGATTTAACCCAAAATGGCGAAAACTTAACATCAACATCCTCAACTCCGTTAATCGACTCAATGGCCGACTGTACTTCACCGTAGCTCTTACCTTTGGCCTGGTCCTTGACGCTTTCCTCTTTAATATCAGGGCCGACTTTACCATTGGCAGTCAAGCGAACAGTTTGGGCGTTTCGAGCGTTAGCAAATTGAGAAAATGCCGCCTTCTCAACACCGTTATCGTAAATTCTCTGGGCTTTTTTACCGGAAATCTCGTCCTTTAGCTTCGACTCTATAAAATTCTTCAATTCATTCTTATCAACCGCTAGCATATTTGCAGTGATTGTGGATTTTAGAGTCACCGCGCCAGTCGCCTCTCCGTCGACCGCTACACTTGAGCTAGGATCTGAGCGATTTTCAGCATAACTTTCCGTAATTGTCTTCACAGAATTACCAAATGAAGCAATCAGCTGCTCTTTCAGGCCTTCGATCTTCTTATCGCTAAGCTTGTTTTTTGCCGCTTCTATGTCACTAGCCGTTACGACCGTTGCCGTTTTATCAGTACCACCGCTAGTAGCAGACCGCAAGGACGCGGAAATATCATCAACCGAAATACTCATACTGCCAGTGGCAGCATTATACTGAGCTCCGCCCTCACTAGCGGTAATCGCTCCCGAGGCCGATCCTGCACATTTATAACCAGGGCAACTCCAATCCAGTGTTGCACCCGGAACATTCACGGAAGAATTTAAGGTGTAAGATAGTCCACTATTCTTTAAAACGGTACCAGCTGCAATTGTTACACTACTTGAAGATGAATTCTTAAAAACCACCACTCCGGTCGCCTTTTCGCCAACGTTCTTCTTGCCCGTAGCAGAAAATTCAACACTGACTTCCTTAGCTATTTCCTTCTTAATTGACTTGATGACATTAGATTTAGCGTTCGTAGCAGCATTTTCGCTTAAACTAACCGTATCACTCACCGTCATGCTGGTAGTTTTCGCAGAAATAACAACTGTAGCATGCGGCGCAAACCAAATTGCCCAGACTAAAAACACCCCAAACAAAAGCACTCCGCCACCAATCAGTAAAAACTTTTTACGAAATGCATTAAAATTAGGGACTTTTGGCTTTTTAACCATGTTTTTTAGAGAAGTTAGGCCTTTAGATTCCTTCTCGTTTGCAGCGGCAATAGTACTGTCTATTGCGGCGTCATTATCTGTGATGACTTTTTTGCAACCTCAGCCATATCACCGACAGCCAACTTACCGCCATCAATAACATCACTTCCATCATCAACTTTTAGGGCTGGAATTTCCGCAATTTCCGGTTTACTCTGGAGTGTTTTTGCTACGGGGATTTTTGCCGTGGCAGCCAAACCAGCCAGAACCGAATCATTTGTAATAATTACTATCGTTTTATCAGCCGATTTTGCCGCCCGTGACAACAATCTTATGTTAACCGCGCTCTGCAAAATACCAGTCCGCCTAGGCGGCACCAGCGCAATTATCCGCTGTTTTGACGCTTTAATCTTACCAATTATGGTGGTAATATCGTCTTCTATATCGATATAAATAACGTCTTTGTTCATCTTAAATCTTTAATAACCTGTTTACTTTTTCAACTAAACTATTACCGCCCTGGCTACCGATAATTGTATCATAGCCAACCCTTAATAGTCCCATAGCCGTGACAAATGTATGGTCGCTAGCATCGCCAGTTTCATCGACTATTCCTGTTACGTCACTTGGATTAATATACTGGATGACGGGTTTTTTAGTAAAAGGCAGATCCTCTGGCCATTGTCGCTCCTTGAGAGCTTTGGTAATCTTCTTCAGGCTAGAACCGCCACCACATAATAAAATCCTATTCGGCAAATAATCAACATTATCAAAATCACCAAGAGCCAACTCAACACCAGACAGCCAAACTTCCAGAGTCTTATCAATCGCAGCGTCAACCTTTTTCTTTACACTAGGCTTCAAATTCTCATGATCAATATTCAGCTTCAACTTTTCTGCATCCTTAAAGCTTAAATCCAAATCAGAAGCAATAGTCCTAGTGAAACTCCGTCCACCAATACCAAACATCTTTGTACCCTCAACACCACCATCATTAACAACCGCAATATCAGTCGTACCACCACCAATATCCGCCAAAATAGCCGTAAAATTACTATCAGTATCTGAGCCCAGAACACTACGGCTCACCGCAAACGGCTCGGCAGCCACAGCCACCAAATCCAGAGCAAGCTCATCAGCCACCTTCTCCAGAGCCCCAATATGAACCATCGGAGCAAACGCCGTATAAATCTGCACCGCCACATCCCTACCCTGAAAACCAATCGGATTCGAAACCTTATAGCCATCAATATGAATACTCACCAGTGCAGAATTCACCAATTTAACTTCAACATCGGCATTGCCAGTCTCCAGAGCGATTTGCGCCTGAGTTTTACCTTGAGCTCGCTCCTGGACCTTCTCGATAATAAATTCCATTTCTGCGACGTCCAGCGGCTTATTCGGCTGCGGGCGACGATAGCGGATGGTATTAGTTACACCTTTGACTAGCTCACCAGCAATACCAATAACAACTCGCTTGCCCTGAACTCCAGCCTGATCTTCCGCCTCAGATAAAGCATCCTCACAGTTGGCCACCACTCCGGCAATATCAGCAATTGCGCCAGTATGCATATCGCCCATTTCCTGCTGCTTACGGCCAACGCCAATAATCTTCAGATCGTCATCTTTGACTTCAGCAATTAACGCCTTAACCACCTCAGTACCGATGTCCAAACTAACCAATAGCTCGCGACTATCTTTATCAGACTTCTTTAACATGTCTTTCAATGCCATATAAGAAATATTATATAACGCTTGTGATTTTGAGAGCAACAGATTGACGTATTTTATTTTTAATGTTATAATAGAGCAATGTATAATATTCTGCCAAAAACTATTCATGAACAGCCGCTCTCTCCCGACACAAGCAGTGCTATATTTAGTGCAGCGGTAAATCTACTAAGATACGCCGAACCAAGCGAGACATCTATAGAAGTCATTGGCTTAGATTTCGGCAGGTACAGAGAGGGACACCTGGATGCTAAAATTAGACTAGCAGGAGACGTAGCGCTTTTGGGGACCTACCTGCGGTATCATCAAAAAGACAGAATAGTCGAGACAAAACTAGGCGCAGACAATAAATGGGATAGCGGAATTACATCAAGAAAAAATATTACAAATTGGTTCTGTAGTATTTGCCCATTTGACGTCGATGCAGACCCGATAAGAAGGTTAGCCTCAAACGATGAGACATTTTCAAATGGACAATTAGTACAATCTATAGCAGACATCATAACCTCATTTCCAAAAGAAAATGTACGCACAGACTCTGTATACTATAATCAAAATCCGGAAATTTATGAGCTAACGGATGATATTGCAGGCGACGGAAAAGTAAGAATTGATAATGGACTGTATAGAATCGGTGGCACTGAAAGCAAGCTCGAAATAGTCGAACTTAATAGATTGCCAGTAAAAGTGCGGTATAGTATATCCACCCCTTATGAACACGACGGCATTGAAACGAGTAACGGAGTTGAGGATGTTGATGTTAAGTTTTCGCCATTTTGGGTTAAATCGGTACCAAAAGACATCAATAAGATAAATGTTGAATTTAAGATAAAAGATTATCTATCTTAAAACAGCCTTGATTCGACGAATTCCAGCCGAGCTAGATTCTTCTTTGGTGATTTTGAATCGCTTGCCATCTTCAGCCAAAACTCCAGTGTGCTCGACATGCGGACCGCCGCAAACTTCAAAGCTAACAACATTATCATCCTTGCCAATAGAATAAACCTTAACCTCGTCGCCGTAACGCTCACCGAACGCACCAATTGCGCCCATGCTCAATGCCTCATCCGTCGGATAAACAGCAAAGCTAACTAACCAAATCTTCATCAATCCAAGCTAATAACCTGATCTTCAACCGCCTGTTTTTCTTCTGGCGTCAATTTATCGTGATTAAAATCAAAGCGCAATCGATCGGCAGTAATATTACTTCCGTGTTGCTGTAAATCTGGCGCATTCAAAACCTTACGTAACGCCGCACCCAACAAATGCGTCGCCGTGTGATATTTCAGATGAATAGAGTCATGACCTTCCAAACCGCCGCTAAATTGTCCCTTGCGAGCCGTCTTAGAGCGCTGTCGTTGCTCATCCATTTTCGCGGTAAATTCCTCGCGCCAATTGTCCGAAAGCTTAATTCCTTGTTTATACGCCTCTTCCGTACTGAGTTCCACTGGAAAACCGAAAGTGTCGTACAAAGTGAACAATTCTTCACCAGTCAAGCCATCGTCAATGTAGCGCTGCATTTGTCGCAAACCTTTTCTCAAAGTCTGGCGAAAAGCTTTCTCTTCCTTAACGAGGACAGCAATTATATTGTCGCGATTATTCTTCACCTCTGGAAAATCAGCTTCGTACAAATCAGCAATCGTCGGCACAACTTCTTGCAGGAAATTCTGCTCGATACCCAAATCAAAACTATAGCGAATTGCCCGACGGAGCAGACGACGCATTACATAGCCCTGCTCTTTATTACTTGGCACACACCCATCAACCGCCATAAACGCCGCAGCCCTCAAATGGTCAGCAATCACTCGCATACTTTCGGTATGTGAAGCGTAATCCTTGCCACTCAGATCTTGCAGCTTTTCAATAATCGGCCAAAGCAAACTAATCTTAAAGACGTCAGGATCATTATTTACTGCAGCCGCGATTCGCTCAAGTCCAGATCCATGGTCAATATTTGGCTTATCAAGTGGCTCAAATTGACCCTCGGCAACTTTTTTATATGCCATAAATACGTTATTGCCAATCTCCATAAATCGACCACAATCACAGTTCGGATGACAATTTTCACCAAATTTTGGATCATGCTCAATGAAATCAAACTCATAAAACATCTCACTATCTGGACCACACGGATCACCAACCGGGGTAGTCTCCGGGCCACCATTACGACTCCACCAGTTTTTACTGCCGTCATAAAAGAAAATTCTTTCACCCGGATTTACACCACGCGCCGCACCCTGCTCTTCGCTGCCGATATCCGCCATTTTTGCATCAATGCCCTTTTCTGCAAACTTTTTCTGCCACAATTTAGCCGCTTCAACATCTTTCTCGATATTATATTCCGGCGCACCAATAAAACATGTTACGTACAATCTCTGCGGATCAAGACCAATTTCCTCAGTCAAAAACGTCCACATCCAGCCAATTTGCTCTTCCTTAAAATAGTCGCCCAAACTCCAGTTTCCGAGCATCTCAAAAAACGTTGTATGACGATTATCGCCAATGTCGTCGATGTCCTGCGCTCGCAAACACGTTTGAGAATCGGCAATTCTCTTACCTTCGGGATGTGCCTCACCAAGCAGGTACGGAATCATCGGCTGCATTCCGGCGCCCGTAAATAAAGTCGTCGGGTCATTAGTTAAAATCAACGGCGCACGCTCAACAACGGCGTGACCCTGTTTTTTATAAAATTCAAGATATTTACTACGTATTTTTTGGGCATTCATGAGTGTAATTATACCATAAAATAACCCCACCTTACAGATGGGGTTTATAGATCAAATCGCCAATCTCAACAGATTACTCAGCTACTTCTTCAGCTGGGCTCTTCTTTTGGTTGATTCTTGCGAAGTTTTTCTGGATTACGGATGGCTTTGTGCTTGTCAGCGGAAACTTCCTTAACCCACTTTGGCAACTTAACGCCAGCTTCTTTCAATAGCTTAACTACGCGTGGTGTTGGCTGTGCGCCATTGTCCAAATATTTCTGAGCCAATTCAACTTGGATATTTGATTCTTTAGTGTGTGGGTTGTAGCTACCGACATAAGCGACTACACGACCGCTTGATGGATGACGATGTGCTTCTTGTACCGCCAAGCGATATACTGGATAACCTTTGCGACCCAAACGTTGCAAACGAATTGCTAGCATAAAATTAATTCTTCCTTTAACTCTACGTTTTATTATTCCTTACTTTAGAACAGTTTACACTATTTTTCCCATAACGTCAATCTGTTTTCACGATTCCGCCACCCAAACATTCATCGCCGTCATATATTACCGCAGATTGACCCGCGGCTACGGCACGCTCCGAAGCAGAAAGGTGCACAATATCTCCGTCAATTTTCGCGTCGAATAAAAGCGCCTCGATGACGCAACCGAACTTGCACATCCTTATCTTTATGCGGCGCTTGATTAATCCAATGAATATCCGCCAGCCTAAGTTCTTTTCGCCACAAACTTTCATTATCAATTGAGCGCGAAACATAAACCTCATTTTTCTCCATATCCTTGCCCACAACATAATAAGGCAATCCACCACCAACATTCAGCCCATGACGCTGACCGAGTGTATAGAAAATTGCGCCGTCATGTTTACCGACGACAGATCCCGTCTGCTGATCAATAATATTTCCTGGCGCAGTTTTAACATATTCCGACAAAAACTCACGAATTCCAACTTGCCCAACAAAACAAATTCCCATTGATTCCTTTTTGCTAGCCGTCCACAAACCACGCTCTTTCGCCATTTCGCGAACTTCCGCCTTAGTAAAATCGCCCAACGGAAATATGGTTTTTGACAAAGCTTCCGAAGTCACTCGATATAAGAAATAGGTTTGGTCTTTATTATCATCACGAGCGCGTAGCAAACACAAGTCGATCGACACCCGCATAATGCCCTGTCGCGATATAATCCGCTCCAGCCGCCAACGAAGCCTCTAAAAATATCTTAAACTTCACTTCTTGATTACACATAATATCTGGGTTTGGCGTGCGACCCGCTTGATATTCGCGAATCATATAATCGACAACGTTTTGCTTATATTCTTTCTGGAAATCAAAAACTCGAAAATCAATACCCAAACCAACCGCCACACGCTTGGCGTCAGCAACATCTTCCGCCCACGGACAATGCATTCCAGGAAGATCTTCCGACCAGTTTTTCATATAAACACCCGTTACATCATAACCCTGCTCAACCAAAAGTGCCGCAGCCACAGAGGAATCCACACCGCCCGACATTCCAACAAAAACTTTCTTACTCATCTGGACAACCCCAGAGAGAATAGCCCAATTCTCATTAATTCACCCATTGCCAACCACCAACCCCACGGCGTCAACCACCACCACGAGCTCCAGTTTTTATCAGAAGCAACAGGATGACTCCGAATCTTCACATCGTTAAATTGTGCTGAAAATTCGAGTTGCGCCCGACGCATATGATATCCACTTGTCACCAAAATCACATCTTCAATTTTTCGCGAATCGACAATTTTCTTCACTTCAGTGGCGTTTTGTCTGGTCGTTTCGGAAGACTCGTCCATAACAATGGCTTTCTCGGGAACGCCGCTATTAATCGCTCGCTGGTACATAGCCTTAGCGTTGGACGGACCAGTTTTATCGGCCGCTGCGCCCGACACAACAATCAACGGCGCCCAACCTTCTTTATACAGTTTAATAGCCTCGTCAGTTCGCGCATTCGTATCACCACCACTGACAACAACTATTGCATCAGCCTTACGACAATCGCCTTCGCCCACGCCTTGACATTTTCCCAAATCATTCGGCGACAAATATGCGCCAAGCCCAAAAATCACCAAAGCAGCAAAAATAATCAAGCCAACTAGTTTATGAATCATCGACGAGCCCTCTTCATTTCCGCTTGCACAGCTTCGATGATAAATTCGCCAGCTCGCTTTATATTCTCATCATTATTCAACTTGCCTAAGGTAAGCCTTAGACTTCCGTCAATCTCTGATTCGCTCAGACCAACACTCGCTAGCACATGAGAACGCGTTCCAGAATTAGCCGCGCAAGCACTACCCGTAGCCACTAAAACCCCACGAGACTCCAATAAAAACACCAATCTTTCAGCATCAAACTCCAGAAAATGATATATTCAAAAAACTCACCAAACTTTTTTTCATATCTGATGATATCAACATATCAGGAAAAGCCTGCCTCAAATCTTTTACCAACTCTTCCCGCAACTTTCGCAGTCGCTTCACTTCGGCAGAACGTCGTTTTTGTGCCAATTCCAAAGCCGTCGCAAACCCAACCACGCCAGCAACGTTTTCAGTTCCGCTGCGAAGACCCAATTCTTGACCGCCACCAAAAATATTAGCTTTCAGCGTAACGCCAGGTCGCACCCACAGTAAACCAACTTGCTTTGGACCGTAAACTTTCGCCGCAGATAATGTCAATAAATCAACGCCCAGCCTTTTAATTTTCACATCAATTAAAGCCGCCGCCTGCGAAGCATCAGTATGAAAAATCAACGGTAAAGATTCACCATTTTCTTGGCGCCTGAGTCGCTCAGCTTTTACAATTTCCGCAATTTCTTCAATTGGCTGAATATAGCCCAGCTCATGATTCACCAGCTGCAACACTAACAAACCCAACATCTGGCGTTAACATTTTTTTAACCGTGTTCGGGTCTATTCGTCCATTTTTCATTGGCGGAATTAGCTTCACTTCCGAACGCGCTTTTGCGGAATTAATCACCGAATCATGCTCAATTGCCGAAGAAATTAAACTTACGCCATTTGCTGCATTGAACGCCAAATTGACAGACTCAGTTGCTCCAGCTGTCATTATCAATTCATCAGCCATCACACCCAAGCAGCGAGCCAGCCGAGCCTTCGCGTCTTGATATTCACGCTTTGTAAATATTGCTGGAGCGTACGGACTAGACGGATTGAAAAACTTTTCAGAAAAATATGGCAACATCGCCTCAATCACCAACGGATCCATTGGCGTGGCAGCAACATGATCAAGATAGATATAGTCTTTGATTCACTTTTTTATTATATCAAAGCGGCCGACCGGTTTGCGGATCTTGCTAACATAATTGCCGAGAAAACTCGCTCGTAATATTCCTTAGTTGCCAAGACAAAATTCTGAAGCTCGTCGCCCTCCAAATAACTATAGCGATAATTCGGCTGAATCTTCAAAATTCCCTTTGGCTGCACTTCATAACGCGTCGTCAATTCTTGCCGACCACCCACACCGATCAGAAAGCTTCGCTCATACCAAATCCAGGAATCTTTATCCCAGAATTAAAAAATTCTCGTCGCGCAACATACACGCCGGCTTATCGCCAAAAATTGTTGCACCAATTTCACTTTCCAATTGGATTAGCTCGCGCTCGGTAAATTTCTTTAATGGACGATCTTTTTTACGGAATTTCAATAAAGACACCGCGTCACTATCATCAGCAAAAACCAAACTTCGTACTTTTTTCAAAAACTTTTAGTCACCTATCACACCTCGTTAGCTTTAAATTCTCGAAGATCTGCTAACATATTGCCAATTTTCTTTCACAGACTCAACAGGATCAAGCTTCTCACTTACTAAGCTTATTTCAAAAATCAACACCAAACAATTATTGACAATATTCTCAATACATCCTTTAGTCAATAGCAGCCTTCCCCAATTCAGGGTTCACCTTAGAGTTATAGCGTTGCTCGGCATCAGAAAAAATAGCGGCAAGTTCTTCGCGAGCTTCAATTTCAGGTGTTTTTGTAACACATTTAACACATTCCGGCGTACTACTCATTTTCTCCACTTTCAAATGCCAAAAAGTTCTTTTGTGTTGTGAAGAGTAGCTTGGCTTAAAACATCAAAATCAATATTTCGCTGCTTCGCCCAATATTCAGCCACCAATCTCACATATTCTGGCTTGTTTATATTACCACGAAACGGCGCTGGTGTCAAGAATGGCGCGTCAGTTTCTAGCAATAATCGCTCCAGCGGAATTGAAGCGAACAATTCTTTCTGCAATTGATCCTTTGTGAACGTACTAATTCCATTAAGTCCAACGTACAAATTTCGCGAAAAACCTTTTTCCAAATTATCACGCGTATCCGTAAAACTATGCAACACGCCGCGAAGCCCGTGAAAATTGTCAAAAATTGGCCAAAAATCATCCCAAACTGACGGCTGACCCTTCGCACCATCGCGAACATGAAAACTTACTGGCAAATCGTAATCAATCGCCATTTGAAGTTGCGCCTCCAAGCCCTCAATTTGCGTTTCCCGCGGACTGTTATTGTAATAATAATCAAGCCCAATCTCACCAATTGCCACAATCGGAGAATTTTCCGTCTTATTCTCCAGCAAAGTTTTGACATCTCCCCAGCCATCTTTCGTATCGTGCGGATGAACGCCAATTGCCGCCCAAGTAAACTCATGATTCGCGGCAAATTCCACAGCTTGGCGGCTACTTCGCTGGTCAGTACCGACACAAATCATGCCAATATTCGCCTCGACCGTTTCTTTGTAAAATTGCTCGCGATTGTCCGTAAAAAATTCCGTATCGTGCAAATGACAATGCGAATCTATCAGACGTAAACCCTCAGTCGCACTTTTCTTATCAGGCTCAAATCATAAACTATTTAACCTGAGATTCTGTTTTCGGAGCGCGTGGATCTGGCGTGTGAATATATTTGCGCGGGAACAAAGGCGTCAATTCTGACGGCACGACACCACTAGCAAACATATCATGAATTTTCTCGGCAGTTTGCGGCATAAATGGACGCAACATGTCGGACACTTGCAATAATGTGCCACAAGCGTGCGCCAAGATCTCACTCAAATGCGACTCTGCTTCTGGATCTTTATCACGATTTTTAGCAACTTGCCAAGGCTGAACTCGCTCAATATATTGATTCAAAGAGCGAACAATTAGCCAAATTTCGTCCATTGCTTGATCAAACATATAACTTTCCATCGCCTGACGATACGGTCCCATATCGTGCTCTGATTGTGGAGCGTCGCCAATAACGCCCGCTTGATAACTCTGCACCATTTTAGCGACTCGCTGAACCAAATTGCCCAAATCATTGCCAAGCTCACCATTATACGCAGCTTCAAACTTTTCCCAAGTAAAGTCGCCGTCATCTTGCGTTGGTACGTGGCGCAAGAAATAATATCGAAACGCCTCAGCGCCGTAATCTGGAATAATATCGGCTGGACCAACACCATTTCCGAGACTCTTTGCCATTTTCATTCCGCCAGAATTAATAAATCCATGAACAAGCAGAACCTTCGGAAGCGGTAAATCCAGCGCCATGAGCATTGCTGGCCAAATACCAGCGTGGAAACGGAGAATGTCCTTACCGATAACTTGCACGTCAGCCGGCCAAAAAGATTGCCACTCTTCTGGACGATCAGGATAACCAATAACCGTAATGTAATTACTCAGAGCATCCAGCCAAACGTACATGACTTGATTATCATCACCAGGAACCGGCACGCCCCAGCTAAGATTTTTACGCGGACGAGAAACCGACACATCTTTCAAGCCGTCTTTCATCAATTCCAAAAACTCTTTTTTACGGAATTCAGGCACGATTCTCATTTTATTTGACTCAATTGCCTGACGAATATTGTCCGAAAAAGCACTGGTTTTAAAATAGTAATTTTCCTCACTCAAACGCTGATACGGAGTTTGGTGATCTGGACAAACCCCATTATTATCGGCAGCTTCTTTATCCGTAACGAAAGCTTCGCACCCCTGACAATACCAGCCTTCATACGAACCTTTGTAAATGTAACCAGCCTCAACGAGTTTCTGCCAAATATATTGCACCGCAGCAACGTGATGCGCGTCAGTTGTTCGAATAAAATCCGTCACTGAAATATTCAGCTCAGCAATCATCTTCTTAAAATTGACGTGCGTTTGATCGACGTATTCTTGAGGGGTTTGATTTTGGCTGGCAGCTTTGGCGGCAATTTTATTGCCATGCTCATCCACGCCAGCTTGAAAACGAACTTCACGCCCGTTCTGTCTGGAATATCGCGCCCACACGTCTGCCAACATATAATCCATAGCGTGCCCAATGTGCGGCAAGCCGTTTACGTAAGGAATAGCGGTAGTGATGTAAGCGTGTTTCTTAGTCATAGGTAAATTATAGCAAATTCAACAGATCATGACAGATGAGAAAGGGAGCAATATGTGATATAATTATAATCACAATTTATTAGGAGGGGAGTTATGAACAAACTCATAAAAAACTTAACCGTAGCCGCAGCTATTAGCATTGCTATAATCGGCGTCTACACACCAGCAACAGCAAGCGCCAACGGAGGAAGCTGGCAGAGGGATTCAGTTGGATGGTGGTATAAAAATTCCAATGGAAGTTACCCAAAGAATGATTGGCAACGAATAGATGGCAAATGGTATTACTTTGATGGACGCGGATATATCACGCACAGTAAATGGGAGCGTATAAAGGGTTATTGGTACTATTTCAACACTAGCGGTCACATGACAGAAAACGACTGGAAGATGATTGGAGACAAGTGGTACTACTTCGACACTAAAGGTCATATGCTGTACAATCAATGGGTCGGCGACTACTACGTCGGTAAAGATGGCGATATGTTAAAGAATACCGTCACACCAGACAACTATGTAGTTGGAAGCGACGGAAAATGGGACAAGAGGTTTTCAAGAGAATTAGCAGAGAAAGCTAAAAGCCCATTGAATAACCTATATAAGGTTGATCGCTCCAAATATAGCATAGCCGGAAATCTTACCTTTGGAAAAAGAAATGAATACAATACAGCACTTCAGCTAATCGAGACAATTTACCCAGAATACAACGCTGTAGATAACGCGAAAAGAGCAATAAAAAACATAGTAGACGACCAGAACAACCCTAATAATTCCTCCGATTGACATTTCGACACTCGAAATATTCAATGACGCGCAGCCTCACTGACCGTCACGTTAGCGAAAATAGCCACAGTTACTACATGTTCTCAGAAGAAGAGGTTAATAAGGCTTTTGCGGCGCTGAGTAGCGAAATCGACTTTGCTAAATTCTTTAAAGATCAGGCTATAAAGACTCTAAAGAATATAGACACGTCTACAGCATCTCATCAAAAATCAACTATGAAAAACACCTCACTACTAAAGGCTTTACCAAAGAAGAGATTGACAATGCATTTAAGACAGTAAAAATTGATTTTGTAAATAACGCCCACCACGTAGCCGCTAGAATGACACCTCAACAAGAAATGCATAGATTCAAGATCGTACATCATAAAAAAATTAACAGACAAGACTTAGAATGATACACTTCACTAAAGAAGAGGCAGAAAAAGGAGTTAATCGCCTGAACTACGACTTCAAAATCAATATACGCAACTTGATTGAAATTAATTATCATAACACAATAACGATACTCTATTCAAAAAAATCACATAATACATCACCTAACACAATTCGATAAATTCGTAGAATCAGAAGTTCGAGAAGTGTTAGAAGAATACAACATCAACTACACTGAGCGAGCACGACTACGAGCTATAGACATTCTGAAGAATGGAAAATATAGTAGAAGTAATTTGGAAAAAACTCTTATCGACCAGTGGAAGTTCACCAAAGAAGAAGCCACTAACGCCGTTAAGGACTTAAAGCACGAAAACCTAACTGATTAATTAGCCTTTAATCACAAAAGCAACTCAGCCTTAAAATACTGAGTTGCTTTTTATTACAAACAACTGTCGACGGTCAATATCGCATACACGCAACTACAACAAACCTACCGCCAATATCGCCCGATGAGTGCGAAAAATAATTTGGATTGTCCGCCGTATCAATTGGCGAGATGAAAATATTTTCAGCAGGAACGCCCGCCTGGATGGCTAGCGAACGATTGAACCCTTGCATGTCTAGATAAATTCCATCAGCCGTTTGACGGCAGAAATTGTGCCAATTCGTATCATTTGTATGATCAAAATAATCCATACGATAATTTTTCTGCGTAATACTTGGTGACATCCAAATTTGTAAATCTTTTTCCTGGCTACCGCGCTCGACAAAATACTGAACAGCCTGAGACATCAACTGCGCAACTGTCGAATGCCGACCCAAATGCGCCAGCATCAACGCCCGACGCTTTGGATCATATATAACGGTGGCGATACAGTCCGCCACTGGTAAAAATAAACCGATGCCAGCCGCTTCGGTATATAGCGCATCAGCAAAAATCCCCTCGTTGTTATGTCGGGTCGTGTCAGCTTCAGTAACTTCGGCGATATTATCAAACGTTTGTCCTTGGTCGTATGAAATCACGTGATAGACAACGTCGTCATACTTAACACCAATTTGATCACAAAACCGCCGCCGATTTTCCAGCACCTCAGCTACGTGGCGACCGCGAATACGATTGAGCATGGTACCGTCATCTTTCGACGAGACCGCAACCAATAGATCAGACGGAAAACACGTCGGCTGATCTGCCACAATCATCGCGCCCGCCATTCTTTGAGCAGCCGCCGCCAATCTTCAATCGCCAAATCTTCAGCGCGAGCATCTGGTGAAATTCCTGCATTTTTCAGCAATTCTTCCGCGCCATCTTTACCAATCCCCAACCCACCACTCAGACTAGAACGCAGCTTCTTGCGCTTTGCAGAAAATCCAGCCTTAACAATGCGGAAAAAATCTCTCTGATCTTCTGGGGTAATTAACGGATTGTCACGAGTTCTCAAAACCACAACCTGCGAGTCAACTTTTGGCGGTGGCGTAAAAAACTGCCTAGGAACTTCAATATCCAACTCCGCTTCGGCAAAAATCTGAACGCTCACAGACAGAATACTCATATTCCCAGCCTCTGCCGCAATTCGCTCGGCAACTTCTTTTTGCACCAATAGCACCGCAATGCTCGGCTTATTTTCCGCGGTCATCAATTTTTCAACAATTTTGCTGGTGATGTAATATGGGACGTTAGCTACGACTTTGTAATTTTTTGGCAATTGGTTCAGATCAAATTGCAATATATCTTGATTCACGACAGTTAATTTTTTCCCAGGAAATTGCCCTGGTAATTTTCGCGCCAAATCCGCGTCAAACTCCACGGCGGTCACCGAATTAGCCCGAGCCAATAAACGACTAGTCAAAGTACCCAGCCCTGGTCCGATCTCCAGCACAACATCATCGCCCGTCAATTCGGCCGCTTCAGCAATATCCGCCAAAATCTCCGGATCCTTCAGCCAGTGCTGTCCAAGCGATTTTTTTGGTCCATGAGAAGAAGCCATTTAGCGCCCATCTCCATTCGTCCAGTCAGTCGCCAAGTCGAATCCGTGCGGATGCTTGGCTGCAAATCCACCGGTATCGTAAACCTTGCCCGGACCCATACTGGTCTCAACCACCGAGCATCGCGGATAATTACCATAATTAGCCGCCACCAAAATATAGCCATCCTTATCAACCTTCGCGCCATCCGCCCGCACCGTATAAGTACCGCCGCTACCACAAGCTTTTATCACAATATTCATCGGCAAGTCATAATACGTCTCGCGATGCGCCACGCCCTTAGAGTCGGTAAATATCTGCGCGCCCTTACTTTTCGTCAATGGATTTTTAGGCTTCGTACCAATTATTTCAATCTGCTTCTTCGGCTGCTTTGTGATTTCGCTAGCAACCTCCTTACGACTAATCTCGCGCTCGTTCTCTACCTCAACCCGATAAGTCACCTTCCGCACACCCTTTTCCCCAAGTTGCTTAACACTCTTAAATCCAATCGGCTGAGAATCGTCCTTAATCTGCTCAATCTCAAAATTAACATCAACTTCTTCGGTAATCGTTCGCTGTTTTGATCGCTCAATCTTCATTACCAGACCCACACCGTTCACCAAAAGATCGTCAGAATTCGTAAAATGCGTCTTATCTTCGCGATACAAAGTCAGCCCAGCGGCCTTCGCAATCAAAGCCGGCGTCTGCTCGGCGGTAGTTACCTTCAGGCGTTTATTTCCATCGACAATTGTTATTGGACGAGCGCGGAAAATATTGACCTGGTATTTTGCACCCGTCAATTCCATATCAATATTTGGCTCAACCGCGTCAATCTTTTCGTCAATCGTAATCTTAGCTGCACGCAAGGCCTGCCGAACGGTCAATGCGTTTGTGATAATCGTCTTTTCTTCACCGCGATCATAAATACGAACCAAATGCTCACCAGAAGCATTACCATCAGCAAACGAAATCATTGGAGTCGCAATCGCAACCAACACAGCCAATCCAATAATTTTTCCAAAAAATAAACCTTTTGCGCGCATAATCAATTTGACAACTCACACAATGTATTAGAAAAATTATATCAAATTTTGGAACTATTATCTATAGATATCCTGAAGTCCCATTTTAAACTTTACAAGTCGGCCATGGTTGCCAACCACGACCCCAAATACAATATGCGACACACCGCATAATTACTGAAAACGCCAACCTGGAACAACAGAAACAGCCCAGCTCAGATCCGACATAGAATGAGAAACCTTACCCAAATTCGTCTGACCCAGAACAGCATATTGCACAGTAATAGCCATTGTTCGCCAAGTTGACTCTCCCGTAAAAATGAACTACACATACCCATAATCATCAAAGCTAGAAACCAGCCGCAGACATCCAAACTGAACCAGATCCAGAAGGAAAAAGAACTTTCCGCCCCCACAATCTCAATCTGCTTCTTTGGCTCTTTTGTCACAACACTAGCGATTTCCTTACGACTCACCTCCACACCGTTCTTCATCTCGATTTCATAAGTAACATTTTTCTTACCATTCACGCCCACCTGTTTTACTTCGCGATATCCCGAATCTCGATTCGCGTCTTGAACTTTTTCAACCTCAAATTTCACATCTTCTTCTGCGGTTATAGTTTGCTTGCCATTACGCCAAAGCTCAATTTTCATACCAGAAATAATTTTCGCCGAACGATCCACAGATAGCGTATCATCTTTCTTTGGAGGCCAATATTCTTCTCTTTCAATAGCTCGCCAACCGTCTTAGCATGTGTACGAATAACAGATTCTTTGCCATAAAATACAAAATTAACCATCGACGCTCTGTCAATTTTCATCACCATGTTTGCGCCATCAACCGCCATATTATCGGAATTAGATAAAGTAGTTTTGTCCTCTTCAAAAACTTCAATTCCAGCAGCCTTCGCAATCAAAGCCGACGTCTGCTCAGCAGTAGTTACCTTTAGACGTTTATTTCCATCGACAATTGTTATTGGACGAGCGCGGAAAATATTAATATTGTACTTCTCCGCCACCATCTCCGAATCAAGACTCGGCTCGACTACGTCTTGACGTTCATCAATAGAAAACTTAGCCAATTTCAAAGCCTCGCGAATCGTCCTCGCTTTCGTAACAATCGTCTTTTCTGCGCCCCTGTCATAAACCGTCACCAATCTTCTCACCAGCCTTAGCCGCTGGCTTAGCAGCGTCAGCCAATGCTTGATTAACAAAAAACAAACCGCCAACCAGCATCAATATCGCGCCAGAAACGAACGTAATTTTCTTAGAATAATGTTTTGCTTGTAATCTTATACCCATAAGTTCACACCCACAACGCAGGTATTATTCCTATTATATCAAATTTTCTCCAAGCGTGCGAACTCGACGTTCAATTTCTTAATATTTCCATTATCAAATTGAACCGTAACACTCAAGCCCTTCGCTATCAATAATTTCCCCCAAACCAAAACTCGGACTGCGAACTCGATCACCAACTTCCAAACCAATATCTTCTGAATAAAAATCAGACTCTACCATAGGCTGAGCTGGCCTATCAACACCACCAGCCATCAAGCCCATCTCATCCAAAAACCTCGATGGCATATTATAGCCAATCTGACCAAATTGCGTCCGAGAGCTAGCACAACTAACGAACAACTCCTCCCTCGCCCGAGTCACACCAACATAGCACAATCGACGCTCCTCTTCAACATCATCAGCATTACCACTATCAAACACTCTCGCGTGCGGCAAAATCCCCTCTTCCAACCCCGCCAGAAAAACCACCGGAAACTCCAAACCTTTAGCCGCATGAAGCGTCATGAGCGTTACTTGCTGATCGGCAGTCGTATCCGTCGAAGACATCAAAGCCATCTCTTCCAAAAACGTCGCCACGTCAACGTAAGCCTTCGCCTCCGACAAAAGCACACCGATATTTTCCATTCGCTCCTCAGCTTGCGGCGTTCCGTCGTTTATAAAATCTTCATAGCCAGTACTTTTCATAATCTTTTCAATCAATTCAGCTGGAGATCCGTCAATTTCCTGCTGCAAATCGTGCAGTATTTGAGAGACCAAACTCTAGCAACGGACGTTTTGCACGCGCCGTCAAAGTATCCGCCTCCTCAACCGCCAGCAACCCGCTAATTATATCTTTCCCCGACGCATCATTCCAGTCCAAAAACTTAGAAATACTCACCGCGCCAACGCCACGTTTTGGCGTATTCACAACTCGCAAAAAACTAACTCGATCACTCGGCTGATACAACAATCGAAGATACGCCAATAAATCCTTAACGACCGCTCGATCCAAAAATCGCAGACCGCCGACGATTTTATACGGAATATAACTCTGAACCAAAAGCTCGCTCAATTGCGTAACTCTGCGCATTCGTTCGGTACAACACCGCCACGTCGCCATATTGACGACCGTTCGCAATTTGCGCCTGAATCTCATTCGCAATCGCCAAAGCCTCCTCAGACTCATTGTACAATTGCCATAATTTCGGCTCAACACCGTCGCCATTCGCCGTCCATAAATTTTTATCAGTTCTATGAATATTATGACTAATCAGCGCATTTGCCATATTCAAAATCGCGCCAGTCGAACGATAATTTTGCTCCAGCTTAACCACCGTCGTACCCGGAAAATCACGCTCAAAATTGAGAATATTAGTATAATCAGCCCCGCGAAAACTATAAATCGACTGAGCGTCATCACCAACCACGCATAAATTGCGACGCGAATTCACCAGCAACTTAATTAGCGCATATTGCACCGCATTCGTGTCCTGATACTCGTCAATCAAAATATGCTCGAATTGCTGCTGCCATTTATGACGAATATCTGGCTTACTTCTCAATAATTCCACAGTTTTTATCAATAAATCATCAAAATCCAACGCCGAAGCATCTTTCAAAGCTTTTTCATAAGCAAAAAACAACTCAGCTATTTTCTGCTCTCTTGGGCCACGAGTCGAAGCCGAAAAATCCTCAGCACTTCTCATCTCATTTTTAGCGTTCGAAATAGCCGAAAGTACAGCTCGAGGTTTAATATCTTTATCCGTCAAACCGCGAGCCTTCATAATCTGCTTCATCAAGCTTATTTGATCATCGGTATCGTAAATTAAGAATCGCTTGTCCAGACCAATATTTTCACCATCCATCCGCAACATTCGCACACAAATACTGTGAAAAGTTCCCATCCACGGCATAAATTGCCGATTTTCAGAATCTTCACCCAATATTTGCGCCAATCGCTGACGCATTTCCTTCGCAGCTTTATTAGTAAATGTAACCGCCAATATTCGACTAGGAAATATTTTCAACTCGCCAATCAAATAGGCAATTCTATGAGTCAGGGTTTTGGTCTTTCCAGATCCGGCTCCAGCCAAAATCAACAACGGCCCATCAACGTGCGTCACCGCTCGAGCCTGCTCGCTATTTAATCCGTCAGTAAAATTAGACATATATCTATTTTATCAGCAAAAAGTACGAAACAGCGCCGCCAGCCATACCAATTGCCAAAAATAGAACAATAAGCAACGCTATTAATAATCCAGATTTTTTCTTTTCTTTGTCGGCTGAAGGTTTGACCTCTGTAGATACGGCGGCAAACATCGGTGCCGGCTCAGAATCCATAGTTTCTTTTTCGGAGATAATTCGGAAGACTCAATCAAAGAACTAGTCAATGTCAGTGGACATTTTATCGTCTGAATCTTCAGGAACGCCAGCCTCCTCAATTGCTATAATTTCCGGACTCAAATCCATTGGCGAGTCGGGCGCATCGCCCAAAGAATTTTCGCTCATGCTGTAATTAGACAAATCGGTATTGTATTGATGTTCCAATTTTACATCCTCAGAATCAGCAGACATAGACGCACTCTTCATCGCTATTCATCTCAGAACTAGTCATAGTTTGGCTAACAGAACCAAGCGGTCGCTTCTCCACCTCAACATTAGCAATAAACGGAGACTCCAGCGGCGTAGTCATCGGTACAGCAGGAGCTTCGCTATTACTTACGGCTAATGATTGCGCTATCTTATCAGTCAACGACAATTCCTCAGCAGGCGCATCTTCAATTTCCGCAAAAGTAGATTCATTATGCACGTCCTTAAGATCAGGAGTGTCGCTAAGATTATCTGATTGAGCAACCATATCAGACATTTCTTTCCTTACCGCAGAATGCCTATTATTTGCGCTAATCACGTCCACCAAATCAGGCGAAGGCTGAATTGTCGTGCCAGTTCGAGATGGAGCGGGAGTAGCAGGTTTTTGGATAGTGCTGACAGATGAAGGTCTAACAACATCCATGAAACGGCCAGTCGAGCGTCTCGCGATTACTGGCGCAGCTTTGACTTCGCTAGCAGCCACACCAGGAGCTCTGTTAGCTATTGAATCGTTAGCAACTTTCTCGTTCGTAGTACTATCAACTTCTTTAGGAGTCGCATCGTCATTAGAAGAGTCTTTTTTTGCTTCAGGCTGATGAGATCCAGAATAAAGAGGTCGATGATAAAGAAGCAGAAACAACAGACGAAGGCGTAAATGGAGTTACCGGAGGCGCAAAGCTAGTAACAAATAGAGTTCTCCCGGGCACAGACTTTTCCTCTACGAGCACAGACGCAGAAACCTCACCAATGATTTCAATTAGCCACCACTGGAGCTTCCTTTTCTCGCTGCTTATCCATAAGAGAGCTTACCGCTCTATCCAACTCATCAAAATCAATATCTGTCATATGCCCCCTATTTTTTAACCTTTATGTGCTTTCGAGATTATCTCCTTAAATTGATATGCATCCAAACTGGCTGCACCAACCAATAAACCATCAAGTTCATCAATTGCCAAATAATCCGCGGCGTTTATTGACGTAATACTTCCACCATAAACAACTCGAACTGATTCCGCCGCTTTTTTACCGTACAAATGAGAAATATGTCGTCGAATCATCTGTGTAGCTTTTTTTACATCAGACGCTTTAGCACTATCGCCAGTACCGATCGCCCAAACTGGCTCATACGCAATAACTACTTCATCCAGCTCGTCCGCCGTCACATTAGCCAGACCGCTAGTCAATTGATCAGCCAGAACATCCTTCGTTTCGCCAAGAGTCTTCTCTTGAATCGTTTCACCAACACACAAAATCGGATGAATACGATTTCGAATTGCCGCCTGAACTTTCAGTCGAATATCTTTTTCGCTTTCAATGAAAATATAGCGACGTTCCGAATGGCCAATTATCACATAATCAGCAATTCCACGAAGATGCGCCGCTGGAATTTCTCCCGTGTACGCCCCCGAATCCCGCCAATAGCAATTCTGAGCCGCCAACTTAGCAATCCGACGATTAATTTGCAAACTCAAACTCTGCAGCGTCAAAATAGTAGGCGCCAGCACCACTTCAACATCTCTATGCGACGGCAGCGTATTCATCAGCTTATGCAAATATAAGCTAGCCTCCTGCATATTGAAGTTCATCTTCCAGTTACCAATGATTAACTTTTTTCTCATGAGATAATCCTTATGCTTAGTTTATCACCTCAAACCGTATGCGTCTAGTAAACTTTCAATTCCAGGCAATTTTTTACCAGCCATCAAGGCCATGCTAGCTCCGCCACCAGTGGAAACATGAGTAAAATTGGCACCGTCATGCCCGTCCCATTTCAATATAAAATCAGCCGTATCTCCGCCGCCGACTATTGAAACAACCCCTTTATTCTGGGCAATAGCTAGCGCCACTCGCGCCGAACCAATTGCAAAATTATCAATCTCAGCATAGCCCAGCGGACCATTCCAAATAACCATCTTCGCGCCAGCCAGTATTTTCGTGAATTTCTCAATTGTCTGACTTCCAATATCCAGCGCCATATCTGAGTTTTTTATTTTATCAATATTAACTTCTTGACGAGGAAAATCCTTAGAAATCTCTGGCGCAACCGCCACATCAATCGGCAATACCAAAAAATCGTCAACATTCTCTGCGCCGACCTTAGCCGCCGCCAAATCATAAATTTCCGCGACAACCTTTTCCATTCCTGGCTCAAACACACTCTTGCCGACATTAAATCCACGACAATGTAAAAACGTGTTTGACATAGCGCCGCCAATTAAAATCCGATCCGCCTTTTTAATCAGACGCTTAATCAGTAAAATCTTTATCGCTAACTTTCGCGCCGCCAATAACCGCAACCAACGGACGTTTTTGGCTTATTCATCGCCTCGGTGATAGTTACATATTCTTTTTCTAATAGCAATCCCGCTAGCCCTGGAACACACAACGTAATCGCATGAGTGCTGGCGTGCGCCCTGTGCGCGACCGCAAATCCGTCCTGCACAAAATAATCTGCTCGAACAGCGCGCTGAATTGACTTGGCAAATGTTAAATCATCAGCCTCCTCCTCGTCATAAAAGCGTAAATTCTCCAACATAAGAATACTGCCTCGTGGCGCGCGGCGAACAGCTTGATGAACAGCTTCGCCCACACAATCATCCAGCAATTCTACCGGACAGCTCAGTAACTTGGATAGATGATCTGCGACAACTTTCAGACTAAACTTGAGATCCTTACCTTTTGGTCGTCCCAGATGAGACATGATAACAATCTTGCAATTCTGCTCCAGCAAATATCGGAGTGTGGGCAGCGAAGCGCGAATTCTTAGATCATCAGAAATCTGACCACGCTTTGTTAGCGGAACATTATAATCTGCTCGCAGAAGAATAGTTTTTCCACGTAGATCAATATCGCGAATTGTTTGCTTCGGAAATTTTCTGCCCACCCAAATTCTCCTTATGACAATGTCTTGACTTGGATATTGTCAGTTTTGCCTGGCTCTGGATTGTGACCGCTAACAAGCACAACCGTAACTGGATCTGCGCCGAAATAGCCTTCTTGTTTCAATTCATCAGCTAACTTAGTTGCTGCATTTGGGTCGTTTGGTCGAACATATGGACGAGAAGCGTACCTTAGCGCCAACTTTTGCGCAGTCTTCACTTCTTCGGTCACGCAAACAATTGGTAAGTTCGGACGATATGCAGCAACGTTAATTGCAGTAGCGCCAGTGTGTGTTTCCGCAATAATAGCTCGAGCTTTAATTCTCCTCGCCAATTGAGCTGCTGTGTAGCTTAAAATCGCGTCAGTTTTTTCACGCATTTCAGCCTTTTCTACCAACATTACTTCACTGTGTTCTTGAGTGTAGATAATAGTCTTGCGCATCGCACGAACGGTTTCAACAGGATATTTACCATTGGCAGTCTCATCAGACAACATAACTACGTCAGCGCCTTGGATTACGGCATTGGCAACGTCGCTTACTTCAGCGCGACTTGGCTCTGGATTATCAACCATACTGCCCATCATTTGTGTTGCAACGATTACTAGCTTGCAATATTTACGACACAAGGCAATAATCCGACGCTGTACAACTGGGACAATTTCCGCACCAGCTTCCACCGCCAAGTCACCGCGAGCAACCATAATACCGTCACTAGCCTTAACGATTTCCTCCAAATTCTCTGGATCAACGGCAGACTTAGTCTCAATCTTGGCAATAATATTGGCTGTCGAGCCCAGGTCTGTCAATCGACGACGCAAATCAATAATGTCATCAGCTTTTTGAATAAAACTCAATGCAACGTAATCAAAATCTTGGCTTGCGCCCCACTCCAAATCGTTAATATCTTTCTGAGTAAGAATGTCGCCACCAAAATCTGTGTCTGGCAAATTCAGACCCTTGCGGCTCATCAAAAAACCGTCGTTCTGAACTTCTACGCGGATTGCAGTTGGGCTAACAATTTCTCGCACAACCGTCCTGATCTTGCCGTCAAACATGTAAAGTGGCTCGCCGACTTTCATCTTCTCCGCCAAATTGTACTGCACTGGCAAATTGAAGCTGCCGTCATGCTCGGTAATTTCTGAATCCAAGACCAACATATCGCCAACCTTAACATTCAGCATGTTATCTTTCAAAACGCCCAGGCGAATCTTCGGACCTTGCAAATCTTGTAGGATTGCGACAGGCTTGCCCAACTGTTTACTAGCTGTGCGCACCCAATCGATCTGCTCAATTCGCTCCTCGTTAGCGCCGTGGCTAAAATTCATACGGATGCCGTTAACGCCGGCCTCCAACAATTGGTAAACCTTTTCTTGGCTGAACGTTGCTGGCCCAATTGTTGCTAATATTTTTGTTCGTTTAAATATATTATCGCTCATTTTTAAAATTATACCACGAAATAACAGTGATGAAAAATGACACCAAGAATCATCTTATAGAATACTCATTTAAGGTCCTAACAAGATGCAAAAACAAAAAATAAAAAAGACCAGTAAGGTCTTAATTCTGTCTATTAAATGGTGACCTTACCGGGAATCGAACCCGGATTGCCAGGATGAAAACCTGGTGTCCTAACCGTTAGACGATAAGGCCACGACTTCAGATATCATAACAAATTACCGTCGAATTGTCTATAGCAAAAATCAGCCACTTCTCCGCCGTTATCTATTAATGTATAATATTTCCATGACAAAGCAGAAGAAAAAGCGCAATAAAAAATATTCTGGAATGGACGCGACATCTCAGCGACCAAAGGTAACAAGGATTACAGCAACGAATCGCTCCAAATTATCTCAATGGTTTTTCGATCGAAAAAAGCTCATTCGCACCATTGGCATGGCGGTGCTCGTTGTAGTTGCCTTAATTATCGTTATTTCTGGAATATTAAGTTTATTCCGTTAACGAACTGGTAACTTAAACCCAAAGGTACTGCCTTTTCCTTCTTCTGATTCAAAGATCATTTCGCCGTCGTGCGACAAAATAACTTTCCTCGCCAAAAACAGGCCAACACCAGTGCCGTCTGGTCGCTTTTTTCTGGCATTTGTGCCGCGGAAGAATTTGCCAAACAGATTTGCTTGCTCTGATTTCGGTACGCCAATTCCCGAATCTTTCACCGTAAATTCAATCGCGCCATTACTATTTTTTAGAGAAATTATTACCTTTTTGTGCGGATTTGAATAGTAAATAGCATTGTCGATCATATTCAGCATAACTTGACGAATCTTCTCAGAGTCAGCCGTAATCAATGGAACTTTTTTATCAATCTTTAGGTCCATTTCAACAGACCTCTGATCAGCCACAACCTTAAGCAAAGCAACTTCATCCCGAAGAATTTGAGCAACGTCCAGTCTCCTGTTTATCAATATTAAATTTACCAGTCTGAAGCCTAGAAACATTAAGAAAATCGTTTATCAGCCTCACCATACGCTCACTCGAAGAAAACGCCTCCCTAAGAACCGCACGCTGCGTCGGCGTAATCTTCCCCAGATCGCCCTCCAACATCATATCCAGATAACCTTTAATACTAGTCAGCGGCGTTCTTAATTGATGTGAAGCCATAGAAATAAATTCGTTCTTCGCCTCGTCCAGTCGCTGAAGCTGTCGATTACTAAACCTCAACTCTTTCGTCGCCTCGTCAATTTTACGCTGCAAACTTTTATTCAACTCATTAATTTCTTCCAATGACAAAGAATTTCGAATCGACACAGCCAATTCCCCAGCAATCGATTCCAACATTTCAATATCGCGAGAACTATACCCCAAACTCTTATGCTCGCCCAGAAATAGAATTCCCGTTTCTTGATTTTGATGCAGCAGCGGCATAACAATTTTCGTGCGATGAATATCCAAAAGCTTCTTCAATTCTGGATCTTTTACTTGATTCGCCAAAATAACTTCCGGAAAACTACAATTCTTATAATAGTAATCCATAATCCTGCGAACATCTTCCTCGACAACAGATATTCGTCGCCGACCCGCCCGACCATATATTCCTTTTTCCGGAATACAAAACGCCACTTTTTCCGCCTTAAGAGAAGTCGCTATATAATTACCAACACGTCGAGTTAGCAATTGAAAATCCGCCGTATAAGTTAATATTTTACTAATCTCACGCGTAAACGTATCAGCATCATATTCTCCGTAATAAAAAACCCTATCAGTAAATTTATCAAAGATTTTCTTCACCGGTTGATATACGACAGCCAAAACCATAGCCAAAATCATATTCATAAGATTTACATGACTATCAACCGTCAGGCTACGCTGAAAAACCAAAATTGAAATAACATATGCAGAAATCACATAAACGACAGCCAGTGCAATTAATAGCAACATATACGAAACGCTTCGAGCCACCGCCATTTTTACATCCATCAATCGGTATCTGACGATGCTATACATAATTGCAAATAAAGAAAATAATCGTAGCAATTGGACCAATCCATATATATCGATAATCACCAAGCGCCGGAAGAAACAGATCCACTACAAAGCCAGGAATGCTACATATCAACAGACCAATCATGTAAATCGCGACCTGCTTGCGTCGAACAGGATCTGATTTGCGCCACGCTATATAACCAAAACACATAGAAATTAAGAAGAATACCGAGAAAAAAGTTGCAAAAATAACATAGTTAACTGCATGAATCGGAATTCGAGAAAAATCTACTGGCGTGACAATTTCTGATGTATTAATAATAAACTCAGGAACCAAAATAATATATAGCGAAAAAATCGTTATCAATATACTAGACGCGCAGATAAAACTCTTCGTTGATTTTGTCGATGGAAGAAACGACTTTGTAGTGAAAATAGCCAACGCAGGACAAAAAACAGCCGAAGCGACATAAAACCACCTGGACGCAGTGTCTAATACTACTCCATTGTCCGCCAGAGAAAACACTTCAAGTCCAGCTGACCACACAGCCAAACATAAACAAACCAGAAAAAACCAATGCTTCGCATCATGACGACGCTTCGACTTTTTAAGCACAAGAACGCCCAAAATTAGCGCCATCAACGCAACCAATCCTAGCACTAATGCTCGTATCATCATACTAATGCTTATTATAGCATTTTATTCTACGTTTCAATCGCAAAAACTGTGTAAACGCCGCTCGCAGTAACTGTAGCTTCAATAGATTCTTTTGGTATGCCAGATTTTTGGAGCAATTTAAAAACTTCTTTAATTGAACGCATCCTAACTTTTGGAACCCACCCCATTAGTCCATGCAAAAATTCTTTTTGTGGGCGATTTACGTTCATATTGCCAGTGATCATTAGTCCACCAGATCGCAAAAATCTCAAGCGATTCTCGCGTCAATTGCTTATAAACGCCATCTGGCAAATATTCCCGCAAGCCAGAATCTTCCGCGATATCCAGCTTTACGATCGCCCAAAACTCCCTCCAAACTCAAAGGCTTGCCAAGCTTACTGAATAATCGCTCACAATGAACTTCAATCTTATCTTCCAAATTCCATTTCTTAGCCAAGCTCTGCGCCGCCGCTAGAGACAACGGATCTTGATCTAACAGGATAACCGTTGGCGCCCCACCCGTTTCATCCTTAAGTTTTTTCAGCATCTTCAAAGTCGCCAGTCCCGTTCCGCAACCAAAACTCATCACCAACATATCGTCAATCGAACGATTCTCTTTTTCTGCGCACCACTCTCTTCAAATGATCAATCGATAAACCATTCACTGTTTCCACTCGCTCACGAATACCAAGCGAATCCGCACAATGCCGAATAACGTTAGAAAACTTCTCCGTCACCGGCGCCTGAATAAACTCTCGGACGTCACTAATCCTCTTCTCTACTTCTTCAATAGCCGTCGCCTGATTCACGCCACACCATGTGTTGATCTTTTCTCGAACCATAACTTCCGTCAGCGGCAAGCCATTAATCTTCTCATCAAATACCGACTCACCCAGCAGCGGACCACTCATAGTTGGATATTTACCTTCTGACAGAAAATATTTCGCCATTTTCATCAAAAACACTTAAATCATCAGCTTCAGAAATTGTCAAAAACGTCAGTGCGGAACCTCGCTGATTGTGCCACGGCTGCGAATCAGTTTGATCCTTACCATACAATAACTTATCACGAAAAATCTCCAGATAAGCATCTACAATATTACCCCATTTATTTTCTCTTACAAAAGGAATCTTTTCTAGGACACTCGCAAGTGCTACCGCCGCCAAATTTATATGAATAATATCTGTTAACGAACATCCTTTAATTCTGCATCCGCCTCGCTCCAAATAATCATATATACTTTCTGAATATTATCAGGATTATTGTATGCAGGATCGGTCTTTTCTCCAATTTTAACCCTGCATCCCTCACTCCTAAGATCCGCAATTTCCTTATTTAATTTTTCATTAGCTTCATGATCAACTCCATTAAGAAAATCAACCACTTCTGCAATACACAATTCGTTCCTAAAGTTTTCCATGCCAAAAATTATAACATAATTTATATGATATACTTAAAGCATGATAAAAATCGCTATCATTGAAGACGACCCAACCATCAGCCAGATGTACCGAATGAAGTTCGAGTCGGACGGATTTGACGTTCGCTTGGCCGCCAACGGACAAATCGGCATAGAAGTAGTCGAGAAGTTTCAGCCAGATATTATTTTGCTAGATTTACAAATGCCAGAAATGGACGGCGCGGAGGCTTTGAAGCGAATTAGGTCTAAAGATTGGGGAAAAACCATTCCCGTTATCGTCCTCACTAACCTCGGCGAAGAAGAAGCTCCGCACGATTTGAAGAAATTAGGAATTCATAGCTACATCGTAAAAGCAAACCTCACGCCGCGCCAAGTTGTCGAGCAGGTCAAAACTGCCATAAAAGCCGCTTAATTTTTTGATTGATTCGCAATTTTTAGACAAGCCGTAATTACATTATCAAACAGCGCAGAAACCGTTAATGGACCAACTCCGCCTTTTTTTGGTGTAATAATTACATCATTACGCTGACGCACTTCTTCAGATACGTCGCCAACAATTTTTCCATTTTCCGAAGCAGTTCCCGCATCAATAACAACTGCCTTAGTCTTAATCATCTGGCTTTTAATCAGCCCTGGAACTCCAGTTGCCGACACGATAATATCGTAATTTATCAATTGAGATAAATCGTCACCTTTTTCAAAAACCGTCACATCAACGCCAGACTTTAGCCACATTTTCTCAAGAGGCGCACCAACCAAACGACCTCGCCCGACAATTGCAACTTTCTTACCCTTCAAATCAACGCCATATCCAGCCAGCAGCCAATTGATAGCCGTTGGTGTGGCCGCCTGAAAAATCGCCTTTTTACGCAAACCGTCAACGTCTTTATCTTCTCGAATACTCTCGAGTAACTCCTCAGTCTGATCAGAATTACTAATCGGCAATTGCAGAATTATTCCTTGAACATCGTCTCGATTGTTCAATTCTTGAATCACCTCCAAAGCACCGCCCGCAGGGACTCGATGAATCTCCACGTCAATCAAAATATCAGCGCCATACCTCTGCTTCAAACGCATGTACGTTTCAATAACTGGATTTTCGACATCAGTAACAATTGCCAAACGAGGATTAATATGCCAAGCCTGCCTTAAAGCTCGCACCTGTTTCGCCTGGCGCTCCTTGATAAATCCAGCTAATTCTGAGCCATTTAGTTCTCTCATTGTCATTAAGTATAGCAATTTTACCATCTTGAGTACAGATATAGTGTGTGCTATAATTTGAGAAGCTTGGTTTATGGCGGATGTAGCTCAGTTTGGTTAGAGCGCTGGATTGTGGCTCCGGAGGCCGTGGGTTCGAACCCCATCATTCGCCCCAAGTTTTACGACAATTTATTCACACCGATAAATTATTTTCAATAAAACGGTAGACATTTTTATTGATTGTTGTATAATGAAATTGTGGGCCAGTAGCTCAGCTGGTTAGAGCACCTGCCTCTTAAGCAGGGTGTCGAGGGTTCGAGCCCCTCCTGGCCCTCCAAAAAAATAAACTCACATTGAAGTGAGGATTTTTTTATTTATCCAAACGGATTATACCCGCGAGAAGGCGGCTCACGAAAAGTAGTTCGATTAGCATTAAACGATTGACGAGAGTTATTCACACCTGACGGAACATTGTTATTTTGTAGAACCATTGACTCGTCGATTCCCGCCAAACAAACCAGCGTCAACATGATCATTAGTACACCTCAATCGAGGCGTCACACCAATCTCTGTACCAATTTGCCTTACTCCACCAACCACTGCCGAGGATTGGTATTTTTTAATATATTGACGTTCCGAAATTTACTTTACGATTAGCTTTCAGGGATCTACCAGTCATTCCATACGCCTTAAAACCATCAATTGATCTTCTTAAGGAGCCAGATAATCTAATCATCATTTCCCGCGTCATTTGCGGTTTTTTATTCGCGTCCATATATCCCCCATTAGTTATATGAAATGGCGCCCCGAGTAGGATTCGAACCTACGACCTTAGGCTTAGAAGTCCTCTGCTCTATCCAACTGAGCTATCAGGGCGTATTCACATTATATCATCTTTCTGCTACAATAGTAAAAGCTTGCGGGTGTAGTACAGCGGTTAGTATGCAAGTTTTCCAAACTTGAGATGGGAGTTCGATTCTCCCCACCCGCACCAAGTTAGACAATTTCAATCCATAAAGGGCATCGATGGATCCATATATTTATACAGAAAAACCAAAATACCAGCCGCATGACATTGAAGATGCGTCCGAATTTTATGATGTAATTGAACGAAGCAGCTTAACGCATCAATTGTCTGAAAACCGACCATATGTCTATTGGACAATGGAAATTTATGATAAGTCCAATGGCATTAAAGGTGGCGGCGGACTTGGAGTTTTGGCGGCGGACACGCGACGTGTAGCTGAAAAATTAGAAGTTCCATTCGTAGTAGTGACGCCGTTTTATCGTAGCGAATCACACCAGAAAATCACCGACCTCGCGCAAGAAGAATTTTCAGAGTCCGTTTCACCTCAAGATTACGGATTTGAATATATTGACGAAGTTTTCGTAAGTTCAAACGGATTCCCAGACGCAAGCTTAAGCATTTTCAAGAAGACGCTCGGTTCAACGCAATTTGTTACAATTTCAGAACCGAACTTTGGACAATTGTACGAAGGCGACGGATCTGGCGATCATAGATTATACCAAGAAGTAGCGCTGGGATTTGGTGGCTATAAAGCATTAAAACTCCTCGGTATTAAGCCGGCCGTTATTCAACTTAATGAGACCGCAACGATTTTTGCCGCATTAGCACGACTAGACGAGCTGTGCGCTAACGGAATGAATTTATACGAGGCCATCGTTTACGTTCGCAAACACACACTTTACACAAACCACACACTTCTTCAAGCGGCCGAACCGGAATTTCATCGTTCGCAATTTGAAAAATTAGTTCTGCCAAATATAAAAAGCAATGCCGTGCGTTGCTGGCTAATGGAGCAATTCCGTAATGACAGACTGAGGCCGAATCTTTTGGCAATTGAACTTACTGAAGCGAAGAATGGCGTAAGTAAACTACACGCCCGCGTAGCAAATTTCCGCGACCGCAACAACGACAAAGTCAAATTTCAAGCCATTACTAATGGAATAGATCTTGAAACGTGGGTGCTACCTGAAACTTTGCAAACATATCGCGATCACGGAATTATCGATAAATTTGGGTTGCCCACAAATGATTTTTCTGAAAAATTAAACTCGCTGAGTAGTGCGGATTTGAGATATTTGAAAAAACTCGGTCGAAAGGAATTAAATAAAGTCCTATTAAATCGCCAAGATCAGTACGGAAAATCCATACAAATCCCAGAAAATGCAATATTATTCGACTTCAAGCGAAGATTCGCCAACTACAAACGACCTTATATGCCGTTTGAAAACCCAGATTCATTGCGCCAAATTCTCATTAGCCACAACGCGCATTATATTCTGACAGGAAAAGTTCACCAAGGCGACGTGACGATGTATCAGAAATTGCTCGAGGTATTAAAATTGATTGACAACGATCCAGTCCTCAAGGAGCGTGTTCATTACATACAAGATTATGACGAAGAGTTGGGACGAGCGTTAGCAATCGGCTCAGATGCCTCGATAAATATTCCTATTGTCGGATTAGAAGCGTGCGGCACTTCATGGGAGAAAGACATCGCCAATTTGAAACTCCTCATCTCCACTAGTGACGGCGGCGTTGCCGATGTCCAGCCAATCGCTTGCCTCGAGGTTACCGGTAGAAACTACGAAGCCGAAGTTTCATCTCTGTACGTCAACATGCATAAAGCTGCCGCTATTTTGAAAAATGACCAATTGCTAGAAAAACATATCCGCCACCAATTAAGCAACTATTTGCCAATTATTTCTGGCGCCCGAATGATGAAAGATTATCTCAAATTTATTTTTCCAAAACCACAAATCCAGCCTAAAAAAGAACCGCAGATCAAGCGAATTCCTATTCAATAATCACTTCAATCTCAGCACCTAGCGAATTTAAGCGCGCCGCCAATTCCTCGTATCCGCGATTAATCGAATATACATCGCGCAGAATCGATACGCCTGGAGCAGCAAGCATTGCCAAAAGTATCACAACGGACGGACGAAGCGCTGGCGGAGCAACAACGTCGGCTGGCTTCCATCTTGTTGGACCAGTGATATAAACACGGTGTGGATCAACCAGCTCGATTTGCGCATTCAGCTTGCTCAGCTCTGTAAAGTAAATTGCTCGGTTTTCGTAACTCCAGTCGTGAACCAACGTGCGCCCCTCAGCCACCGTCGCGATAAGCCCCAAGAACGGCAAATTGTCCATATTAATTCCAGGAAACGGCAAGGCGTGAAGTTTATCCTTTGCAGCCTGAAGTTTGGAACGCTGCAATTTAATATCAACCAAACGAGTTTGCCCATTATTAGCAAAATATTCCTTGCTGAGTTCAAACTTAAGACCCATTTCCGCCAATGTCGCTAGTTCAATTTCCAAGAATTCAATCGGCGCACGACGAACAGTAATTTCCGAATCCGTCACTGCAGCCGCCGCAATAAAGCTCATCGCTTCAATCGGATCTTCGCTCGGATAATAGTCCAGATTTTTACTAATTCGTTTACGACCCGTGATTTTCAAGGTTGTCGTACCAATTCCCTCAATTTTCACACCCAACTTTTTCAAGAAGAAACAGACGTCTTGAACCATGTAATTTGGGCTAGCATTGCGGA
This sequence comes from Candidatus Minimicrobia vallesae, assembly GCF_018866205.1. Classification (GTDB taxonomy): domain Bacteria; phylum Patescibacteriota; class Saccharimonadia; order Saccharimonadales; family Saccharimonadaceae; genus Nanosynbacter; species Nanosynbacter vallesae. Next base: position 559,830 of record NZ_CP076459.1, read on the forward strand.
TGATGGTAGTGTTTGGCGACAACGCCGCAGCCATAATGATATTTTCCGTCACCGTATCGCCACGCTCCGTCAATAAAATCGTTCGATCGCCAGAATTGACATCAGTTTTTGCGTGATAATAATCAGTTTCCGCCGTGACGTTCATTCCAAAATGCCTCAAACCACTAAGGTGCGGCTCAACCGTGCGCTTCCCTAAATTACAGCCGCCAGCAAACGGCAATTTGAAATCGTCATATTGATGCAGTAGCGGACCAAGGAACATAATTACCGTCCTAGTTCTCTTCGCCGCAGCAATATCCATATCTTCAAGCTTCAAGCGCGCCGGCGGCACGATCTCAAGATCACTACCATCCAACCAGCGAGTTTTAACACCAATCGAGTTCAGAACCTCGATAATTCGGTTGACCTCCTCAATTCGCGCCACTTTCCTAAGCGTCGTCTTCCCCTTATTCAACAAACTCGCACAGAGAAGACCCACTGCGGCGTTTTTACTAGTCTTAACTTGTATCTCACCAGACAATTTTTTGCCGCCAGTTACCTTAAAATTCATTTTTCCGGAATGATTTACGGTCACAATATTGTTATTAAGCACTTCACTAATTCGGGCAATCATCTCAATGCTAATATTCTGACCCCCGTTTTCAATGCGATTAATAGCACTTTGCGACGTGCCAATCGCCTCAGCTAATTGCGTCTGTGTCAAACCTTGTTTTTGGCGATTTTCAGCGATTAAATTGCCGATTTTTTGAAGATACTTGTCTTTTATCATGCGTAAATTATATCACTAATGATATATATAAGCAATGATATAATAAGTATTAACGGAGGTTTAGTCATGAAAGACAAGCAAATTGAAGAACTTATAAAAGCAGAAAAAAAGCGTCAAACGGACGGCCTGGAACTGATTCCTAGCGAGAATTACGTTTCATCAGATGTGCTTCAGGCGCTCGGTAGTGTTTTCACTAATAAATATTCAGAAGGCTACCCTGGTCGACGTTATTACGGCGGACAAGAAAACACTGATCAAGTCGAGCAGCTGGCAATTGACCGCGCTAAAAAACTTTTCAAAGCAGATCACGCTAACGTCCAGCCACATTCTGGCGCGCAGGCTAATGAGGCAGTTTATTACGCTTGGTGCGAGCCTGGCGACACTATTCTGGCTATGGATTTGGCTCACGGCGGACATCTTACTCACGGCGCCCCAGTTACTCGTAGCGCCAGAGAATACAACTTCATTCGCTATGGCATAAAAAATATCGACACTGGCGAAATTGACTATGAAGAAATTCGTCAATTGGCATTAAAACACAAACCAAAGATCATTTTGGCGGGATTTTCGGCATATCCACGAGAGCTAGATTATGAAAAATTTGCCGAAATTGGCAATGAGGTCGGCGCCATGCTAATGGCGGATATGAGCCACATTGCAGGGCTAATCGTTAGTGGCGTTGCCAAAAACCCGTTCGACTATGGCTTTCATGTAATTACCACAACAACTCATAAAACTCTGCGTGGACCACGAGGCGGGCTGATTCTTAGTCGAGGAATAGTTGGCAATCCATTGAAAAAACCAGAGAAAACTCTCGAGAATTTACCTACGTTGATTGATCGAGCAGTATTCCCTGGCACGCAAGGCGGACCGCACATGCACACCATCGCTGCAAAAGCCGTAGCGTTCGGTGAAGCTTTACAGCCAGAATTCAAAGATTACGCCGAGCAAATTGTCAAAAATGCGAAAAGACTGGCGGAAGAATTGCAAAAGCGCGGCTTTAAGTTAGTAACTGGCGGCACCAGCAACCATTTAATTCTGGCAGATATTCACAGCAGCTTCGGTATTGATGGCAAGGAAGCGGAAATCGCCATGGATAAAATTGGTCTGACGCTGAATGCCAATGCAATTCCAGACGACCCTCTGCCAAGGTTCAGGCCAAGCGGCATTCGCTTAGGCACGCCAGCTGTCACAACGCGAGGCGCCAAAGAAGACGACATGGAAAAAATCGCGGAATGGATGAGGCGGTCAATAGATAATCGCGACAATGACGAGAGGTTGGCTGAACTACGCAAAGAAGTCGTAGAATTCTGCCATACTCTACGCGATATTTAATATAACCGCGCACATAAAAAACTCCGGCATAACGCCGGAGTTTTTTATTACATATAACTAATTACACAGCACAAGTACCGACTGTTCGCTCCTCTACAGTATTCTTTGAGAAGTTGTAGTACTTAACGTGCGCACCCGTTGGATCGCCCGTACTTACACTTAATGTATTTAACTGTTTTAGGAGCAGTACCAGAACCAAAAGTACCAGTACCTGATTCAGCAACAGTGTTTGGAGCAAGGTAGTATGAGTTCCCAGTGTCAGCAGTAGTTAAGTCTGTCAAGTGAGCTGGGTACTTGCTCTCTGCTGTGTTGTATAGCTCAGCTTTCTTAGCAACGGCGTCAGCAGCAGATTTAGCAGCAGATGTCTTTGCCTGGTTTTGCAAACCGTTGTATGCAACCAAAGAAACAACTGTCAAAAGTACGACAATCACGATAACGATCAAAAGCTCAACTAGTGTAAAACCTTGATTTTTGATATTCTTTGTAGTCACGATAATGTGCCCCCTAAATTATATTAGTTTAATTTGTAACTCGATAATACTACAACGTTTTTAAAAGCGCAAGCGATTTTTTAATATATATATCGATTCTGGACCGGACGAAAGAATAAAGACTCCGTTGGACTAAATCTACTATGCTCACTTACATGAAAATCCATCACCAATCTGCCCATCGTCATTCAATCCCCAACAATACGAACGCTTATTTGTCATAATTGCACAACCGCGGTTAGCCCCAGCAGCAAACTCACTACACTCTCTGAAGCAGGAAGCCCATTTGTACCAACATTAACTGGCTGAGGAGTAAAAGAATATTGAAACGTATCTCCTATTTGCCACCAAACTGACCCAATCTCATTATCGCCCCAACAATAGACTTTATTAGTACCAGCAACGTCCACCAAAGCACAAGAATGAGCAATGCCAACATCAACCCGCAGCGCCACCCCAGGCAAACCACCGACTCAAACTCGGCTCAAAATGCTTTTTAAAAGCGCCACTCCCCGGAGATCCAGACTGTCCACGCCCAGCACCACCCCAGCAATACACCTTACCCGAAGCAATAGCGCAGGTATGAGACTAGCATAAGCAGGATGAGCCTGACCAAGTATATCCATCTTGAGATATATCAGTCACGTCCTCCAATTCCTTAACTCGAGTAGCATTACCATAGTAACTATTACATGCAACACCAATACCCAACTGCCCAAACCTAGCCTGCCCCCAACAGTAAGCTCTCTTTTCAGTGGTTATAACACACATAGTTTGTGAACGAGATCCGCCAGTTGATAACTTAACAGCAGAATAATTATTAGGAAGCCTGTTGAGGCCGCCTGAATTAATACGCACTGGCGTTGCGCTAAACTCTAGGACTACCAGGACGCCCGTAACCCAATTGACCCATATTATTACTACCCCAACAATACACCTTTCCTGCGGCAATAGCACACGAAACATCACCGGTTCCTCCAATTGCACTGATATTATTTCCAGCAAAATCTGCACCTAGCGAGCCAGTAGGCCGCCAACCTCGACCGGAACACTAGAATATTTACCATCGCCAAAATCTCCATTACCTAGCTGTCCAAATTGATTATTACCCCAACAATATATCTTCCTGACAGAACTAAATTCAGTCAACACACAGCTATGAAATTGTGCCGCAAATATATCAATAATTTTCCCATTTCTCATATCACCCACAGAACGTACCTTTACGGGAACATTAAAACTAACAGTAGTTCCGTCGCCCAATTGACCCACAGTATATTCATTACTTCCATACTTGTCATTATTACCCCAGCACCAAACATTATTCGACAAAATAGCACACGTACGATAAGTACCGCTTACTATACGCGCTGCATCAATATCAGCTGGCCAAGTAACTGATTTTTTTACAACAGCAGTATAAGTCTTTAACAACACCGCCACCACTTGTTATTTCAACGCGACCAATAGATGAAATTTGAGCAGTAGCAGCCGACAAAGCCGACGCTTCTAGTCGAAGCCTCCAAATCACCGACTTCAAAAGTCGTCCTAAATTTATTGCCATCATCAAATACATATTTATCACAACTAAAATTTACAGCCCCCTTACAATTAGTTTCCGGGCGAAGCGGACCAATCCCACCAGGAACCGAACCCCATGATTGCTCAGCTCCATTAGAATCCAAACAAGCGTTAGCATACGCCGTACCCGCCTCACCAGCCTCTTGAGCTAACTTATAATAATACTCTTCCTGAGAGTAAATATACGATTGAGCCACAACCCTCATAGCGCCAGCCAAAAGAGCCAATATAAAAGTACTCATAAGCACAATCAACACCAAAGAATAGCCATTTTTTTGTCGAATCATAAGTTATTTATCTTTCGTATCATTAATGTTTGAGAATCAGAAACTTGCTTACTTGGTGATTGTATTGTTAAAGTAACCTCTACACTATCCGCGCCATCAAGAGCTTTATTATCGCTATCTGCAGCGTCACTATTTTTGCTTATCAGCGTTTTTCCGTCATAGTAATTAATCTTAAATTCCGAAACTCCAGTCGCTAAAATCGAATCTTCACGAAGCTTCATAGCTCGATCTTTAAACTTATCAGCATCCGGACTATTCATACAAAAATAACCCGCAGCAGATCCTGAATATGGCGCTGGAGGATAACTGGAGAAATCAACTAAATCATTATAGATAGTCCGTCGATGCAACTCTCCATTCTTCAAAAAATATATGACTATTCTTTTTATACTTCGGCTGCTGAGTCTTATTTGCATTACAGTCAAACTTCGGAGTTCTTAGATACACAATCTCCCTAGAATCAGCGCCACGTCCCATAGTTGTAGCATATTGGAGTAATATAAGTGATTATATTAGGGATCACTGTTGACGATATGGATTATTCCTATATCCCCATTCTCTAGGCGTCGCACCAGGGAAATTTTTATCAGTAGCAAACGTATCCTCCCCGTCATAACCACTCACCTTAAAGCGCGAAGCTTGGCGCACGTCAGTTTCAATTGCGTCCATGGAATTGTGCATATTTCGACTAATCTCAACCTTCGCCTTGCTGATAGACGCACTTTGGTTTGCTGAAATTAACATCTGGCTAAACACGCCGACAACCATTGCAATGATGACCATCACCATTGCCAATTCGACTACAGTAAAACCGCCCTCATTAGAACGCCACATATGTCGCATGTACCACCTTCTTTCCACTACCTACGCCAGAGCTTGGCAATCCATACTCTACGATAGACTCCACTTTAATCGGCATCCCCAGGCTAGACGTGATTCCACTCTTACATCCGTATGGCGCTGATGCATACACTTGTTGCCTAACCACCCCGGGCAGCCCATCGATATTACCAGTAGTTCTCGTAACTTCATACCTAGTATTCGACGACGCCGTGTTACATTTAAACCACGACGGAGCGGAATCATTCGCGTAACGACGCATATTATTATACGCCAGAAGACTTGCTTTATTATGCTGAGCATTCATGACTGATATCTGGCTAACTTGCGCTTGCATACTTAATATAACAGCCATGAAAATACCAATTACAACCAAAGTAACCGCAACTTCGACAATAGTAAATCCATCGCTTTTTCCCACTAGTCGCGCCATATACTATTCACCCTTTTTTCCGACCCTGTCGAAAATTCCTTATATATAATGTTATATTTCACGCAAGTTGCCGCCGCCACGTCAGTTATAGGACCAGAAGTTGGCTTCGTGCAATCTCCATCGTCTATATTTGCCGCCTCGTACAACAATTCGCCGTTATTACCGCCAGCCCAATCACTACGACTACACTTGATCATCTCCTTTTTCAGAGAATCACCTCCTACAATTGACGAAAAACCCTTAATAAAATCAGCACAAGAAGGATACTCGTGCCCAATAGAACTAACATTTTTATACTTGTAATATCGCTCCAACCTCAATGACAACTCAGACACATCAGCCCTCTGCTCCTGATCTTTAGTTAGGTTCAAAAATCTTCCACCACCAACAAAGGCAATACTAGCCAAAATCGAAACAACCACAACAACTACCGCCACTTCAACTATCGTATAACCACCCGTCCCACGATTCATATCAATATTGTAGCGCAAATCTACAAAAAAGAATATGCTTATTATCGGGAAAGTTCTAGCGGCTCTTGCTCAATTTTTATACCGAACTTGTCAAAGACAATTTGCACAATTTCCTCACGAATCGCCGCCAAGTCATCATATCCCGTTGCTGAATCATTCACAAGCACCAACGCGTTCTTCTCATAAACCCGCATGCCGTGACTGCGATAGCCCCTTAAGCCAGCCTTATCTATCAGCCAACCTGTCGGGATTTTATATCTTCCGTCAGACATTGCATAATTTGGAATGTCGCTATATTCTCTTTGCAATTCTTCCAATTTCCATTTTTCAACCAGCGCATTTTTGAAGAAAGAACCTGCACTTGGCAATTCCGCTGGGTCTGGCAATTTTTCCGAACGAATATTAAGAACTGCCACACGAATCACCGACAAATTGACCTCACGAATATCATTCTCGTCAATATATCTCTGCAAAGAAGCGTAATACGGCGGTTTCGGCTCTGCTTTATTTAGTCGCAAAGTAATATTCAGGATACAATATCGCCCTTTTTCTTTATCGCGAAAAATGCTATTTCGATAAGAAAAATCACATTCGTCAGCATAAATAGTTACAATTGTGTCGGTTTTTGAATCGTAAGCTTCCAGACTAATCAACGTGTCGGCAATTTCTTGACCGTACGCCCCAACATTCTGGACCGGCGCAGCTCCAGCCGTTCCAGGAATTCCCGACATAGCCTCAATTCCCTGAAGTCCAAGCCCAATAGCCTTCTCAACAACCTCGTCCCAGACTTCGCCCGCACCAATTTTTACATCAGTTGTTTCGTCAGTTTCAGAGATAACCTCAAAACCTTTGATCTTATTCAACAGTACGATTCCTTCAAAAACCTCGTCATGCGTAATCACATTACTGCCACCACCCAACACAAAAATCGGCAAATTTTCCTTTCGGGCATTACGATATAGCGACACAACATCACCAGCAGAATCTGCCGTCGCCATATAGCGAGTCTCACCTCCCAATTTCATAGTTGTGTATTGTTTCAGTGATATATTAGTCATAACGTCCATGCATATAGTATATCATTTTACTCGGCCGTCATCTATGATATAATAACTTCATACGCACCCGTAGCTCAGCGGATTAGAGTACTTGGCTTCGAACCAAGGGGTCGCAAGTTCGAATCTTGCCGGGTGTACCATTTTATTGCATTAACAAAACACACGCCCCGTTAGCTCAACTGGATAGAGCGTTGGTTTCCGGTACCAAAGGTTGCAGGTTCGATTCCTGTGCGGAGTACCAGATTAACCCGTTATTGTGACGGGTTTTAATTATAACTACTATTTGCTTGCTTTTTATATTAAATAGTGGTATAAATAGGATCATAATGGAGACTAACGAACAAAGGCCTATAAATGACTTCCCTAGCGTAATGGAAGCCGTTCTAAAAGCAATACGCGAGAAAGATTTCGAGCAGGCGGCCATATTAGCCTCCCTGGCTTATAATTTGGCGCCAAACTTATCCGAACAAGCCCGTGCTGCTCGTGATTTAAGTGCCGCCTACCGCCATCAAGGCGACTACGATGAATCCGAAAAATGGGCTACTGAAGCAGTGGAGCAACACAAAGCTTTGGTCGAAGAAGAAGAGAATCGCAGTACACTACGTGAACTAGGCGCGAGCGTCGCAACGCTCGGAACCCTGCAGCTGCAGCTTATCGTAACAGACCCTTCTTATGATAATCAGGAAAACTCTCAACGGGCAACAGAAAATCTAAGCAAAGGCCTGCGCTATATTGAAGAGTCTCGCAAGCATGCTACCGACAAGGACCGCAAGATTGACCAATACGACATTAACTTTACTGCTCGTACAGGCTTCGCTGAAGCGCTGGCTGGCGATACAAAGAGGAGTCTGGCACTGGGCGCAAGAGCTGTGCGGTTGGCATTTTTGTCTGAATCACCAAAGATTGACACTTCAAATCCAAATATGGCAATCGAAGAACGCTTCAAAGCTAAGGCTCGCGCGCTTATGAGAGGTGTTGGCGCGGTAGCTGTGGCGGCAGTGGCGCCATTTAATAGGGAGTTGGCTAAATCTATCGTCAAGAAACTCAACTAACTGTTTGGGGTAATCACTGACACTTGAGGAGCTTGGCTGCTTAAGATCTGGCGGATTTGTTCGGTGGTAATAATTGTAGTTGATCCAGGCGCAATTGTGCCAGCTAGCATTTGCTTGGCGACAGTATTCTCGACAGCTCGCTGGACGACGCGGCGCATCGGGCGGGCTCCCAATCTTGGATCATAGCCAGCCTCGACCAACAATTTCTTACCTTCCTCCTCGACTGCAACTTGAATTTTTTGCGGCGCCAAAGTCTTATTAACTCCCGCCAAAATCAAAATTCAACAACCTGCAACAACTCCTCCTCTTTCCTCTAGCGGAACGAAACAAAACAATTTCATCAAAACGATTCAAAAACTCTGGGCGGAATAAATTGGCATTAATCAACTCGTTAATAAACGTCTGCTCGAACCGCTCAAAATTGATAACCCCGCTCAATATATTCACGAATTCTATCCGCGCCAGCATTTGACGTCGCAATTACAATCGTATCGCGAAAACTAATTTCTCGGTTATTTTCATCACGAAGTATTCCCTCATCCAAAAGCTGCAGAAGTGTCGTCAAAACCTGAGGATGAGCCTTTTCAATTTCATCCAAAAGCACGACAGAGAACGGGCGCTTCTGAACTTGAGCAGTCAAACTCCCTGGATCTCGCGCGCCATCCGCAATTAACCTAGCCACGTCATCCGGCCTGACAAATTCGTTCAAATCCAAGCGAATCATATTGCCTTCACCGCCAAAATAAACATCCGCCAAAGCTTTAGAAAGCTCCGTTTTACCAACACCAGTCGGACCAAGAAACAGGAACGCGCCAATCGGTCGATTCTGATTCCTAACACCTGTGCGCGCGCGGCGAATAGCGTCAGAAACAACTGTCACGGCTCGCGTTTGATTGATCATTCGCTGATGAATTAACGACTCCAAGTTTAACAATTTTTCCTTTTCGTCACTCAAAGATGCTACCGAAATTTTTATGCCAAGAGTCTTTTCAATCGCGTCATCCACAGATTGCGCGGTCACTAGCCCACCACTCGCGTAACTTGCCGCCGCTTCCAAAATTTTCAACGCCTTACCTGGCATTACTAAGTCCTGAACATAACGATCACCAACACGATATGCCTCCGCCAGCGCCTGATACATATATGTCACTTTGTGCTGCGCCTCAAATAAAACCAATTGATCGCGCATAATTTTCATAGTTTCAGGTTCATTTGACGGCTGAATTGCAATTGTATTCAAAGCGTGAGCAAGCTGCGGCTTAGTCTGGGAAATTTGCAAAAATCGCTGATCGTCCATCGTTAAAATCGTCCTAAGTCTGCCCGCCTCCAGAATTGGCAATAACACATTACTCAGGTCAACCGAACCAACGCCTTCTTCGAAGAATAATTGCGCATTGTCCAGACATAAAATCACGTTTTTCGACAAGAAAGCTTCGTTCAAAATCATCGTGACTAGATTTTCCAATTCCCCGCGACCCGACGCCACACTAATCAACGACGACGCGTCAAGCATAAAAACTTGCTGGTACATCAGCGAACCAGGAACGCCTCGATGTCCGTCAATCAGCATTTCCGCAAACGCCGACACGACAGTACTTTTTCCAGCACCGTCAGCACCAACCAGCGTAATATTCTGCCGCCCGCCAGAACTAAACGTTTTAAGCATCTGCCCCAGCGCCTCCTCATGCGCAGCCAACTTAGTCGTAAACGCGCCGCCAGATACACTGACGCTAATATTCTGAGCAAATCGACTCAGCAGTGGCGTATAACCAAAAGACCAATCCCTAGCAATTCCGCCCGTATTTAGCGGCTTCTCTTTATATTGGTCAATCAGCGCCTTGATTCGCTCGTACCATCGAATAGTCTCCTCGATATCATGAAAATCGATCTTCATATTCGCCAGCAAAGAATCGTGTTGTGGCAATTGCTTTACTATCGCCGCCGCCAAAACCGCGCTAGTAATCTTCGGACTTTCCGTGCTCTGCCAAATTTCAATCGCCGCTTTCCAAATCTGCTCCGTTCGATCCGGATCGTCGACGGAAATATTGCGCAAGAAATTCGGCGTCAAACCCAGCCGCACTGACAAAAATTGCCCAGCTCGCGTGCCTGTAATTGCCTCAGCAATATCAATCGGCGTCGGTCTGCGCGGCAATTTGCCCAAAACGTCCGCCGCCATCACATCGTCAATCGTCTTAGGATTTTTACTAATTTCCGCCGTCTTAAGATCTTTTTCCCACCAAATCGACACCATAATCATTGGACCACTCAGACCAAATAATAGCCAGCCAATTGCCCCGTGTTCAATCAACGACCACAAACCAAGTAACACCATCATAATGCCGACAGCTATCGCCACGATATGCCAAGCATTGCCAAACCTTACAGAAAATCGCGCTTTCTGAGCTCGTAAACTGTCGTAATTAAATCTCGGCTCTATTTCCATACAGAAACTCCCAATTGCCATAAAATAATTCCGATAAACGGCATCAGCGGCAGCGCCAGCCACATAATAATTCCTACAATCATCCACAAAAATCGTAGCAATATCATCAATATTCCAATAATTATCACCATGGAGCGCACCACCGCGCCAATTACTCGCGAGAACATTTTGTCAAAAAACGCAGATAGCTGCACGGATAAGTCGCCACCAACTGGAGCGGCTGAAATCTGGCGAAACGGATTGAATAAGGTTTTCAAAAGCAGCCCGACTGAGAAAAAATCCGCGGTTCGTAAAACCCCCAGAAAACTTTGTCGGATATATTGCAACAAGCCATTGCCATACCACCACTGAAAGATACCCACCAAAAACATATTGATATTGTAGCACATCGACCCGGCAGAGTATAATAGACAATATGGCAAGACAGATGATTAGTACTATTATTGGCAAAAGCGTCAAGAAAGTCGCTAAATTGCGCGGTGGCGGTTCAGCCTTGCCGGGTTTGGTGATTGAAAAAATTGACCCAAAATTTATTCAGAGAACGTTGGCAGATTTACCGCAAGGCGTGGTGATTATCAGCGGAACGAATGGGAAAACGACGACGACAAAAATCGTCGTAGAGTTGCTAGAATCAGTCGGATTGAAAGTCTTCACTAATCGCACTGGTAGCAATTTTTCCCGAGGTGTGGCAGCGGCACTACTTGATGAGGTCAATATCCGTGGCAAACTGGATGCTGACATTGCGGTTCTGGAACTGGACGAGGCTTGGGCGGTTAAATTCGTGCAGATTGTTCGTCCGCGCTTTTCCCTGCTTCTGAATGTTATGCGCGATCAATTGGACAGATTTGGAGAAATCGACAATACAGCCGCATTGCTTCAAAAAATAGCTGAAGCCACCAGCGACACTGTCGTTCTCAACCGCGACGATCCGCGAATTTTTAAGATTAGCGAACATATTCAGGCTAAAAAAGTTTTCTTCGGTACAACCAGCGAATTGCTTCAATTGATGCCAACGGACGACACTCTAAAATACGGAACCGCGGTCGCAAATCAAAGCGTGGCGGCTGATGTTTTATTGAAAAAAATTAATGCTCAACATGCAACTTTTCAAATTGACAATAAAGAAATTGACGTAGACCTGCAACTCACTGGAGTTTATAATCTTCTCAATGCGGCGGCAGCGGTTGCCCTAACTCGACAAATCGCGGGACCGGAAATTACCGATACGATTTTATCTGCGCTGGAAAGCATAAAGCCGGCCTTTGGTCGTGGCGAAACGATTTAACCTAAACAGCACACCAATTGAGCTTATTTTAGTAAAAAATCCAAGCGGCTTTCGGCTAGCACTTCTGTCATTCGCCAAAAACAATAACACTACGATGATCGCTGTTAATGACAATTACGCCGACGGACGAGATGTAAGTTGGTTCTGGGACGTCGATTTTTCGCTATTAAAAAACGTAGCAATGATCAGCGGCGCGCGCGCTTACGATATGGCTTTGCGACTTCAATGATGACGACATTCCAATTGGGAAAATTGACACCAATATTTCGAAAGCCCTGGAAGATTTCATCAATACTAATCCCGACGAGCCAAAACAGATTTTTTGTAGCTACACGAGCCATGACAGCAATTCGTCGCTTGCTGAGCGAAAAAACCGACGTGGAGGAAATATCATAATGAAAATAACAATTGCGCAACTTTATCCGCGAGATATGAATCTTTATGGCGACTGGGGCAACACGCTAGTCCTGAAAAAACGACTAGAACGACGCGGCTTCGAAGTTGAGATTATCAATCACAATCCAAGCGATTCAACGGATTTTTCTAAAATTGATATTTTTGTTGGCGGCGGCGGACAAGATTCTGGGCAGACGATTATCCAAAATGATCTTCTGGCGCGAGCTGATGAACTACGACAGTTAGCAAAAGACAGTGTGCCGATGTTGATAATTTGCGGAATGCACCAATTATTTGGTCGATTTTTCCGAACACTCAAGGGCGAGGAAATTGTTGGCGCTAACATTCTGCCGATTGAAACAATTGCTGGCGACGAGCGAATGATTGGTAACATTGTCATTAGAAGCCAGGAATTTGGAGATATCGTTGGCTATGAAAATCACAGCGGACAAAACTTCCTAGAGAAGACCGCCAAACCTCTTGGGCAAGTTATTAAAGGCGCTGGCAATAATATGACCGACGCAAATGAAGGTGTTCGCTACAACAATATTATTGCCACTTACCTCCACACGGCCGATTTTACCCAAAAACCCGCAAATTGCAGATTTTCTTATCGGCGAGGCACTAGAGCGACGCGGCGTAAGCGCAGATTCGGGCCTGGAAAAAATTGACGACACTTTAGCGAATAAAGCGAGAGAGATAGCGTTAAAATTATCCAGATAATTCATGAAAAAACTCTGTATATATCTTAAAAAGCTATATGCATTTCTTCACAAAATGCCCAGTTGGATCTAGCTAATTCCAATCTTAATTTTAGCCATCAACGTTCGACTTACCTATTTAACAAAAGCCGATATTTGGCACGATGAAGGATATACGGCGGCCATCATTCAGCAGCCGAACCAGGGAAATTATCCCACCATTACAACCACGGACGTCCACCCACCACTTTATTACGTTATCATGCACGTTTGGCAATCGATTTTCGGCAATTCCGTAGCTTCGCTCAGAGGATTTAGTGTTACATGCGGAGTTCTGACGATTGCCCTATTATTTCTATTACTCCAAAAACTTTTCTCTAAAAGAATCGCCGTATTTGAAAGTTTTTTAGCAGCGCTAGGACCGTTCTTAATTCGCTATAGCGACGAAGCTCGAATGTATGCGCTGGCGGCACTTTTGGCTGTAGCAATGACATACGCATTTGTCTTGGCGGTCGAGCGCAAAAATAAGAAGTTCTGGTGGGCGTTATACGGGATTTTAGTGGCACTCGGTCTTTATACACAATATTTCCTAGCATTAATACTACCCGCGCATTTCGCATATATATGGCTAAAACTTGGCGGAAATCGCACTGCCATAAAAAATATATTTAAGGACAAAAACGTTTGGCTTGCCGCAGGAACATGCTTTTTACTATTCCTCCCCTGGCTACCAGTTATGATCTCCCAAACCAGCCGAGTAAGTGGCGGCTTCTGGATCCCCGAAGTTACTAAATTTACCATCCCGACAACATTATCAATGTTCTTAACTTACGACGACAGAATTGTCCGCTATTTTGGGTTGCTACTGCCGCCAATTATAGTCGCAGTTTCATTCATTCTAGCCAAAAAACGCCCAAAATACCAAGCAGCAATTTGGATTTTAACAATTTGGTTACTGTTGCCGATGATCATCGTTTACATACTCAGCCAGGGTCGACCAGTCTACTTAGACCGATATTTCACTTATTCAGCGCCGGCGTTTTACGGCTTGATTGCGGTATTCATCGGGCTTATTTTTTCTAATAAAAAATGGTGGTCTATTGGAATATCTATCATTCTGACGTTATTTATCGGTCATTACATGTGGCATATCGGCGGTAAAAATATCGTAGAATCATCCTGGAATAGCACCAACACAGCCATGAATCATATAAATGAAAATATCCAGAGTAGTGATGTTATTATTTCTGGCGAGATCTACACTTATTTTCATACTTCCTATTACAACCGCACAAATAAAGAAATTATACTCCTGAAGCCGAAAGAAGAGCTAGGTTGGGTTGGCGAATGGGGATTAATTAAGAAACTAAATACTCCAGAAATTAGTTCTTTAGAGTCAGTAAAATCTCCAAGAGTCTGGCTTATTCTTCGCGAAAAAACATATGACGAATATAAAAAACAAGTTCCGCCATATTGGCAACTAAAGCAAGAATTCCATGATGGCGACTTGATTATTGGATTATATGTGAATAAGCTTTAATTCTCTTTATCACTGCTATCGTCAAGACCGAGCCACTTTTTCACGGTATCTGGAGTAACTTCGTCTAGATACGGAAGATGCTCCAACAAAGCGGCCTCATAATCGGGTGTCCGTGGATAGTATGTCATTTGTGCCACGCCTATAACCGTGCGCGATCCAGGCAATCCCGGCTTAAATATCTCCGAATATGGAGGAAGGTAATCATCGTCTTCGGGGGGGGTATCTCCACTACTCTTCTGTGATGAATTATATTCGACACTCATGATACTTTATATAATAACAGATGACTTAAAAAAAATAAAATAGCCGACCAAACTTTCAGTTATTTTAATACACTGAATGATTTCAATTGGTCGGGGTGAAAGGACTCGAACCTTCGACCTCACGGTCCCAAACCGCGCGCGCTAGCCAACTGCGCCACACCCCGAAGATATCTCACTTTACACATTAAATACAGCAAT
The DNA here is from genome assembly GCF_018866205.1 of Candidatus Minimicrobia vallesae. GTDB lineage: Bacteria > Patescibacteriota > Saccharimonadia > Saccharimonadales > Saccharimonadaceae > Nanosynbacter > Nanosynbacter vallesae. Next base: position 574,975 of record NZ_CP076459.1, read on the forward strand.
AATTAGTGATTTGAGTTAATATATAGACATACCCTCATAATTATGGCCAATACTAATCACTCTACCCGCACAACTCACCTCCGACAAATGATATATCTCTACGCCATTGTATGCGTATATCTCATGTTGCCCATTCTCATTTGTACCGGTGTCATTCCCTGGAATATGAAGTTCGCGACACTCGTCGTCGGTGCAGTAGCGATGTACATAGTGATGCGAATTCTCGGCAATACGCATAGTGACATCGGTATTACGCGGCAACATACCATCTATTCACTCAGAACCGTGCTACCGATAACTATAGCTCTCATTATCGCAGCCGGGCTATTTCTACTCCTCGAAAAACCTCGATTCTCACCAACCGAAGGAATAGGGTTCTATGTATTTTATATTTTCATCTCGTGCCCGGCACAAGAACTGTTATTTCGCGGCATCCTCAGCCGTATGCTGCAAGAACTACGGCTACACCGGGTACTGGAGCTTGGCGTAGCAGCCGCCCTTTTCGGTTACGCACATATCATCTACGGCGATATGCTCACTGTTGTTGTCATGAGCATCGTCGGCCTTTTATGGTACCGAGCGTACCAGTGCTCATCAAACCTCATCGGCGTAACGATAAGCCACGTGGTACTTGGTGTGATGACGATCGCTTTGGGGATTATCGATTAGCAGCTGACGCTTTCGACATTAAACCGTCGCGTGATAGTTTTATAAAAGAAGGTTGGCAGTCAATTGATAATCAAAAAATAGATAAATTACATAAATTAGCACCAAGTTTTTTAGATAGATTAACACCCCGCAGCCAAGCAGCCGCTCAATCATTATTAAGAGACCTAGCCTCGCTACGCCAAATAGGCAGCCAGACTCCTAAAACGAACTCATTAGTTTTTTGTCACCATGATATCCGACAATCAAACATGGCTTGGCATCCTAATTACGGTACTAGATTAGTTGATTGGAGCTGGTCTGGGTTGGGTGAATCGGGTAGTGATATTACCAGCCTGCTAATTGACCTACATAAAAGCCACCATGATATCTCCCCTTATCAAAACATAATAAACTTAGACTACTGCCTCATGCTAATGGGGTTTTGGTTGAATCATGCAACCTGGCCACATCACGGCAATGACACGACTAGATTTCAGCAATTCTTGTCAGCTCTCAGCGCCTACGAAATATACATAAATGGCTACGCGTTCACCGCCTCAATCTCCACCGACAGCACGTCTTTATTCGTCGGTAGATCAGACGTCGGCTCAAAGGTGTAAACCAGTGACGTCAAACGGCATTTCCACATGGGCCATGTCTGCTTCTGGCACGTGGTCGAGATGTTTAATCAAAAACCGAATAAGAATTACCATGAGCCACCAATAAAATATTCTCACCAGCCTGCAATTTCTCGCGAAAATCTCTCGCTCAAAATATGGAACAACCCGCACATAAACATCTTTCAAAGTTTCCTGCCGCCCGACAATCCGGATAATCCCAACCGCGCCGAATACCATTAAAAGCCTCCTCACCAATCTCCGCCTTAACTTCCCACTTATTTTTACCAGTCAAATCACCATAATCACGCTCGTTCAACTCAGTTGCATGCGTTGTCGGTAAACTGCCCACACCACACCCCTCGAGTAGCGCGGCCAAAGTTTGCTGCGTACGTTTGAACGACGAAGTATAAGCTTCATTAAATACAAAGACCTTTCAATAAAGCGCCCAATCGCACAGTGTCATTAGGAACCTTTTTCCGTCAAATTAACATCCGTCCAGCCAGTCCACTTACCGAGCAGATTCCACTCGCTCTCACCGTGCCGACTAATAACTAATATTCCCATTATTTACCTCCAATCATCGGCGCAAAAAATTCTACAACTTCTTTTTTCACGCCGTCATTATCAATAATTTTCGTATTTACGTAACCGAATTTATCAATTGCCCAAAATCTGATTGCCCAGAGCAGCGACATGTCCTCAAAATCAACCTCATTTTTGGCAATAAATTTACTAGCCACAATTTCCGATTCCTGCAATTTTATCTCAGAAAAAGCATCGTTTTCTAACTTCGTAAAAAACACAAATTGATGTGTCAAAAACTCATCAGAATGACGCGAAGCAACCATCGCAAGCTTCAGATCCCCAGGATCGACTTGAATGTCGACTTCTTCTTCCACCTCGCGCACCGCCGCTTCCAGCGGAGATTCTCCAGCGTCAACAATACCACCAGGCAGAGACCAATGGTCTTTATAGCCAGCCTTGACGATCAATAGTTCGCCCTGCTCATTTTCAATCAACACCGCCGCACTAGAAAAACGCCTGTCCAAACTTGCCAACCAAGCCCGTCGCTCTTCATCTGTAAATTTCATTATTTAGCAAACTCAATTGCTCGCGTTTCGCGAATCACGTTAACCTTAATCGTGCCAGGATATTGCATTGTCGACTCAATTTTCGTCGCAATATCTCGCGCCAATTTAATCGCCGACAAATCATCAATCGTCTGAGGTTTCACAATCACACGAACTTCACGGCCAGCAGAAATCGCGTAAGCCTTATCAATTCCCTCAAAGCTCGTAGCGACATTTTCCAAATCGCGCATTCGCTCTGCAAAGTTTTCAGCAGAAACATTACGAGCACCTGGACGCGCAGCCGAAGCCGCGTCGCAAACTCGAACAATAATCGCCTCTGGAGTTGTCGCTTCGATATCATCGTGGTGCGCTTCGATTGCGTGAACAATTCTCTCATCCATGCCATATTTACGAGCCAATTCCGCCCCAATATGATGATGTTTGCCCTCAATTTTATGCGACACAGCCTTACCGACATCATGAAGAAGTGTAGCAATTTTCGTAATGCGCACATCCGCACCAATTTCCTCAGCAATCATTCCAGCAATTTGCGCCATCTCAGTCGAATGCTTCAAAACGTTCTGACCGAAGCTGGTACGAAACTTCAATTCACCAAGCAGTAGCAGCATCTCCTTCGGAATCCCAACCACGCCAGTTTCGCGCATAGCATCTTCACCAGCTTGTCGAACCTCTTTTTCAATCTGTTTTTTAGCCTTAGCAACCACCTCTTCAATACGCGCAGGATGAATACGACCATCCTTCATTAACATCTCAAGACTCAAGCGAGCCACTTGTCGGCGAACAGGATCAAAACTCGACAAAATAATCATGCCAGGTGTATCGTCAACTAAAATATCGACACCAGTTTCGCGCTGCAGCGCCTGAATATTACGCCCTTCCTTACCAATAATTCGACCCTTCATCTCATCATCAGTCAACTTAACAGCAGTCACCGTACGCTCAGCAGTAACTTCACTACTCATTCGTTCCATCGCAGTCACTAAGATCATTTGCGCCCGCTCTTCAGCGTCATCCATTGCGTCATGCTGTAATTTCGACACCAAACCGACCAAGTCTTGCTTAATGTCGCGCTCAGTCATCTGCATCAACTTGTCAGCAGCATCTTTTTTCTTCAATCCAGCGATTTTTTCAAACTTCTCCTGCTGACGGGGGCGAATATCGCGAATTTCATTTTTAAGATTATCCAACTTCATCCTCATGCGCGCGCAATTTTTCTGCTCGTCGATCAAGCTCCTCCAACTTATTGTCCAGAGTCTTCTCGCGATCCGCCAAACGATTTTCGGTCTTTTGCCATTCCTTGCGACGCTCATTTTCAATCCTAAATAAGCGCCTCATCCTTAGCCTTAAAGACAATATCGCTCGCCTTAGTTTTCGCATCTGCCAGATCTCGCTCAATCTGATTTTTACCGTTAATTTGGCGAGTTCTCTGATATCCAACAAGACCAGCAGCACCCGCGCCAGCTCCAATAGCCGCGGCAATAATTACTTCTATCATTATCATTCCTTTCCGATCAGCCGCCCCTGAGTGTTCGTCTCAAGGAAAAATATCAACAGCCAATCAACTTCAAACTATCTAACTCGGCGAATCAAAAATCACAAACCGCCATAATTTAATTATACACGGTTTTAGAAGTTTTCGCACGGAAAGTTGGCAGAAAAATCACCGAACGGCTACTTGCTTTTTATGAAAAATATAATTCCAGCAATAATAAACAGCATCCAAATCATAGAAGCAAAGAAATAATCAATCACCCAGAGTACAGTAGCCTGAAGCAAATTTCCCTCTATGCCGTTATAGCCGCCAAATATGGTCACAATTATTTTAGTCGCGTAAAGCACCACTGGTATAGTCATGAGCATGATGCCAATTCTGCGAAAACTTTTTGATCGCTCTATTATTTTTTCACTGGCAATTTTATTTTTTGAGGCCTCGTCATATATCCAGAATAATTTGTCTTTACGCTTTAGTAAAAACCATAAGTAAGCAGATCCAACTATCGATACAATAACAAACACATATTGCATATTCGCTATATAATGCACCTCGCGTAAAATACCGCAGACTACATCTGATGCTTCATCGTATTTACAATCGCTAGAGTTATAAAATAACACAATCGGCATTAACACCACACTGACTAGAAGCGGAGCAATTGTCATATATATAGCAATAATCCTTTGACCATAACAATCAACCCGGTGTATCTCTTTGGAGACAAGAATACTCTGAGCTAAAATATTAACCCCAAACAAGAATATCGCAAAACTAATTAATTCTACGCCTTTAGCGCCAGTGTCGTTGAACGCTACAGCGACCAACGACATTACAAATACAAAAATCGCATACAACACCATCCCCAAACTGCCAACAAAAATAGCCGCCTCCGCCGCGCTGTTTGGCTGAGGCATATCGACTTTCGCGGCTTTTGCGGTCTTCTTCCTACGTTTTATCGGTTGTTTTGGTTTTATGGCGTGCTCTGTCATGCTGCAAATTATAGCATAAGTATGATTATTTTCGCGGCGCAGTGATATTCGCAGCAGCACCGTACTCTGGCATAACAATTTTTTCATTCTCACCAGAACGCAATTTACCCAAAGCCAAATCACGCCAATTATCACCCATCGCACCAACAATAGGAATATTCAAGCTGTCCGCCAAGGTATTCACAACCGTCAAACCAATTCTCAGCCCCGTAAAACTTCCCGGCCCTTTCATCACACCAATACCGCTTATCAGATGCAAATCACCAGTCTTTTCCTCCAAAAATTTCAACAAATTCCGCGCCAACGTTCGCCCAGCTTCCCATTCAAAATCCTGACGATTTTCTCCATTGACTATTGTCAAAAAACATGTTGATGTTGAAGTATCTAATAAAATTATCACGCCATATTCTCCTTTATTTTTCCCAAAAGTTCATCAGATTTTTTGCCGCCAGGATAAAATTCCACAAGCCGCCCCTTCTTCGCTAATCGCAGTAATTTTTATCACCAACCGATCACTCGGCAATGCATCATCAACAGCACCAGCCCATTCAACTACAACCACCGAATTAGAAGCCGCCACTTCGCGAATCTCCTCGCTCATAATTCCAGCATTTCCCAATCTATAAAAATCGTAATGCGCCAAACTCAAACCGCGAGGTGAATCGTACACGCGCGAAATCGTGAAAGTTGGACTCTGAACTGGCTCGTCAATCTCTAAAGCCTGCGCAATTCCCTTCGTCAATGTAGTTTTCCCCGCGCCAATATCACCGACCAATTCCAGAACTTCCCCGCCAGAAACAGACCGACCAATTGCCGCGCCCAATTCTCGCATTTTCTCTTCACTAGAAATATTCACTCTTACATTATACTATGCTAGCTTTTTTTTGGCGATGATAGTACAATAACCATAAGAGTTATGCGTGTTTCAGACCAGACAATTGAGAGCATTCTGAAACAAGGTGGGGTTATTGATGAGCCGCAGCTTGCTGATTTGAAATTGATCGCTGAACGGTCAAAACTGGAAACATTACAAGAAACCACTATTGAACAAAAAGTCATTTCTGAGGAAGATTTGACAAAGTTAATCGGCGATTATATAGGCGTGCCTTTCGTGCGAATTGAGCCAAACGATATTCCCGAAGATATATTGAAACGAATTCCTGAACATATCGCGCGCCAGTATAATGTTGTACTTTTTGAGAAAAATGAGGACGACAGCTTGTCGCTTGCGATGGAAGACCCAGACGACGTGCAGGCGTTGAACTTTATTCAGAAAGAAATTGGCTACAACACTAAGGTTTTCCTAGCGACAAAAAGCAACATTTTGGACTGTTTGGAAAATTATCGCGGTAATATCAACGCCGAGCTTGACGAAGTTATTGCGGTACAAAAAGACGCTTCCGCCGAAGACCAAAACGTCAGCCAAGACGATTTTGCGGAAAATTCACCAATTGCCCAAACTGTTAATTTGTTACTGGAATATGCCATAAAATCCAACGCTTCCGACATTCACATTGAGCCGCGCGAAGATTACGTTCAGGTTCGTTACCGAATTGACGGTGTTTTGAAGGAAGTTAACAAATTGCCACGAAACGTTCACGGCGCTTTGGTGAGCCGCATTAAAATTCTCTCCAATCTGAAAATTGACGAACGCCGCGTGCCACAGGACGGACGATTTAAGATAAAAGTTTCAGGAAAACAATACGCGCTTCGTGTTTCGACATTGCCAATTGCTGACGGCGAAAAAGTGGTTATGCGTATTTTGGACGAATCGAACCAGGCTGTTAAACTGGATCAGCTCGGCTACTGGGGTCTGTCGCTCGCAACCGTAAAAGACGCAATGGCTCAGCCGAACGGAATGATCCTGGTGACTGGGCCGACTGGATCGGGAAAATCGACCAACTTTGTTCAGTATTCTGTCAGAGCTCAATACTCCAGATGTCAATATTTCCACAATTGAAGACCCAGTAGAATATAAAATCCCAGGAGTCAATCAAACCCAGACCAACGCCAAAGCCGGGATGACTTTCGCTTCAGGACTAAGGGCACTACTTCGCCAAGACCCAAATATCATCATGGTCGGAGAAATTCGCGACGGCGAAACCGCAAACCTTGGTGTTCAAGCGGCGCTAACTGGACACTTGGTGTTCTCCACTCTACACACAAATAACGCTGCAACATGTTTGCCACGTCTGCTGGATATGGGAATTGAGCCATTCTTGATCGCTTCAACCGTGAAGGCGGTGATTGGACAGCGACTAGTTAGGCGCCTATGTATGAATTGCCGCCAAGAATACACTCCAAACGAAGAAGAAATAAAATATATCACCGAAATGTTTAAGATAAACACAGAGTCGATTAAAAAAATTCACAATCTCGAAGAACAGGCTTTTGAGGATAAAAATTGGCGGCGACACACCCATGGGATCAACAGATTCAACAATCGGACGATTATGGAAGCCAAACCCAGAAGGTTGCGACGAATGAGCAGAGCATAACGGATTCAAAGGTCGCGTTGGCACTTACGAGGTTCTTGGCATATCCATCCCTATCCAAAAAATGATTACCGCCAACGCCACCAGCAACGATATTCAAGATCAAGCAATCTCCGAAGGCATGGTGACAATGCAGATGGACGGAATCATTAAATCACTGCGCGGGATCACCACCGTGGACGAAGTTTTGAGGGCAACAAGGGAGTAACATTATGCCAATTTTTGAATATTTGCTTGTCAATAAAAAGAAAGAGACCGTCTCTTCAACAATTGAAGCAGCCGACAAACTATCTGCCATTAATAATTTGAGGTCACGCGGACAATTGATAAAAATTGAAGAAAAAGGCGCAAAAAAAGAGCTTAGTTTTTCTTTCGGCAAGAAAAAGAAAGGCGCCAAGACTGAAGAATTGGTGATGTTTACTCGCCAATTAAGTGCCATGGTTTCAGCTGGCGTTCCTATTCTTCGTTCCCTTAACTCTATGGCAAAACACGCCGAAAGCGCCAATTTCCGAGACACGATCAACGCCGTAATTAAAGACATTGAAGGCGGCATGTCTTTCGCGGACGCTCTGAGTAAACATCCAGAAACCTTCAATGATATTTACGTGAACATGGTTGCCGCGGGTGAAACCGGAGGTATTTTGGACGACATCTTAAAACGCCTAGCTCTACAACAAGAAAAAAACTCATCCATGAAGAAAAAAATTAAAGGCGCCATGACATATCCGATCGTACTTTTAATCATTACGATCATCGCCTTCTTTATCCTGATGATCTTCATTATTCCAGTCATCGGTAAAACCATTAAAGACATGGGCGGACCTGACGCCAAAATACCACTACTTACTGAGATTATGCTCGGAATTAGCGATTTTGTAGTGTCGTTTTGGTATATAATCATTCCAATATTTGTCGGAAGCATTTGGCTATTGATTCGCTACATTAAAACCCCAAAAGGTCGCGTAAAATTTCACAATATCATCATCAAAGTTCCAGCTGTCGGTCCAATTGTTAAAAAGGTGGCAATCGCCCGCTTTACTCGAACCTTCTCCGCTCTCATCGGCGCGGGCGTGGCTGTACTTGAAGCACTGGACGTAACTTCGCGCGCCGTCGGAAATGTCGCCTACGAAAAATCCCTAAAAGAAGCCACCAGGCGAGTCCAAAACGGTGAAGTTTTATCAAAAATTATCGCAGAGCAGGACAATTTATATCCGCCAATCGTAGCACAGATGTTGTCTGTCGGCGAAGAAACCGGACAAACAGACAAAGTTCTAGTTAAAGTCGCCGACTTTTACGAAGAAGAAGTCGATACCGCGATTGACGGCGTTAGCTCTATTATCGAGCCAGTGATGATCGTTGCAATGGGTGTTGTTATTGCCCTGGTGGCGGTTAGTGTTATGGGTCCAATTACAAGTATGGCGGGTCAAGTTAAGGAATAATAGTTTTTCAAAAAAGCTTATGCTATAATACCGATATATAGGTGGGAAAATAATAACGTGTCGAGCATATTTTATAGAAAAAAACCAATTATCGGCCTAGATATCAGCCGAACAAGCATAAAAGTAATGTCGATTGACAGAAATCGGATGCTAGTTCATGGATATGGATCGATTAACCTCGATTCTCAAAAAAGCGACGGAAATTCTACAGACAACACTGAATATTTGGCGCAGAATATCAAAAAGTTATTGAAGAAAAACGTCGTAGGACAAATTAATAGCAACCGCGTGGCGCTGGGCATACCAACCAACCGAACATTCTCGCGAACATTTAGCCTACCTGTGAAAGAAGAAAGCAATATTCGCAGTGCGGTAAATTTGGAAGCCGAACAATACATTCCAGCTCCATTAGATTCTCTTTATTTGGACTATCGAATCATCAATCGCACGAAAGATGAACTTAGTGTGCTAATGTGTGCCGCACCGAAGAAAATGATCGACAGTATGTTAGACGCCACAAAACAATGCGGCCTGGAAGTTGCAATAATTGAGCCGAACATCAGCGCAATCGCTAGACTTCTGAAGCGCACAGAAGAAGGAATGCTTCCTACTGTTATTGTCGACATAGGCACATCAACTACAGATATTGCAATTCTAGATTCTGATATACGTGTGACGGGCGGCTTAAATGTTGGCGGCTATTCACTCACCTTAAATTTAGCTAAAAAAATGAATGTACCAATTGAGACAGCTCATCAATTTAAGGTATTAAACGGATTAAACCCCGGCCCAAGGCAAGCCAGAATCGCAGGAGCCTTGCGCCCAAGTTTGGAAAAAATGACCAACGAAGTTAAGCGCGTTATGCGATATTACACAGACCGCTTCCCTGATGAGAAAAAAATCGAGCAAATTCTCATAGTTGGCGGCGGCGGCAACTTACCAGGAATCGGTGATTTTTTCACAAACGAGCTATTAATGCCAGCGCGCGTGGCAAGTCCGTGGCAAATGCTCAATTTCGATGGACTAGAGCAGCCAGCAAAACAGCTTCGCTCCCAGCTATCACCAGTTGCGGGACTAGCCTTAATCAAGCAGGAGGATATTTATGATTAACCTTCTCCCTCCTCAAGAAAAAAAGCAAATCAGCGCCGGGCGAGTAAACGTCATCTTAAGACGATACTGCATCATATCATTGATATTTGCAGGTTTGCTATTCTTAACTATTGGCGGATTTTATCTATTCTTAGAAAATAGCCGCACCTCAGCTCAAGCTAACATCGACGAAGGAAATGCCAAACTTGCTCAATACCAATCGACGCAAAAAGAAGTTAGCGAGTTTAAGAAAGACCTCGACTCAGCCAAGGTAATCATCAACAGCGAAGCTCATTACTCTACAATTATTCCAAAAATTGCACAATACATACCATCAGGTATGGTTTTGGATTCTCTAACACTAGACACTTCAGCGTTAGATAAACCATTGTCATTAACAGCTCTCGGAAAAAATAGGGATGACGCTATTCGAATAAAAACCAGCTTAGAAAAGTCAGAAATATTTAGTGACGTTCACTTGGAGACTGTTGTTTATAGCGGCGGCAACCAATCGTCAGACAAACCTGCGGATTATCCAATTACTATAACAATTAGCGTTACGCCAAAGCCAGAGGTCTTAAAACAATGAAAAAAGTTCTAAATGCCAGTATCGCGCGAATTCTTGTCGTTATTATTGCTCATAATATTGTCAGCAATGGTAGGACTAGTTATTTTCGCCTATTCATTCTTAAGTAAAACATCAGAAGAAGTTGGAAAAATGCAAACAGAAGCAATTGCAGTTGATGCAAAAATACAAAGTTTGCTAGCGTCAAAATCTCAGCTCGATCGCAATTCCGACACAGTTAAAAAAGCAAAGAATATCGTCTCAGAATCGAAACTTTATCAATATCAAAATCAGATCATCCAAGATCTAAATACCTACGCCGACCGCGCCGGCATTCCGATTAAATCTTTCTCTTTCCAAAACGAACCAACAACTTCTGCCAAGACAACGACACCTAGCAAGCAAACATCCACCAGCCCTGCTGGAGTAAAAAGCACTTTCGTATCAATTCAATTGGGAGATCATATAGATTACACGAAATTTCTACATTTCCTTAGTCTTATTGAAAAAAATGTCACTCGAATGCAGCTTTCAGGCGTGTCAATCTCCAGAGGTGCAAATAATCATGAAATATCAATCCAATCACTTGAAGTAAAGGTTTATACACGATGAGTCCATCAATATCAGAACAGCTCGAGCCAATCGTAAAATCACTGTCCAAATTCCTGTGGCGATTTCATGTGATAATATATAGCGTTGTCGTAATCGGAGGCGTAGCAATCGCGATATTTCTTTTGAGTGGACTTTTAGCAGTTCCTACCGAAGAACCACAAACCGCATCAATAAGCTTCGATAAAAAAACCATGAAAATTATTAAAGACTTCCGACCGTCAACTTCAGCAAACGACTCATTTAGTCTGCCGGCTGGTCGCTCCAATCCGTTTGCCGAATAGAACACAACCGTTTATAATATAGTTATGCTTATATCCGCAGATCGCTTCCTTGATATTCCCGTCATGAGTCTTCAGACGGGCTCTGAACTGGCGCGAACATCGCGGGAAATTATCAATCCGAAGAATTTGTCTATAATCGCATATGAGCTCGAGGGGCGGCTTTTGGACCAACATCCTAGTTTACTTCGCATTGACGACGTCAGAGAAATTGGGCCGCTCGGTATGATTATCGATTCAACTGATGAGATTATCGGAATTGATGACGTGATTACTATAAAAGAAATTTATGACATCAATTTTACATTAAAAGACAAGTTGGTTATTGATGAAAAAAATAAGAAAATCGGAAAAGTTATCGGATATACGTTGGCGGCTGGGAATTTTATTATACAACAACTCCGAATTCGGCGACCGTTCTTGAAAAGTTTTGGCGACACAGAGCTACTTATTCATCGTTCTCAGATTATAAAAGTAACCGACGATAAAATTGTTGTAAAATCAGCAACTATCTCGCACATAGCCGAAAAAACACCTATTCCGCAGATAAATTCATACGAAAATCCATTCCGCAAGCAGCCTCGTCCGCAACCAGAATCTACAAAAGTCGATTAATCATTTGGGTTTTCAAGAGCCTTCTTAATGTCGTCGTAAGAAAAACCCTGCCTAGCCAAATATTGCATAAACTTCTGTTGGTCGCTATATCGATAACGTTTTTTAGCAATAACCTTCCGCAATTCCTCGTCATCAGAGCGAATATTCTCTTTAACTAACGACTCAATCGTTGTATTATCAATTCCCTTTTGCGCCAGTTCCAATTTCAAACGACGAATACTGGCGCCTTTTTTCATGAACCGCTGCTCAAACCAAAATCGAGCAAATTTTTCATCGTCCAAATATTTTTTCTCAATAAGACGATCCAAGACGCGCTCAGCAATCTCCGGCTTTATTCCAGGACGTTCAATAATTTTTCCAGTTTTCGCCGAACGTCGACGAGTCGCTAGCGTTTTCCGACGCAGGTAATCGCGCACTTCTTTGATGGCTCGCGGACGCATTAAGCAGTACTCTATAGACCTAGCATACAACTTGCCAAACTGACTATCGTCTTCTAGTTTCGAAATTTCCTCTTCCGTATATTCGCGACCAATCTTAATGCCTAGTTCGCCGACCTGAAATACGTCCAAGCTAAAACGATATTTCCCGTCAACGCTTACATTGACACGATTTTTATCACGAGCCTGAAGAGAAATATCGGTGATTTTCATAAAACTATTATAGCGCTAAAACTATACGCTAGCTACTGGTGGACTATTCGACCACCTCAACCACTTTGCCATGCATGCCGTTATAACAAGCAGCAGCACGCGGCTTAGTAATAACCGGCAGTTGGCGCGGAATGGCACTCATATCGACATCGCCAAGCGTACCAGCCTCGACACACCCAATCGTAATGTGTGGACGAAATCCATCGATATCCAGCCCTGGATGAATGTCGTCCAGTATTTCAAGCAACTTCCGACGTACTTCAACCATCCAGGAGGTTTTCTGTACACGCAATTCAACACAAACACAGTTACCGGCTTCATCTGGCAAGAAGTTGACACCGTCAAGTACCAGTTTGTCTAGGGACGGCAACGCAGCGGCAGCTAACTTGAGACGCGGTATATCCTGCTCAGTTACATTAATCAGCGTTGCGTGTGGAATAAACTCACCGAAATCAAGATTCATTTTTTCCGACAGTTCTCGAAGGTAAGCAGTCTGCTCGTTATCAAAAATAAGATTAACTGACGCCATGTGGTGTTCGGCTGAATATCTGGACTCTACTGCTCGCATTACTTTTCCTCCTCCTTCACTTTATCGCGCACTTTCTGATCAATTTCCGCCAAAACCTCAGGATTTTCCTTCAAGTAAGTCTTCGTTTTATCGCGCCCTTGACCAATCGTTTCGCCGTTATATTTATAAAACGCACCCGACTTTTCAATTATACCATGCGTTGCCGCCAAGTCCAGAATATCGCCAGTTTTACTAATTCCCTCGTTGTACATAATGTCAAATTCAGCCACGCGGAACGGCGGTGCGATCTTATTTTTCACGACCTTAATTTTCGTGCGGTTACCAATAATATCATCGCCAACTTTAATCTGACCAATTCGACGAATATCAATTCGCTGCGACGCATAAAATTTCAAGGCATTACCGCCAGTTGTCGTTTCAGGATTGCCAAACATCACGCCAATTTTCATACGAATCTGATTGATAAAGATCACCGTGGCTTTTGACTTATTGATAATTCCCGTCAATTTACGTAGAGCCTGACTCATCAATCGAGCCTGAAGACCCATATGAGAATCACCCATATCGCCATCAATTTCAGCCTGTGGCGTCAAGGCAGCCACCGAGTCGACTATCACCAAATCCACCGCGTTCGAACGAACCAACGTTTCCGTAATTTCCAATGCTTGCTCGCCGTTATCTGGCTGAGAAACCAACAAATTTTCCGTGTCCACACCCAGACGCTTGGCGTATGCTGGATCAAGCGCGTGCTCGGCATCAATAAACGCCGCCGTTCCACCCTGCTTCTGAATTTCTGCAATAGCGTGAAGCGTCAATGTTGTCTTACCTGAGCTTTCTGGACCATAAATTTCTATGATACGACCTTTTGGATATCCGCCACCAAGCGCCAAATCCAAACTCAAAGCACCAGAAGGAATTACTTCAACATCAACTTTATGAGCCTCGCCCAATTTCATAATTGATCCGTCGCCAAATTGCTTGGTGATTTGATCCATCGCTAGACCAAGCGCCTTAAGCTTACCTTCATCAACTTTTTTATCCGATGCCTGACTTGACTTTTCTGGATTTACTGTTTTACTGTCTGATTTTGCCATAGCATTCCCTCCTTAGTTACTTCCTTTATTATACCGATTTGTCGCAAGATTTGCTATAATTACATTCATGAATAAGCGAAACGGTTTCACTATTATTGAACTTTTGGTTGTAGCGACTTTCTTGATTATTATCGCAATCTTAGGTTTCTCACAATATACAAAATTGACCAACGAATCAAACAACGCCAAAAAACGCACCGCGATTAACGCCATGCATTATAGCCTGGAAGAAGGTTTTTACGTTAAAAATGGCTATTACCCAGAGAAGTTAGAAGAAGGTACGCTTCCGACTATGGATCCCGCGTTGTTAAAAGATCCGCAAGGTAAGAAAATTGGCGAAAAAGACAGCAGTTACCGCTATGAATCTTCAAATTGTAATGACGGAAAATGTAAGTCATACAAACTTGTTGCGACGCTTGTCGATGAAGATGACTACGTAAAAGAAAGTCGCCATAAATAATTAGCTAATCATCACAAACAGGACGGCCATTCTTAAAGTCTTCAATGGCATTATTGATTATCGCAATTTGCTTGCGTGGATTTGCCACAAAATGGAATATATATGTCGTTTCTTCACCCTCGGTGCTGAGGCGAATCGTGCCATAATTGAAAAGAGTCTGAATAATGCCTGATTGGAGGAAGCTTGCATCCTCAATACTGCCTAAGCTCACCGTTTGCTCGTGCCGATAAAATAAACTACCCTGGATTTCCTGAATCACACTTTCGTTGGTCATGTAAAAGTGATTTTGCAAATATATCCACAAGGACACCGCACCACCAAGCGCCACCAGCCCAATAAGCAACATTGCCACGCCAAACACATCGGTCAGTGAAGGCATCGGCGAGATAATTGCGTCACGAGCAATTGACGGATAAAACATCACAAACACCATGATCATCACCACCAAGAAAACCGAAATTCCCGTCGGGATTAGCATACCAATTGGATGGCGTTTAATATCCAAAATAATATATTCGCCTTCGCTCAAATTGAGATTCGGGTATTGCTGAACTGATTTTTCGTGTTTTTGCTTCAGGTCATCGCTAATAGTAAACGGCTTCGGGTCAATATCCCTGGCAACATGTACGACTTGCGGTTCATTAGCATATTGACTACGCAATCGCGGATCAAAATTCTCCCCATCAATAATTTCTGGCCTTGCCGTCACATAAGAATTCGTCTGCGCCACAACTGGAGCTGGACGACCAGTCTGCGGTGGATGATGGTATAGCGGTCGACCATCAGCATCGTACGCAACAGGCTGCGTTAAATCTTCTGACGAGGATGTTTGTGGATTCATGCCTATATTATAACATAAGATAGCCTTGTTTTTTGCTCATGGCGGCTCCTAGTTAAGTTTGTCTGGTTTTATTAAACACAAAAAGCCGAAGAATACGATAACTATTTTCCAAATGTCGCTTCGCCTTAATCGTCACTCGACGACCACGCGGTGTGCGCTCAATAAAACCAATTTGCAACAAATATGGTTCATAAAAATCCTCAATTGTCGTCGATTCGTCACCAATCAAAGCAGCAACGGTTGCCAAACCAACAGGAGCAGCCCCAGAATTTGTCCAGAATCGACTCAAAGAAATTACGATCCAGCCACATCCAAACCCAACCCATCCACATCCAGCATACCCAAAGCAGCATCGTTGCAATTTCCACATCAATGACGCCGTCGCCATTAACATCGGCATAATCACGAACGCGCTCACAAAAGGCGATTGGCAATACGCGGCGTCAACCGCGCCCGCGCTCGACAACTAAAACCGCACCCTCACCACCCATATCCACGACTCCAAAAGTCGTAGCACAACGCGCAACAATAGTCGCAAAATCCTCAGGCGGATAAAACTCCAAACGAGATAAGATGACCGAAACGATCACGCAAAGGAGCCGCCAAAATGCCGGTTCGCGTCGTCGCACCAATCACCGTAAATCGCGGCAAATCTAATCGAATTGATCGCGCTGCCGGACCTTTTCCAATCACAATATCCAGCTTAAAATCTTCCATTGCGGAGTACAAAATTTCCTCCACAGACCGACCCAACCGATGAATCTCATCGATAAACAGAATATCGCCGTCCGACAAATTAGTCAGAATCGACGCCAAATCGCCCGCTTTTTCAATAGCTGGACCACTAGTAATCCGCAGATTCGTACCCATTTCATTAGCAATCACCGTCGCCATAGTTGTTTTACCAAGCCCCGGCGGACCATATAATAATACGTGATCCAACGGCTCGCCGCGCTTTTTAGCCGCATCAATCGCCAAGCGCAAATTACGTTTTAATCTTTCCTGACCAACATACTCAGCAAAACTCTGCGGACGCAGACTCACCTCAATTCGCTGCTCTTCAGAATCATCATCATGCGAACTTGTATCAACTATTCTTTCAATTGCCATACACTAATTATATCATTTGTAGTACAATAGGGGTGTCTACATCTAGAACCAGGCGTTTTGAGCGCATTGTTTACGTGCATAATGGGCAGCCGTTATCGAGCGTAAACTTGCGTTCTAGGTGTAGACAGCCAAATTTAACGGCTGTCCTTTTTGTTGGGCGGCACATCTCATAGGAGGGGATGATGAACACAAGCGAGAAAAAACCAATTTTTAAGAAGGTGTGGTTTTGGGTAATTATTGTTATTATTGTGATTGGAGTATCCAGCGCATCGCAACAGAACAAAGCCACTGTCGTCAATACAAACAATAATAACGCTACTTCGGAAAATAAACCAACCGAAAAAACTACTTTCAAAGTTGGTGAAACTATCGCTTTCGACGGCAAGGAGGTGACTGTTAAATCAATTGATCGCGACTGGAAATCAGATAACCAGTTTATTAAGGCTAATGACGGAAAAGAATTCGTTAAAGTGAATGTGTCAATTGTCAACAAATCAGATAGTGAATTGTCTTTCAATACATTCGATTGGAAAATTGAGGACACGAATGGTGCCATTGAAGGACCAAGCGGCACAGCCTTCACTGCAAGCGACAACCTAGGGTCTGGCGACCTAGCAGTCAACGGCAAAAAAGAAGGTTCTGTTATATTTGAAGTTGCAAAAGATTCAAAAATTAAAATTCACTACCAGCCATCGTTTTGGTCAAATAAAAAAATTACCATTGAGCCGTAAGAAAACTAATTATCATTACGAGGACGCTATTGCTTTTAGCGTCCTTTTCTATATTTACTATCGCTTCAAAGCCTCAGTTACTCGCTGAGATGTTGGCAAATTGACATCGACGTTTTCAAGTGCCTTAGTGGCATCCGCTAATGTATAGCCCAAAGCCATCAACGCCTCCAAAGCCTCATCAGAAGTGTTTAATTCAGTCTGCAATGGAGTTTCCGTTCGGCCGTAATGAGTCGGTAAACCAACTTTATCACTCAAATCAACCACCACTCGCTCGGCAGTTTTTTTGCCAACGCCAGTAGCCTTTTGCACAAAGCCGCTGTCAGCATTAGCAATAGCGTTACGCACTTGCTCGGCATCACCCAAGCTAAAAATAGCCAGCGCAGCCTTCGGACCAACCCCCTGAACCGTGATTAGCATTTCAAATAACTTTTTCGCCGCCAAACTAGAAAACCCAAACAACTCCTCCGACTGTTCGCGCACGTGATGATAAGTGTAAAATTTTACTTCTTGATCTAATATCACCGCGTCAAAATCATTAGTCGCCACACTAACTTCATATCCAACACCATGAACATCAATGACTAACGAGCCGTTAAACTTCTCAGCAACTTTTCCAAAAACATGTGCAATCATATTTCAATTATACCCGATTCATCGCCGCGTGTGTAATTGCTGCAGCCAAAGCGTCCGCGCAGTCATCCGGCTTAGGAACATCTTTCAAGCCCAAATTAAGGCGCACCATTTCCTGAACTTGCTTTTTATCAGCCTTGCCATATCCGGTCAAAGTTTGTTTTATTTGCAACGGCGTATATTCAGCAATTGGCATTCCGGCTTTTCGCCCAGTCAACATCGCCACACCGCGCGCTTCCGCCACAGAAATCGCCGTCGTAACATTGCGCGCAAAAAATAGCTTTTCAATCGACATAACATCAGGATTTGTTTCGGCAATAATTTCTGTCAGGCTATCAAAAATATCTTCAAGCCTTTCGTCAATTGGCGTATGTGCCGGCGTCGTCACAACTCCCGCCGTGACCATCTTAAACTTGCCACGAGAAAAATCAATCACACCAAACCCCAAAATTCCCGTTCCCGGGTCAATCCCGATAATTCTCATATCTTTATTATAGCAATTATTTACCGCTTGCGGATTTAATGCTTTCGCGGATTTTTCGTACAAATTGCGAAATTTCCCATCGCCACTGCCATACGCCATAACCAACAGCCAGTAAGCTCACGCCACCAAACACCCACCAACCCCAAGTAGCGCCAGCGACTTGTTTAACCTCAGCAGCCGCCGAGCCAACAGTTGGCATATTTGCAGATTTTATCTTTCGACATCGCTTAGTTTGCGGATTACGCTCAAATCCTTCTGGGCATTCTTTTGCTATATCATCAGTGGAGGCAATTTTCTTACATCGACCCGTAGCCGAATTGCGGAATTGACCTTCTGGGCAAGGCTTCAAAGTTTTTGCCGCAACCGATGCGATAGATCGACATCTGCCAGTTTCTTCACTACGATAATAGCCATCTTTACAGGGCGTAATAGTTTTTGCCGCTTCAATCTTTCGACAACGGCGAGTTTCCGGATGACGATATTGACCAACAGGACAAGGACTTTCAACGTGGCGGGGTGGCAATTTTCACACATTTGCCCAGCACATTTCGTTCATAGCCGTTCTGACAGTCTGGATATTCCTTAAAGATATTCTCAGAATTTTCAGTTATCATAAACGTTTGCATCCACTCATCATCAATCAAACTCCACGAAGAGCTTTTCGCTAACTTCTCATATTCAGCGGAATCAATTTTCGAGCCAGCCTCGTCTAATAAATAAACTTTTCCTTTTGTTTTTGGCAATTTCAGCTTCGTATTTTTTATTTTGATCACCAAAAATTCACCAGGATTTAATTCGATATCACCAATATTTTCACGAACGCCAGCATCGCCAACCGCCAATTTACAGCCTGTCGTAATGACGGTTTTTTCGCCAGAATTGACAAACCTCAATGAATTGTTCATCAACATTCGACGCAATTTCACTTAGCTTCAGACCTTCACATTTATTCAACTCCTTTGGAGATTCAGGTTTGGGCTCTGGACTCTTACAATTCGGACGTGAATACGGCACAATTTCCTGATTGTCAGAACCTTTACTCGATAAAAAATCAGTGGAATTATTTTTCGAATCAATAATAGTTCCATCAATAAAACAGCGCCAAACAATTTTCACACCGCCTTTAATTGGCGAGCCTGCAAACTTTGAATTACTCCCCCAGCCAACAATATCTGAAACCGACCCGTCCAAGCGCGACAACACGACCGATCCATCATTTTGAGCCAAACCTAAATTATTATCAAACTTTATGGCGCCCGCCAACATCTTATCATTCGACAAAACCAAAAATCCGTTCGCCAAGATTACTTCATCCTTGAAAATCTTTTCCAACGGTTTTAGCGCCAGATCCAGCGTAATACTCTATTTTCCAACCAGCCAAATCAACATTCTGATTCGTCGGATTATAAATCTCAACATATTTTTTATCCTGACTAATCTTTGAAATTAATATCGGAACATTTTCTTCTGCGCTTCTCATCTGAAGATTATCTATTTTTGGCGGCTCAGATTCGGGATTTGGACTCGGACTTTGAAGACTCATTCACTGACGGCAGGAATTTCGCTACTCGACACTATTTGAAGACGAATTCTCCGTTGGAGTCTCGGGATTTTCACTTGAATGGGAAGATGAAGTGATATTGCTATCGAACTGCCACCTATCAACAACTTGTCAACAACTGGATATCTCACTACCCCAGACTTAGAACTATAAGGCAACAGTATCAACAGCCTCAACATAATCAACCGACGACTCTTGAGGAGTACAACCCGAAACACCCTCCGCCAAAACCAACGGCGACGGCATTATTAGTGCCGCGGCTAGTATCATAAGTAGTGTGTTACGCAAATACTTCATGCTCGCTCCTTGCTTATGGTTAATCATCTTTAGTTTAGCGTACTTTTTGTCAAATTAAAAATCGCCCCAAAAAAGGAGCGATTCCTTAAAGCGATAATTTTATTCCGCTGTGATATCCGCATTCGTATGAACATTCACAACGTCATCCAAATCGTCCAACGCATCAATCATTTTCATCAATTTCTGCGCAGTTTCCATGTCGGCAATTTCTATCGGCGTATTGGCAATATATCGCAGTTCCGCATCTTTAACCTTCAAGCCTTGTTCAACCAATTTATTCCGCACGCTCGCCAAATCTTTCAACTCCGTATACACGATAATCTCGCCATCTTCCTCGACAGCATCTTCAGCGCCAGCGTCCAAAACCGCTAGCAACAAATCTTCCCCGCTGCCTTCGATAGTAATGACGCCTTTGCGCGTAAATTGGAACATCACACTACCAGCATCAGCAATTCGCCCGCCATTTTTAACCAACGCAGTTTTTACCTCTGGCAATGTTCGATTGCGATTATCTGTCGCCGTTTCAATAATAACACCCACGCCGCCAGGACCATAACCTTCGTAAGCAATTTCTTCCAAAGCCGCCGCGCTCTTATCCGCCACTCGGTCAATTGCTCGCTGGATGTTTGCGCTAGGCATATTCGCGGCCTTAGCTTTTTCAATTGCCATCGCCAAACTTGAGTTCAGCGCTGGATCTGTGCCGCCACGTGCCGCAATAGCAATTTGATTACCCAATTTCGTAAAAATCGCGCCGCGCTTAGCGTCAACAATCGCTTTTTGTCGGTGAGTTGTAGCCCATTTACTGTGTCCTGACATAATTTCTCCTAAAGTTATTTGCTATTTCAATCTGTTACTATTATACACTACTCCACAATATTTATCTTAGCGAGGTCCAATTTAGTTTGCTTTTTCATCCAAATCATTGCCAAAATTAGCGCCACATATAAAACCGCACACTGCCACAAATTGATACTAACTTCCATTTGAGCCCACTCAAATCCAGCCGTCCAATTGGTGACTTGAATCATATAACCAAGTAGCCACGTCGTCGGAATTGCAATCAACGCGCCAATCATCGGCACAAAAACCAGCACGCCCGACATAAACGTCAGCAGCATCGCTAGCGGCACAAACGGCAAAATCAGCATATTCGCAATTAACGCCACATTGCTAATAACACCAAAACTCATCATAAGTAGCGGCAATGTCATAATTTGCGCCGACAAAGTTTCAATTAAAATTTGTCGAAACGCGCCCGGCTCTTTATTGCCAAAAAAGTAAGAATGCAAAAGCGGCGCCAACATAATTACGCCCGCAAACGAAGCAAAGCTTAATTGCCAGCCCAAATCGCCCCAACCAAATTGCGGATTTATCAATAGCGTAATTGCCGCCGACACAGGAAGCAGAACCAGCGGATGAATTGTCCGACCATAATACCACGCCGCCAAACTCAGTCCCGCCACCAAACCAGCCCTCGACATACTAGGACTTAATCCAGTCACCGCCATAAAACCAATTATCATAACAGCCGCGCTGAGCATCGCTAAATATTTTGATCGCTTGGCGAATAATCGTCGCGCTAAACGAACTAAAATTGTTAAATTGTAGCCGCTCGCCACCACGATATGTGTCAATCCGGCAATTTTCAAATTGTCACTTAATTCAGTCGGCATAGCACGCCGCAAGCCCAATAAAAATCCCAGCCCCAACGCGGACTCTGATTCCGGAATATGCTCGCGAACCCGCCCCGCAAACCAATCACGAACCCCCACCGCCACATCGCCCGGAACGGGTCTTTCGGCGCTAATAATTTTCGCCCGATATACGCTTGCTGAAAAAGCCCCAAATCCCGCCGTCATTTTACCCTTAACTCTCACAATATCACTGCGCTTAATTGAGTTTTTATCTGGCGTCGTCACCCAAATTTGTCCCGGCAATTTTTCATTATTCATCCGCAAATTGCCCAATCTAAGAACCGTTTGACCATTTTTATCGAGATCAGGATCCTCCAAGACTTGACCCTGGACAATTGCAACTTTTCCGATTAACGAATCATAAATCTCCACACCTTTTCTGCCGATTTCACCGCGCCAAAGACCAACCAAAACTCCAGAAATAATTGCTAAAATCACAAAAAATCGCCAGCGCCAAATTGCCACAATTACAAAAATAGCCAGCCCGACCAATAAAAATAATGGGTTCATCGCAAACGACCGCGGTATGTAATGGATGGAAATTACGCCAATTGTCAGACCGAGACACCACGCCGCCACCAACCAAGAAATATGCAACTTCTCAAATAGCCATCTATTCATACTTAAAGTATATCTACATTTGGAGCTACAAAAAAGACTCCACCAAGGGAGTCGATTTCATCAAATTTGGAGGGTCCACCGGGGCTTGAACCCGGGACACCCTGCTTAAAAGGCAGGTGCTCTAACCAGCTGAGCTATGGACCCATTCGGAATATCCGCTTTCTTCATCCTAGCACAAACCAACACAAAGGTCAATGCTTAGCGAGTTTATGTCCGCCAGTATGTAGTGAAAAAATGTCAATTAAACCACACACCAAACCAAACGTAGCCACATATCGCCAATTATTCGCGAAAATCTTATACAGCTCCAGCGCCTGTCCGTCTAGTGATATATATTTTCCCAGAGGAACCACCAATAGCGCTGCTGTCAAAAACGCGATTCCCACCGCCGAGACAATTCTCTCATGTTTTTTCTGATATCTAGGTCCGCTTAGAAGAAGCATAATTAACGGAACCAACGTTAAGACTAATCCCGAAATTACACCATTTGGCAATAAACCAGTTTCCAATTTCAAGCCGTCCAACACTCCCGTCAGCCAGCTACCCCACCATTCTGATAGTAAAAATCCCGTCGCCAACGACAACGCCAATGGACCGAATCTTCGAGATGAAACAAATGCAACCGCAAAAACCGTTACTAAAATTGCTCCAAATAGAATTATCACGCTCATTTATCCTCCTCCAAATCAAATTTTACCGGTGACCCAACTGTAGCGCTCGCCCGCTTAGCAACTCCCGCCTTCACCTCCAACACGTACTTTGCCGGAACTGGTGGCGCATATTTTTCATGCGGCTCAGCATCTGGCTTGACGTTATGTTTTACATAGACAACGCGCTTTTTATCATTGATCCAAATCATATCGACCGAAAACTTCATATCTTTCATCCACATTTTATGACGATCGTTATGATCAAACACAAACAGCATGGCATAATTCTCATCAATTCCCAGCCTTCCAGACAGACCTTTCCGCTGCGATTCTTCATCATTAGCAATTTCCGCCCGAAGCATCGTCTTATTCAGGTAAATCATTTCCGTTTTTGGCGAAACCGTTCGAAAAGCATAAAAAATTGCCCCACCAATAACCATCAGCATTCCGCAGATAAATATCCATTTGATGACAGTTTGAGTTACTGTCGAGTGACGAGGCTCGTCCATAAACCTATTATAACAAGTTTATGCTTAAGCGCCGATTTTATCTTTTTTATTGCCACGCTTGGCGTTTCGATCGATGTATTCAATTATCTTTCCAGCCACATTTCGGCGAGTAATTTTCTCAATTCCAAACCCTGGACTAGCATTAACTTCCAGCACCAAAGCACCACGACTTGATCTCATGAAATCGACTCCAGCAACCGTTAATCCCATTGCCTTAGCAGCTTTCACACACATTTTACGTTCAGAATCTGTCAATTTTATGCTGGTTCCTTCGCCGCCCTTGTGTAAATTGCTACGAAAATCATCGTCCAAACTCTGACGCTTCATACTAGCCACCACTTGACTACCAACCACAAACGCACGAATATCGACACCAGCCGACTCTCTAATAAACTCCTGAAGCAGCACGTTTGTGCCGTCCGAGTTGGTCAAATAAAACGCCTGCAGAACCGACTTGGCAGCCTTTTTAGTTTCCGCCAGAACCACACCATTTCCGTGCGTGCCACGCGCCAACTTAATAATCGCCGGCATACCACCAATCTCTTCAATGAGCGAATCAATGTCAGTTGCGTTTCGAGAAAAGACCGTCTTCGGGATCGACACTCCAGCTTTTACCAATAACTGCGTTGAGCGCAATTTGTCCCGCGCCCTAGTAATTGCAATCGAGCGATTCATGAAAAACGCCTTCGGATACATCATCTCCAATTGACGCAAAACCGCTGTTCCATACTTTGTCATATGGCTCGCGATTCGCGGAATTACCACATCAAATTCACCAATTTCCTTACCTTTGTAAATGACCGTCGGATGCTTTTCATCAATTGAAACGTAGCAGTTTTTATACTTAATAACCTTAACTTGATGACCGCGCTTTTCAGCCTCTTCTTTCAGGCGAAGCGTCGAATAATTAATGTTGCCGTTGGATAAGATTGCAATTCGCATTACTTTTCTTCACCTTTCTGATGATATTTTTTATAAAATTCGTATGGATTCAATTTTACTTCTTCATTAAGACTAGCAGTTACGGACGGTTTTTTCCTGCGAACATTTTTCCTTGAAACATCCACTAGGAATTTTCCAGAAATCGACCGTCTTCCAATTAACACCGGAAATTCATTCTTCGACCGATCAGACAAATTCATCAGCATTTTAATTTTTCGCCCACCAAGCTTTACCCAAAAATGCGTTCGATAACGAATCTGATTTTGACCCATTGCAGAGCGCACGCTAGCCACAGAATAATCAGTTCTCTTAAATATCTTACCATTATAATACGGCGAACCCTTACCAAATAGAGAAAATTTCAATACACCATCTTTATCAATGCGAATATTGCTCGCCCAAACCGCACTGGAATCGGCGCCCGTATCAATTTTAGCTGGGACTTTTTGCGCTCGCTTGCCAAAATCCACAAACTCAGTCGACCCAATAATGGTTTTTTCTTTCATACGTCAATATTACTAGAAAAACCTACGATATATACGCAACCTTAAATTGCTCCAAAAGCTCCTTCTGCTTTTTGGTCAATTTGGTTGGCGTATCAACAATAACACCCACAATATGCGGACCACGAGATTCACTATGTAAGTGCGGCACGCCATGACCTGACAACTTGAAGTCAGTGCCACTCTGAGTACCCGCTGGGATTTTCATCGTTATTACGCCATCCACAGTCTCCACATCAATCTCCGTTCCCAGTGCCGCATCAACCATAGAAATATGCTCTTCGCTAAGAATAATATTACCCTCACGAGTGAATTTTTTATGTGCCTTAACGCGAATGTGGACATACAAATCACCTCTACTGCCACCAGCAACTGCTTCGCCACGATCGCGTAGACGAATTGTCGCGCCATCATCAATCCCTGCCGGAATTTTAATAGTGATATCCTGATTCTGTCGGGTCGTGCCTTTTCCTCGACAAACTGAACATTCTTTTTCAGGAACTTTTCCCTTACCATGACAAGTTTCACAAACAACCGCCTGCTGAATTTGCCCAAACAGCGAATTCATCGTTCGAGTTTGCTGACCCGCGCCCTTACAAGTTGGGCACGTTTTCATTCCAAATCCAGGCTCGGCGCCATCGCCATGGCAATGCTCACATTCAACATCCAGCATTAAACTAATTTTCTTTTCTACACCAAATACCGCGTCCTCAAAACTTAGTGTTACGCTAGTTTCAACATCACGCCCACGCGAACGACCATTTCCAGCGCCGCCAGTTGCACCACCGAAGAATTGGCTAAAAATATCACCTAGTCCACCATCACCAAAATCAAAGTGAACGTTTTGACCGCCGAATCCACCAAATCCCTCAAACGGATTACCAGAAAAACCGCCACCAGAAGCGCCACCCACGCCAGCATGACCAAATTGATCATAACGCTGTCGCTTCTGCTTGTCTTTCAAAACTTCATAGGCCTCATTAATTTCCTTAAACTTAGCCTCGTCGCCACCCTGTTTGTCAGGATGATATTTAATTGCTAATTTACGAAAAGCCTTTTTTATCTCATCTTCAGAAGCGGTCTTTGGAACGCCCAATATTTCATAATAATCACGCTTGCTCATACCTTATATATTATACGCGTTTAGCACTCTCAGTGCAAGAGTGCTAATGCGTATTCATCACACGATGCATCACCAAACATACATTGCCAACCTAAATGCCGCAATAGAATCCCTACAATTCAAGCAGCCTGAATTTTACAATAACTTGCACACTGTCTATAACGAGCGGGGTGAGCGGGCAGCTTTAGAGTGGATTTTAACGGACGCAGCAGCCACACTCAAAGACTCTACGACTATAATTATTAATAATGCCGGAGGCCATCTAAATCATAGTTTATTTTGGCAGTATATGCGACCAGTGGAGACAAACAATCAACCAAATAAAACCGTGGCAGCAACACTAGCGAAGCACTTCGGCTCGGTGAAAGCATTTCAAGAAGCTTTTACTAAGGCGGCTACGGGGCATTTTGGATCAGGCTGGGCGTGGTTAGTGCGAGATGATAGCGGCGTACTGTCGATTATGTCAACTGCAAATCAAGACAATCCCATTACTCACGGCCTAGTGCCGCTACTCGGACTTGACGTCTGGGAACATGCTTATTATCTACGTTATCAAAACCGCCGCGCCGAATATGTCGACGTCTGGTGGTCGGTAGTAGACTGGAATCGCCTGGCCGATACTATTACAACATAGTGACGTAAATCAGCGGCTACAATTCATAAAAATACCGCCCCATTATTAGAGCGGTATTTTTTCATTGGCAGCGAGGACTACTTCTTATCAACCACCTCGCCTTCGACCGGCTCGTCTTTATCAGACTTTTTGTCATCCTTAGACTCATCAGCCTTTTTGATCCTCAGCGGATTGCTGATACATCTAAGCACCAATTGGCATAATCGCGTCGTTCAAGGCTTTAATTGCAGCATCCAATTCGTCCTTATCTTCAGAATCTTTGTGCTTTTCAGCCTCTTCGACAGCCTTTTCAATCGCTTGCTTATCATCGTCAGAAATCTTATCTTTGAATTCGTCCGGCATTTTCTTTGCCTGATAAATAGCGTTTTCAAGCTGATTCTTCGTATCGACAGTTTCGCGCTTTTTCCTGTCTTCGTCCGCGTGAAGTTCGGCTTCTTTTTGTGCCTTCTCAATATCTTCCTTGCTCATATTGCCAGAGTTTTGGATAGTGATTGATTGCTCTTTACCTGTTCCCTTGTCTTTGGCCGTAACGTTAAGAATACCGTTGGCATCAATGTTAAAGGTCACTTCAATTTGAGGCACACCGCGTGGTGCTGGCGCAATACCATCAAGCACAAAACGACCCAAACTCTTATTGTCATTAGCAAACTCGCGCTCACCCTGAAGAACGTGAATTTCCACCTGAGGCTGGTTATCCGCAGCTGTCGAGAAAACCTCGCTCTTGCTTGTTGGAATCGTAGTATTTCGGTCAATCAACTTCGTCGACACACCGCCCATCGTCTCAATTCCAAGAGAAAGCGGAGTCACATCCAGAAGCAACACATCCTTAACATCACCAGCCAAAACACCACCTTGAATTGCAGCACCAACAGCCACAACCTCATCTGGGTTAACGCCTTGCATTGGATCTTTTCCAAAGAAATTCTTTACGCGCTCAACCACAGCTGGCATACGAGTCATTCCACCAACCATAACTACATTGTTAATGTCGGACTTAGAAAGTTTGGCATCCTTCAAAGCCTTTTCTACTGGACCATCCAAGCGATCCAATAAATCCTTAACCAAATCCTCCAACTTAGCGCGACTCAAGCTCATCTCAAAGTGCTTTGGACCATCAGCATCAGCGGTAATAAATGGAATGTTGACTTCATATTCCGTAACCGTTGACAATTCTTTCTTCGCCTTTTCAGCCTCGTCCTTTAGGCGTTGCATTGCTGCATTATCTTTACGAAGATCAATTCCTTCCTTTGACTTGAAGTCGTCCAAGAAGTAATTGACAATAGCGTTGTCGAAATCTTCACCACCAAGGTGTGTATCACCATTGGTTGCCTTAACCTCAAACACGCCGTCACCTAGTTCCAGCACGGACACGTCAAACGTACCACCACCAAGGTCAAACACCAAGATAGTTTCGTCGTTGTCAGCCCTTCTCCAAACCGTAAGCAAAAGCCGCAGCAGTTGGTTCGTTGACAATACGCTCAACTTCAAAACCAGCAATTTTACCAGCGTCCTTAGTTGCTTGACGCTGAGAATCGTCAAAGTAAGCTGGAACCGTAATAACTGCTTCAGTCACTTTTTCACCAAAGAAAGCTTCAGCGTCAGCCTTGATTTTACTAAGAATCATTGCTGAAACTTCTTCTGGCGTATATTCCTTATCGCCCATTTCAACTGCCACGCCAAAGTACCTTTTTTAACAATCTTGTACGGCATGATATCCAAATCTTTTTGTACTTCCTTGTCAGTCAAACTTACGACCAATCAAACGCTTAACGCCGTAAATCGTGTTTTTTGGATTTGTTACACGCTGACGCTGAGCAACTTGACCAAACAAGTCGTTCGCCCTTTTTATTAACCGCAACTACAGATGGCGTAGTGCGATTACCTTCGGCATTAGAAATAACCTCTGGTTTTCCAGCTTAACATATACGCAAATGCGCTGTTGGTCGTACCAAGGTCAATACCAATAATTTTACCCATATGATTCCCCTTTCTGTTACGATCACATCTGGTCTATATCTTATATTCATTCTAGCACTCTTTCGTGGCGAGTGCCAACTATCTCAGTATAAATAATTAGCACTCTCATGTCAAGAGTGCTAATTCATTTTGTGACGACTAGTTATTTCTCTGATATGTCAGTATTTTCTTTGACATTCGTATGCGGCAGTTCCAATTACTGACGAGCAACTTTCACCATTGCGTCACGAATAACCGAACCGTTCAAAGTATAGCCAGCGCGAAGCTCCTCGGCAATAACTTCCTTATCGCCATCCGTCGATTCGTCAAATTGAACAGCCTGATGAAATTCAGGATTAAACAAAGCACCAGGTTTGGCGTCAATTTTCTCCAAACCAATCTCCTTCAATTGCTTGTCAAGCTGCTTACTCAGACCAGCCACACCCTTAACCCACGCATTATCCTGGAAGCTCCTCTGGAACGTTAGCAAAAAGCTCGCTCAATCGTATCAATAACTGGCAACAATTTCATCACCGACTTAGTCTGACCCATTTGATGCGCCGACTGCTTTTCCGCCTCCACACGCTTACGATAATTCTCAAAATCCGCTCGAGTCCGCTGCAAATCCGACGTCAACTCAGCAAATTCCTTTCTCTAAATCTTCAGCTTTTTTATTCTTCGTCACTTTTCCTCATTTTAGCCTACTACAAGACCTCCTCCAGCATCGCGCCCGTACGACGCACCAGCTCCATCGTTCGACGATAATTCTGTCGCGTCGGACCAATCACACCGATGTAATTATCGCCACCAGACGATGACTTAAATTTACTTATAATCAACGTAGCACCACTACTTTTACCAATTGGATTTTCGCTACCAATAAACACATTTAACGGCTCATCCGGCGCCGCTTCACG
Organism: Candidatus Minimicrobia vallesae; assembly: GCF_018866205.1. GTDB lineage: Bacteria > Patescibacteriota > Saccharimonadia > Saccharimonadales > Saccharimonadaceae > Nanosynbacter > Nanosynbacter vallesae. Next base: position 604,847 of record NZ_CP076459.1, read on the forward strand.
CAGCCACGGTTCGATATTGTCAATCAATTTAGCAACCGCCTGAACGTGATCGCCGTCACCAAACTCTGGCTGGCTGAATAACTGAGTCATTCCGTTCATATACAAACTCGAACCAAATGACGCAAAACCAAAATTGCCAGTCATTTCCACCAAACCATCAACTGCTCGACGAATCGCTTTGTCTGAAGCATCTATATTTGAATTGACGTGCGCCTCAATTGCCTTCGTGCTGTTATCAATACCGCTCGGCAATTCTGTCATTTGCGCTGCCGTGATTCCATTGACATAAAAACGATATCCCTTATCTGTCGGAATTCGACCCGCGCTCGTGTGAGGCGCCTCAATAAATCCCATCTCCTCAAGTTTTGCCATTTCACTGCGAATCGTGGCGCTACTCACGCCAAACAGTTTGGCTAGCGTTACGCTACCAACTGGCGCCGCAATTTCAGCGTACTGCTCAATAATGGCGACAAGGATTGCTTGTTGACGTTCGGTCATAGTCCAATTATATCGCAAATCTAGCACTCATACAAGCAGAGTGCCAAGCCCTATCGTCTTTCCGTAAAGTAGCGCGCTGCATCTGAAGAGAACAACATCATGATCATAATATGCACGCCAATTGAGATCAAAAGCAACATAATCGACGCATTAATTCGCCCAATTGTCACGGATAAAGATTCGGTAACAATAGCTAATGCCGCCACAGAAAGTAGTGAGATTCGCGCTCGACTACTTCCTCGAAGTAGCAGCCCAACCAGCACGATTTCCGCCACAACCAACAACACATTAAAACCAGCCATCATTGACAACATGGTATTCGCGGCATTTATATCAATTCCATCAATATTCGCAACTTGCACCAAAGTCGTCGGCCAGCTAGAAAAGTCCACCAACATTTGCCCGATTGTAAACAACGACGCCAGAATCATCAGTCCGCCGCCAATTAAAATCTGCGGTGGTCGGCGGCCCCAAAGCTCTTCCAATAAGGTTTCGTGATTTCGCGGATGACGATCATAAATTGTGCCGTCCATAATCACCCCGAGCCGCGTTGAAGCCGTGACATTATCGTCAGTCTTTATCCGACCGACTTCCAAAATCGGCAAATCGCCATCAGTGCGAATGGAGTCTCCGAAACCATTGCGCGAATGATAGCCCGTTGAAAAATCCTTTAAAACTGTTACACGAATATACTTTTCGCTTTTTTTAACAGATTCGATAATGTAGTCTCTTTCGATATCGATATCTTCGTCAATTTTATGCGTCAACTGAAAGGTAAACAACGATAATCCGACACTTTTGTCGTAAGAGCCAGCCGCTAACCAATCCACCCGATGACCACCCGGCAGCAGCCAACCATCCGGACAACGCCAGAATCGCACATGATGACGACGCCTTGGATTGCCATCAACTTCTTGCTGGTAAGCGAAATCTTGTCGCCGCCCAAACAAAAAAGCTGGCGAGACTGGGGCGTTAGGATAACTACGCCCGCTTAATACGGTAAGGACCATCTTCCAAGCAGATCGCGGCGTAATGTCATCGGCCAGCACCCAGCCAGCCGCAGTCATAGCCTTATGCAACTTATCCTCAGAACCACGCACACTCAGGTTGATAGGGTCACTCAATATGCCGTCAGCAGTTCGGGTTCTACCAATAAAATAATTTGGCACGTACATATTGCTCAATATTCTATGTAGACGTGGCAGCGCCAGATAAGAAACAATTGCCCAAACCACAAAAAATAGACCAACCAGCCACCAGCCGCCCGTCGCCAAGCCCTCCCTAAACACCAGCCAGGCTAACCAAAACGACGCCAAGCCAGCAAAAATGAAAAACGATTGATCTAGCAGTATGGTGATGGTTTTTGATGACTGAGAGCCAATAGCTGCTATTTTCTTTGGGGTTTTTATTGAACTCATATCTTAATTATATCATTGAGAAGACCCCGGGCCGCCAAACGAGCTTCGTCGTCCTGGCGCTTAAAAATATCACCCCGTAAAATAATTTCTTCGGTCACCCGAACAGCCCTATCCAAGTCGTCATTAATAATCACGTGATAATACGGAACTTCAAGCGCATAAGCCAACTCTTTTATCGCCGAGGCATGACGCTTCGGCCACTCCGCTTGAAAATCTTCTTCAGTTGCGTAACGTTTTTTTAATCGCTCAATCCAAGTTTGGCTATTTGGTGGCACAATAAAAATCGCAATACTATCTGGCGCCAATCGCTCATATTCCTCCACACCCTGAACGTCAATGTCGGTAATTGCCACGCGGTTCTGATCATGCGCTAATTTTAGCTCAGCCACCGACGTCCCATAAACCGTACCGTGAACAAACTTTGCTTCAATAAATTCATTATTTTGTAGCATATTTTCGGCAGTTTGCGAATCAATAAAATGATAGTCAATTCCATCTTGCTCGACGCATCCGTTATTAACCCGCGGCGGACGCGTGGTGTGCGAAACGATGTCGCGAAATTCCGGCAGCTTTAATAATCGTTTTTTTATCGTATCCTTACCAGCGCCAGAAATTCCCGCCAGCAGCGCAATCTTTGTGTCCCGCACTAACTGGATAGTTGATTCGGCTGGCTGATAATTGGTGATTAAACTTTCAATCTCAGACATAATATTTATTTATGATAACTCATCCAACACCAATTGCCAATCAGGAAATTAACCACCCACCAAATCAATTTCTATATAGGAACTAATCCCTTTTCAACATTACCATAAACGCTTCGCTCGGTATGTCGACTTTACCGAAGCGTTTCATTCGTTTTTTACCGCGCGCTTGCTTGGCGAGAAGCTTCTTTTTACGACTGACATCGCCGCCGTAAAGATAGCCCGTAACATCTTTTCGATAAGCGCCGATATTTTCCCTGGCAATAAATTTACCGCCAATTGCCGCTTGCAACGAAACCTCAAAACTCTGACGCGGCACGACTTCCTTCAATTTCTTAACAATCTCACGCCCCAAATGCTGCGATTCCGACCGATGACACATCACGCTCAGCGAATCAACCATTTCGCCCGCCACATAAAAATCGACGCGCACCAAATCTTCCACTTGATAATCCGCCAACTCATAATTAAACGAACCGTAGCCGCTGGTAATAGATTTCAATTGGTCATAAAAATCCGTCAACAAATTCGCAAGTGGCGCCGCAAATGAAATCAGCGCCCGCTCGTCAATGTAACTCAGGTTTTTCTGGCGACCACGCTTGCTCACGATCAACTGAATCACCGCACCGATGTAATCCTGTGGCACAACAATTTCACCATCAATCCACGGCTCGCGAATCTCTTTTATTTGCGCTGGGTCGGGCAATTCACTAGCAGACTTAATATCCAGCTCCTCGCCATTCGTCAAACTAACTTGATAATCAGTACTCGGATTGGTCACAATTAAATCCAAATTATATTCACGCTCCAATCGCTCGCGAATAATGTCCATATGTAGCAATCCCAAAAAACCGATTCGCACACCATAGCCCAGAACCGGCGAATTCTCCGGCTCGAATTGCAGCGCCGAATCGCTCAGGCTCAACTTTTCAATTGCCTCTTTCAAGTCGTTATAGTCTTCATTGGACACCGGGAAAAACCCCGCATAAACGAAGGGCTTAACTTCTTTATAACCTGGAAGTGGCTGGACGGTAATTTTTTCAGTCATAACTATGTATTATTATATCAAGCTCAACGTTCTTATATAAACGCACAGCAAATCACTCCCCGCACACCTACTCATTCTCAGCAAATTATTCCTTACACACTGAGGTCTAACCCATAAATCCTCAAAAATCTTATGAGCTTGATTCTTGCCAATAACCTGAACCAGTTCAGTGTAACTCATCCACCGACCGCGTTTAGCTTTGTCGCGACGATAGTCCTTCTCGTCAGTAATATCACCCTTAACTATTACATCAACATTACGCCAAGCAACCCAAGGTATGTCATCGCTCAAAAAGCTATAATCTAGATGAACATAATTTTCGTTGATCAGTTTATAGTCTGACGATGAAAATCCGCGCGCATACAACTCACGGAGAATAGCGTCTGCTAGCTCGGCAAAACTGTCAACAGTAACACACAAAAAGTCATCGTATTCTTCACCAAAGTTCGTATGATCGTCCATTCATAAAAATACTATACGAATCATCGTCGACAATTTTCTCATCCAACCACACAAACGACGGTCGCGTGTTATCGGAATCACCCGACACCTAATCTTCTCTGTAAAGTTTTTGAAATTACTCATAATTGCCAACAACAGATGATATCAATACCCATTTCGTACATTTTATTACATCTGCGCTTTTTCGTAATAACAGTATATACTATTTTCCACTGTCGCGTCTGGTTGATCTTGTGCTTCTCAAAATACACTTCCGCCAAATTGACGTCAAACCGATTTGCCAATTCCATCAAATAGTTCAGCACGTCCGCAAACTCCTCGCGCAGATTGTCGTGGTTATCAGGTCTTTTTCTCACCCTTAAATCCTGTCTCTTTGCGAACCGCCTTCGCCAGCTCGCCAACTTCCTCAGCAAACAATAAGAATACTTCAGTGACAGAATTTTTATCCCAACCCTTCTCCTTACAAGTTTGATCGAGGTGTTTTTGTAATTCAGTTAAGCTGATTGTTTGCGAGCTCGTAGCTTTCTCCTTATTGCTAATTTTATTCTAAATACTTCTTCAGCGTTACCGTATCACCCACCCGCGCCTCGCGTGTCGTTTTCAGGTTTGTTACAATATAGCCAATTTCGCCAGTTTCAAGCGAAGGGTCGGGCTGCATGGCTGGGCTAAGATGACCAACTTCCAGAGCTAGCCCATTTGCGCCAGTCGCCATCATTCGGATAGACTCGCCCTTTTTAATTCGCCCATCAACCACCCGCACGTATAAAATCACGCCGCGATAATCATCATAATAGCTATCAAAAATCAGCGCCCTAGTCGGATCATCAACCTCGCCAGTTGGCGCCGGAATTTTATCAACAACCGCATCCAAAACCTTATCTACATTTTGACCAGTTTTAGCAGAAATATGAATAATCTCGCGCTCGTCGCAACCCAACAAATTAATAACTTGCCTGGATACGCGCGGTATATCGGCGGCCGGCAAATCAACCTTATTCAAGACCGGAATAATCGTCAAATCCTGCTCCATCGCCAAGTAAACATTCGACAATGTTTGCGCCTGAATTCCCTGGCTAGCATCAACCACCAATATCGCGCCCTCGCAAGCCTGCAAACTACGCCAAGACTTCATAACTAAAATCGACATGCCCCGGAGTGTCAATCAAATTCAGATCGTAATCTCCAGCTGGCGGTAATCCTTCCAATGAATCGATAGCCCTGTCGCTGGCGTTGTCTGCGACATTCGATTGAGAGGAAGCGGTTGCCGCTGGCTGACGGTAATGATATCGCATTCGCACCGGCGCCAACTTAATAGTAATGCCTTTTTCCCGCTCCAAATCCATCGAATCCAGCAACTGCGACTTCATCTCGCGCTTTTCTACCGTCCCAGTCATCTCCATCATTCGATCAGCCAGCGTAGACTTGCCGTGATCAATGTGAGCAATAATACAAAAATTCCGAATATTTTCCATTAGCCCTTAAACTCCAATCGTCCAAATAACACTTTTTTCAATCGTGCAAGAATCGGGTCAATTTCTGGCAATTTTAGCCACTTTGAAGCCGCGGCATACGCGCCAAAACTAACCAATGAAATGATAACAAATTTCGGAAAAGCGCTAAAGAAGCTGTCGTCATGATAACGAAACGGCATAATTAGCACGGCAATATAACAAACCACGCCCGTAACAGTACCAGCAATTATCATCTTAAAAATCGCTCGCACAAACGTCATGTCGAATAATTTTGGCATTTGACGATTCATAACCGCCAAAAGCACAACCACTTCCAAAACCGCCACTGTCGATTGAGCCCAAGCCAATCCATACGCGCCCATTTTCAAGACCATCGATAGAACAATTGCTAAAATAATATTCAAAGTAATCGAGAAAATTGAAATATACAGCGGAGTTTTCGTATCTTGGCGGGCGTAAAATGCTCGCGCGGCCATATGGTAAATAGTTCGGAATAAAATTGCCACAACCAAAACAGCCCAAAATTCCAGCAATCAGCTGATCACCACCATTACGAATAAAATGCACAACGTATCCCCTGGTAAAGAAAATCACCACCGACACCGGAAGCGCCATCCAAAAAATAATTCTCAGCAGGGAACGCAGGTCTTTTTGAAATAGGTCATTTCGACCTTCACCCAAATGCTCAGTCAATTGAGGAAAGGCGGCATTTGAAATCGCCACGCCAATAAGATTGATCGGCATCATATGAAGAGTCAAAGCCTGCTGGTACGCCCTAACCGTTCCATCAACCAAACGCGAAGCCAAATTGACCTCAACCAAGCTAACCACATAATCCATTCCTTGATCAACAGAACGCGCAGGCAATAAAGATAAAACTTTCCTAAATCCCTTATTCCGCCAATAAATTTTGAAATTGTAATCAAATCCAAGCCCAGCCAACCCAACCGCGCTGACGATCAATTGCAAAAATGACCCCAAAACCACACCCAACGCCACGCCCATAATGCCGCCGTCAAAAATCTGCCAACCGAATAAATTGACACCGCCAGTAAACCACACTGTACCGATAATAATACCGACGTTATATAGCATTGGCGCCAGCGCACAGAACATAAATCGCCCGACCGCTTGCTGGATACTAGCAATCACCGCCGCAACCGCAAAAATAAACGGATTAACCGCAATCACCTGCATCATACTAACCGCCAAAGCATGACCAGACTCAGTGCTCAGACCAGGTGCGATTAAATACTTCATCAACGGATCAGCAAAAATAATAATCAGCACCGACGCCGCCATAGTTATTAGCGCCATAAAATTAATCATGCTCGAGCTAATTTGCCAAGCCGACTGCTTATTGCCCTTGACCCAGCGCCGCCATTAAAAACTGGAATGAACGTCACACTAAGCGCACCAGAAAACCAGCACTGCAAACATAAAATCTGGCACCATGAAAAGCCGCCGTATAAGCATCTAGTCCAACCGGGTATCCCGCCAATGCTCCATTTTCGCTCGGCATGTAGGCGGAGTTAAGCAGACGATCACGAAAAAACCCCAACAAGCTCGACAACAACGTCGAGCCCGCCAGAATCGTAGCAGCCAATTTCACATTAAGCCGCTGATTTATTTTCGTAACCGTACTACGAACGCGCCCCATAGTATTTTACGAATGCAGTTTAGCTTCTTTTGGTAATTTAGTGCCTTTAAGAATCTCGTCAACCTCAGATTCTTCCAGAGTTTCTTCCTTCAGTAGAGCCTCGGCCAACTTATCAAGGAACGAACGATTCTCTTTCAATACCAACATTGCACGATGTTTGGCTTCGGTAATCAATTGCGCAACTTCCTCATCAATCATCTTCGCAGTTTCATCAGAATACGGACGCTCTCTGGTCATTTTATCGAACATCAAGCCGCCGTTATCTTCGTGGAATACTTGATCGCGCAAGCCCTTGCCCATTCCTTGCTCAATCACCATATCGCGGGCAATTTCAGTCGCTTTTCGCAAATCCGAACCAGCTCCAGTAGTGATTCCGTCATCGCCGTAAATCAATTGTTCAGCGATTCGTCCGCCCATTGCCCGAGCCAAAATATCCTTAAACTCGTAAACATTTGTGTAGCTCTTATCTTCTGGCGGCAAGAACCATGTTACTCCACCAGTACCGCCGCGCGGAATAATCGTAACCTTGTGAACCGGGTCAGAATCAGGCAAGACGTGACCAACAATTGCGTGGCCAGCTTCGTGATAAGCAGTCAACTCTTTCTCGTGATCGTTCATTATCTTAGTCTTGCGCTCTGGACCAATTGCCACACGCTCAAACGCCTCAGTTAATTCGTCATTTGAGATCTTCTTCTTGTTGCGACGCGCAGCAATGATCGCAGCTTCATTAGCCATATTTGCCAAATCCGCACCAGATGAGCCAGCGGTTTTTGCCGCCAATTTATCAAGATCAACAGTTTCATCAGTTGGCTTTTTCTTAAAGTGAACCTTCAGAATTGCCTCACGATCTTTGCGCTCTGGAAGCGTAATAGTCACACGTCGGTCAAACCGTCCAGGTCGAAGCAAAGCCGGATCCAAAACATCCGCGCGGTTGGTTGCTGCCAAAACAATAACATTAGTCTCGCCATCAAAACCATCCATCTCCACCAAAATCTGGTTCAGAGTTTGCTCGCGCTCATCATGACCGCCACCCATACCAGAGCCACGCTTACGACCCACGGCATCAATCTCATCAATGAAGATAATACATGGAGCATTTTTCTTAGCCTTAGAAAATAGATCTCGCACTCGGCTAGCACCAACACCAACAAACATTTCCACGAATTCAGAACCAGAAATCGAGAAGAATGGCACACCAGCCTCACCAGCAACAGCTCGAGCTAGCATCGTCTTACCCGTACCCGGATTACCGACTAACAATACGCCTTTTGGAATCTTTGCGCCCAAATCTTTATATTTCTTCGGATGCTTGAGGAAATCAACAACTTCCTGCAGATCTTGCTTGGCGTTATCATTTCCAGCGATATCCGTAAACAGAACCTTTTCTTTATCTTGTCCATACAGGCGAGCCTTACTCTTGCCAAATCCCATCGCTTGATTATTTTGACCCTGAGCTTGGCGCATCATAAACATGAAGAACACCACGATAATCAGCACAGGCACAACCATAACCGCCAGATTCCACATGGTTTCGCCGGTTGTGGATGGTGGAATAACCTTCACCTCAACCTTAGCATCCTTGTTCAAGCCCTGCTCATAAATGCTACTAGATTCCTTGACTGAATGCTCGGTAGGTTTTGATTGATCTTTCGGAGTAATCTTAATATCGTTTCCTTGAATCTCCAATTGAGCAATTTTACCGTCATTTGCTCGACGCACTACATCAGATAATGCAACATCTTTAAGATTCGACGCAGGGAAGAGTGTTGCGTAAAAAATCAACGCTACAAAAATTATAATTGCCCAAAACAATCCAAATCGTAAAATTTGACTTATTCTATTCTTTCCATTTCTTTGAGGCATCTTAACAGCCATTCTCAACTAATCCTTTCGCCTATACTAATCAAACTCTCTTTATTATAACACTTCTTAGCGTCAATTTCATCACAATGCCGCCACCAACTTGCCAGCAAGAGCCAGCTTTTCCAGTTTTTATAGCAATTAGCATACGCTCCAATTGAGAACCCAGTAACGACACATCATAATGTCGCAAAACGTAATAATATAGCAATTCTTGTGCGACATTATCATCTATCATCGTCAAAAAATACCGACTCAGGACTTCTCCATCAAACTTCTCTATTTCCTGCTCAATTTTTCCTCAAAACTCTCTGTTTTCGCCACGCCTCATACACTCCAAGTTTCTGATATTCATCAAGTTCACGATTTATCTTACGCCTAAATTTATTCCTCTGATACAAGTCGCTTTGATTTGTCTCATCTTCACACCATTCCAATTTCTGACGAATCGCATATTCATAAATTCTCTGCTTCGTCCAACCATTCATCGGCCTAACTATTTCCAATTCATCACTCACTCCCTCGCCAAACCTCGCCACCTGGAGCCACGCTTAAGATTCATCGCTACAGTTTCAATAATGTCATCTCGATGATGCGCCGTCACTATCACGCCATCAAAATCCGTCGCCACGCCACGCAAAAATTCATAACGCCTTTGGCGCGCCAATTCTTCACTGGCATCAGCCCCCAATTTTTCGCGCCGACAAACGAATTGTATTTTATATCTATCAGCTAAAGCCTCGACAAATCTAGCATCACTCGCCGAATCCTCACGAATTCCGTGGTCAAAATGAGCGACCACCAAATCTTTTTCCGTTCGCGACATCAAATCCAGCAAAAACTACCGAATCAATCCCACCACTGACTGCGATAATATATCTCACATATCCATTATCTCACATAATTTACCTAAAACGTATTTTTGGCAAATTTTATACTATCTGTTACAATCAATGCAGTGTGGCACCGTAGCTCAGCTGGTTAGAGCGCAGGACTCATAAGCCTGAGGTCGGTGGTTCGGGTCCACCCGGTGCTACCAGAAATTATCTTTCCTCGTCAATACGACGGGGAATTTTTTATAGATACTGAATTAAATTAGCTCAAGCTCTTCAGATTGAACGCCGTCCAAAGCCGCCAATCGTCGCGACACAAAACTATCCAATTCCCATGAATTACGCTGACGCTCCCACGTTGCTAAATCCTTTTTTCGGGTTACTTCTAAAAATTCAGCTAATTCACTGGTGTTGATTTCCATATTTTTTCCTTTTTGTGTTAATTATTTAACTGTCTTTATACTATCATAAATTTGACAAAAAAGCAATACCTTTTTCGGTCATTATTTACCTTTTCATTCCGCTTGTGGTACACTGGTAGGGAAGGATTTATACACAAAAATGACCCCCGTAACAATCTCATCACTGGCCACCATAATTTTTGCAGCGATTATTCACGCTAGTTTTCAGCTTAGCGTCAGTGTTTTAACGTTACTTAGCGGACATTCAATTGGCAAAAAAACCGCCCAGAGAAAAATTTTTCGTATGAGCAACAGTTTTGTATTTGGTGTTTCAACAATCACTCTGCTGCTCATCAGCTCCATTTCCTATTTCTTATCACTATTCATCCACCACGCCACCAGCGCAGAGCAACTCGTTGCCGCCGTCTCTTCAGGGATGATGTTTGGCTTAGGAATCGCAATTTGGGCGTTCTACTTCCGACGACAACCAGGAACTTCATTATGGCTTCCACGCAATTTTGCAGAATATTTAAACAAGCGCACCAAAAAAACCAAAAACTCCATAGAAAGCTTTGCTCTGGGAATAATTAGCGTTATTGCAGAAATCATATTCATCATCGCGCCAATTATCGCCGCCAGTCTGGCTATTATCACCCTACCAAACCCTTTCTTGCAAATCATCAGCATAGCGATCTACGTCATCGTGTCCGCGCTGCCGTTATTTGTCGTTATCGTCTTGATCGGCAGCGGACGCAGCATCTCTAATTTACAACGTTGGCGGGAAGATCATAAGAGATTTTTGCAATTCGCCAGCGGTGGTAGCTTATTGATTTTAGCAGCATTCCTATTCGTCGACCGCGTTATTGGCGTCATTAGCTATGGAGGCAATCTATGGTAAAGCCAGGTCAAATTGACGTCATCAAACAAGGAAAGCGGCCGCCAGAGGAGTTTAGCCCAGACAAGCTCCACAATTCCATAATTGCCACCTGCCTAAGCGTTCGTACGCCAGAAGGACAAGCTCAAGACATTGCAAAAACCGTCACTCTAGGCGTTATGAATTGATGCAGAAACTCACCCAGAAATAACCCTCTGCCGATATCCGCCGCCAAAGCACAACGCATTATGAAAACTCTGCATCCTGACGCAAACCTATACATATAAAAATTATAAAACCATAATTTAGGAGATTTGATGTCGCAAAAAACCAACTTTTGACTATGACTATATCGTAATTGGTAGTGGCGCTGGCGGCTCACCCGCAGCCAGCATATTAGCAAGTGCCGGAAAAAAAGTTGCTGTTGTAGAAAAATCAACATTCGGCGGGGAATCACCAAACTGGGGAGATGTACCAACTGGATTTTTAACTCACGCTCTTAACGTTTATCAAACAGCCAAAGATGCCGCTAAATTTGGACTGCGCACTAACTCGGTTGGATATAATTACCCTTCTCTACTCTCCTGGAAAGACAAAGTTGTAAAGAGAACTGGAGCTGGCGGCAATCGCTATTATTACGAGAAGCAAGGCATTAGTGTTTTTGCTGGCAATGCGCATTTCTTGAGTCCGAACGAAATAGCCGTCAATCGAAGACACTTGTCCGCTCGCAAATTTCTCATTGCAACTGGATCTGATTGGCAAATTCCAGAAATACCTGGATTAAGCGCCGTTTCTTACCACACTCCAAAAACTATTTTTAGCTTAAAGCGCCCACCAAAAACCATGTTCATTGTTGGCGCGGGAGCTACGGCACTAGAATTGGCACACATCTTCTCCACCCTGGGAACAAAAGTTTACGTAGCAGAGAAATCGTCCAGAATATTATCAACATTTGACCCAGAAGTCAGCGCTTTGGTTACGAATGACGCAAAAAATCGCAATATTTCAATCTTAGCTCGCACTAAGATTATCGCTATACAAAAATCGTCTATACAAAAACGCGTCACTTTTCTGCAAGGGCGAATAGAAAAATCTGTACGCGTTGATGAGATTCTAATTGCCGACCAACAATTGCCTGCGACAGATTTAGGCTTAGAAAACGCTGGCGTAAAATATACCGAAAATGGCATTTTGGTTAATTCTTCCCTGCAAACTTCCGCTCGGCATATTTTTGCCGCAGGAAATGCAACTGACGCCAATATCCAAACCCACACAGCTTTAGCGCAGAGTCGTATTGCGGCTCATAATTTGCTACATAATAATAAGATTAAATTCAATGATTCCCCACGCCTACAAGTTGCATTTACTCAGCCAGAAATAGCTCAAATTGGAATGAATGAATACGATTGTAAGGTGAAAGGAATAAGCGCAAAAATAGCAATTGTTCCGCTCACGACTACCGTACGCAGCAATATTACCGACCAGCGAATAGGTTTTGTGAAATTGATCGTTGATAAAAAGCGAGTTGTCGTAGGCGGAACGATCGTCGGACCGCACGCTAGCGATATGGCAGCCGAGCTAGCCCTGGCCGTTCGACATAAAATTACCAGCGAAGAACTGGCGTCCACGCCGCATTGTTTTACTTCTTGGTCAGAAGCCGTGCGAATTGCCGCCGGAAAACTTCTATAATTACCTCTGATGCGCTATAATAAGTCTCACGGGGGCGTAGCTCAGGGGTTAGAGCAGTCGGCTCATAACCGATTGGTCGCTGGTTCGATCCCAGCCGCCCCCACCACAGTCTGAATTTGATAATCATAAGATGAATATTTTTACCATTCCTGCTACAATATTATGTAGTAGATATTAAATTTGCAAAATGAACAAATTAAAACTCAAACGATTAATTTACAGAATACAGCACGACTATTTAACCCTAAATAATGTCGTTATTGCTGCTGCGATTTTAATTGCTATGAGTTGGGCTTGGGGCTCCATTGAATCAATGCAAAAAAACTACGAACTGCAACGCTCTATCGACAACAAACGCCAGCAAGTGGAAATAGAAAAATTGCAAGTCGCCTTGCTGGAATACGAATCGAAATATTATCAAAGCGAAGAGTATCAAGAATTGACTATTAGACAGCGCACAGGAAAAGGTCTACCTGGCGAAAAACAGCTCATCACCCAATCTTTCGAAAGCGCCACGCCTGCCCAAAAACTTGCGTCGAGCGCGAAGCGAACGGATAGCAATTTCCAGCAATGGATGAACTTTCTATTTGGCGGCAATAGTCATAAACACTAAGGTGTTGCAATTATCACGTTAAGCTGATATCATAATTATGTATCGCGGGGTAGAGCAGCCTGGTAGCTCGTTTGGCTCATAACCAAAAGGTCGTAGGTTCAAATCCTACCCCCGCCACCAAGAAAAATCCCTCTTCATTCAGAAGGGGGCTTTTTCTTTTAGGTTACTTACATACACTAAAACAATTCTCCCTGACGCTCACCCCAAGAAGCCTCAGCAGACTCAATCATATCTTCCGGCACTTGACAGCTTGAACTTGCAGCTGAAGAATTTCCATTCTCCCGATTCTTCCTCGCACGCTCCAGAGCCTTACGTGCCAAAGCTGCGCCTCGTCTATTTATCTCTCTTTGCTCCTCGGATAGTGAGACTCTTCCTGGCTTAGGATGCATCAAATCAGATTCAGACGGCTCTCCATAAGGCCTATGTCGACTTCTGCGCCACAAACCTCTCATATTAGGCCGCTTTCCGCTACTCGATAAACCACCACTACACTCAGGTCGATCGCCATCAACACTATATCCGTAATCATAATAAGTGCCACAGCCCTGATCAACACGTCGATCAGCCTCGCCTTCGGGCGTAGTGTCATATATTTTAAACGCCGATGATATTGAACAAACTGTGTGGCCGGCTGGATATGGCTCGCACGGTAAACATGAAGTCAAGCCGAGAGATCGCTGTATGGCGGAAGTTAAATTTTTTGGGGCATCTGCGTGTTTTCATCTGGTATAGCGTAAGATACCCATACGGAATAGTAAAAGCTCTATTTTTTATTCAAATTTGTCAAACAGCCGCTGCGAGGGTTTTCTTTCACAATACGATCTTCTGGTAGATCACACGGTGTACCCTTTTCACGCTGGGCAACCTTTTTGAAGAAGTAAACGGCTTCCATCGTGCTGTCCACTCACGCCGTCGGCGGCAGCGTCAGGTGTGTATGCAAGTAAACATGTGATGACAGCCGAATATCCTCATACTCATATAGACATTTGGTTATATACCTCCTATTAATGATATACCTATATAGATTACTATCTCTATATCACCCCTGTCAAGCTAAAAAAGCTTATTTCGTCGCCTAAGCATCAACTTTAACATCCCCAGAACAACCAACCTCATTACGATAATCATGGCAATAAATATCGTCACCAGCAAAGACCACCCCGCGTAATCAGCTGACCATATCGGCGAGACGAAGGTGTGATAATACGGCTCGGTTGAAGGCGCTTCAAACTGCAAGTTAGTGGCTTTCGCGGCAGGATATTTCGCCCACTCCTCGTTAATACAATTGATATACCTCGGATCCGCCTGTGTCGTAAATCGGCCGTAACCGCCTTGCTGTGCCCTAGCGTCACAGACAGCCCTAACCTTCGACACAGTGTCATTGTTAGACTGATTTTTTATCTCTTCTTCAAACTCTTTCAGCTTCCGGTCATACATTTGTTTATACGTATGATCCAGCGCAATCTTCCCCGGATCAGCGTTCATATGTGTAGATACATAACGCTGCAAATCGTATAGTCGCTGCTGAAGATTAACTATATCCCCAGCCTTATCCGCATGCTCCACAGATTCTCGTCGCTCGACCATACCAACATTATTCAGCCTCAAAAAAGTTGCCGAAATAAAACCAGACATAATCAATAAAATAACCAACTGCCAAGTCTTAATCTGACTGAGTCGCTTAATTCTGAACTTGGTTTTCTTCTTATCTATAGCCATCCCACCGCCTTCTCTATGATTTTAGTATAGCAAATTATCCCAATGACGTGAATATTGTTACCGCTGCGGTGGTATAATATTTGTATGCGAATTTATTTTTCAGGAATTGGCGGAGTTGCCATCGGACCACTGAGCAGAATTGCCTTAGAGGCCGGATATGACGTTTGCGGCTCCGACAAATCACCAAGTCTAATCACAAACGAATTAGAGTCAGCCGGAATTCCTATTTCTTTTGACCAATCTGGCGCGTTCTTACAATCAGAGCACAATAAATCACCATTTGACTGGTTTATTTACACCGCTGCTTTACCAGAAAATCACCCAGAATTAGTCTTGGCGCGAAAATTAGGCATAAAAACCAGCAAGCGCGACGAGTTACTGGCGCAAATAATCGCCGATAAAAACCTGAAACTTATCGCGGTCGCTGGTACTCACGGAAAAACCACAACAACGAGTATGCTAGTCTGGACAATGGAGCAATTGCAAATTCCTGTTAGTTATTCTGTGGGTTCGACTTTAAGCTTTGGACCAAGCGGAACGTTTGATAAAAATAGCCAATTTTTCGTATACGAGTGTGATGAATTTGACCGCAACTTTTTGCATTTTTCTCCAGAAATTAGCCTTATCACATCTGTTGATTACGACCATCCAGACACATATCCAACAAAAGAATCTTACTTAGACGCCTTCCGTGAATTCGGTGAAAAATCTAAAAAAGTTATCGCGTGGCAAGAAAATTCCGCCATATTTGATGAGAAAAATCTAACAATCTTGCACGATTCCAACAAAAACATCACTCTGCCCGGCGAGCATAACCGAAAGAACGCTACTTTGGTGATCGAAGCTTTGAAAAATATGCGAAGTGGACGCGGAGGAGTCAGAAATATACCAAGCAATAAACTCCTTCCCCGGATCAGGACGACGTTTTGAAAAGCTCGCCGAAAATCTATACTCTGACTATGGACATCACCCAGTTGAAATTCAAGCAACACTACAGATGGCTAAGGAGTTGTCAAACGATGTAGTCCTGGTTTATCAGCCACACCAAAACGTTCGCCAGCACGAAATAATTGGTCAATACACTAAAAGATATTTTCCATGATGCCAATGAAATTTACTGGCTGCCAACTTACTTAACTAGGGAAAATCCAGATTTGCCAACTTTAACGCCACAACAACTTGCTAAAAATATCGACAAAGAAAAAATTCATTTCGCTGAATTAGATGACAGTTTATGGCAAGAAATAACCGCGGCAAGGAACTCTGGAAAGCTCGTCCTGTGTATGGGCGCTGGCACAATCGACGGATGGATTCGCGAGCAATTAGCTAAAAATTAGCGATCATCGCCGCTGCCGTGAATCTTCCCCCGACTCTGGCGACTGAGCAGTTTATCATTATTTCTGCGAGCCACTTCCTCTAAACTACAACCAAGCAAATGCGCTATAGAATTGACATACCAAAGCACGTCACCGAGCTCTTTTATTATTGCGTCGCGGTCATTCTCTGAGATCTCGCCATTTTTATCACGTAGGATTTTCTTAAACTTCTCCATAACTTCGCCAGATTCGCCACTTAATCCCAATATCTGTGCCATCAACCTCGCGTCAACATCGCCATATTTATGAGAATCTTTATCTGTTAAAGTAGAAATTGCTTTCGTTGAATAATCGTTAAATTGCATAATATTCCTTTCGTTTATTAGCGCGTAACTCTTACGAAATTAATAGTTTTTCCTTCGCCAATCCACCTTTGTTCGTAAGTCGTCATTATTTTATATTCGTCATTTAGCGCGGATTCATGAAGATCAAAACTCAACTCTTTAATTTGCCATTTTTCTGCCACCAATTGCTCCAAGCTCCAGCAGAAAAAATTGTGATCGTCAAATTACCAACGACATAAAGAACCGTCCGACTGGAGCAATGAAGAATACAGGCAGCCAAAAAATGAGGATGAGGTTTGGCTAAGCTGAACGCCGCAGCAGGCTACGCTTAACCTGCAGGAAACCGATCAGCAAAGGTTACCAAAATCAGCGTCCAAAAAAATAGGCCCCCAAGACCTCAAACGGCGTATAGCCGATCAAACTGCCGCGCGACTGAACAGTGAAAAACAAATTAACAAAGCAACACTAGCCTCAGCTTGCCGACGCACCGGACTGTCAAACGATCACCGTTGACGTCAATTGCCAAAAACGCCTTATCAGGATGACCAAACCCAAACACCACAACAAACAGTACAGTTCCAGAACAAATTTCTCACAACAAACAACCTCACCGATCCCCGCCCACACCTCAAACTCAAAACATAGAGGTGAATTGTGGAATAAAGCGAATTTATACTTCTTACGTTTTCTAGTGATAATAAATTGATTCGGATCGACAAAACTCATATTTTCTATTATACTAAATCAATAATGGATAAGCTTATAAAACAGTTCTTAGATTCTTCTACGTTAGGTCAATGGCTGCATGGCAACAACCTTGGCTGGTTAATTAGTGAGCGCATTATCGACACAGTCAGCATTATTATCGGCTCTGTTTTTGTTTATTTTCTGGGGAAATATTTATTATCTTGGACTATCCATTATTCTATACGCTCCACCGCTAAACATCGTTCCTGGCACCGTAAAGACATAGAAAAGCGCGAAAAAACTCTCATCCAATTAACCCGAAGTTTCTGGCAAATCATAATAATTTTCTATGTCGCCGCAATTGTCGCCAATAAACTATTTCTATTTGATTTATCGCCGCTATTCGCTAGTGCTGGCATAATCGGTGTGGCATTAGGATTTGGCGCTCAATCGCTCGTTAAGGACTTCTTGTCTGGTATTTTCATCATCGCCGAAAATCAATATCGTGTTGGCGATGTTGTTGACGTAATGGGAGCCGCTGGAACCGTCGAGAGAGTCGGCACTCGCACTACTGTTATACGAGATTCTGAGGGCAATGTTCATTATGTTCCGAATGGCACGATTCAGCATGTTATCAATAAAACTATGGGCTATAGTATGTCGCGATTCAGCATTTACATCGACCCAAGTTCCGACATTTCTGCAGTTACAGACATCATTAACGCCACTGGTCAAGAATTGGCTAAAGAAAAGGCTTGGCAAAAGAAAATTATCGATCCAGACTAAACGCCGTGCCGGCCGGTAAAATGACCGGTTGCGTATGGAACATGAGCATCAATTATTCACCGAAAAACTCAGCAAGCAAAGCAGTCGTCAATGAAAAACTCAAATGCGACATCGATTGCTACAAAAAGTTGACGCACAGAAGCAGTACGACTCGCACAAGCTGCCGACACCAACCCCAATAACCAGAAGATAAAGACCAATGACCAGACAAAACCAATGCTTTTATCACTCAACACACTCCATTATGAATACCACGCCATGACCATTACGAACCAACTCTACTCCGGCACCAAAAACGCCAAAAACCACAACATCAACGTATCCTTGATACAACCTGACCGATGCGCGTCAAATCCAAAACTATGCGCATGGAGCATCCCGACGAATTGGCGTACTTAACGACGTAGAAAAACACCTTCTCCACGACGCAAATCCAATCGATAAGCGGCAGACCGGATAATACATAAACATCGCAATCGACACCAAAAAAACTGAGACCGCAATAGTCAGCCCAATAAACGTAGCGAATTTATAACTACGAAATAATTCCTTAGCCTCTATTCATTAGAACCCCCAGACAGCGAATTTTTAATAACTTGCACTTCTTCTTTATATCTCACTAACAATTCATCCAAGATCTTCACATCCTCAGAAAGTTTATTACGAGCCTCGCGAGCAACGGTCAATTTTTGATAATAGTCCGCCACATTATTAGAGCAATTTGCACGCTGAAGATCGGTCATCGCAGTATCGTAATCGTTGTAATTGCTATTAAACTTAAGCCTAGTCGACTCGAATTCATTAGTAATATTCACCAACTTTGAGCTGTCCAGCTTATTGATTGCCAATCGACCGTTCAGCCTGGCCATAAGTTTGGTAGAAATAGAATTATATCTCTGTCCAACGTTAACTCTAGTTAGAGCGTCATTGGTATGGATATTTTTAATAGCAACTCTTACGGAACTACAGTTTCGATCAAGCGTTTTTATGATCTCAGAATCAGCTGTAGCATCAACCGACTGAGCCTCAACTGCCCGTGGCGTCACTAACAAACTAGAAGTAATCAAAAAAGACGCGAGATAGAAAGTAACTTTTTTCATCACTTATATTATCTCACGTCTTCTTGAATAGAGTCAAATATTACTTGAAACGTTTTTCGACGTTACCCTTAACGTCTTTTGCGGTTTCTACTACAGCGTCACCAACTTTCTGAGAACCAGCTTTCAATGAGTCTACACTGTCTTTAGCTGCGGCGGTCGCTTTGCAAGCTACCTTTTCAGTGTCGGCTTTCAATTTTACAGCTTTATCCTTCAAGTCTTTCCTTGTTTCCTTGCCGCTCTTTGGTGCAGTTAAAATTCCAGCTGTAAAACCTGCTGCTACCGCTCCGATAATTGCTAAAACTTTTTTCATATATTTACTCCTTTTTTAATTATTTTTTACGAAATAAACCTGATAGTTCACTAAAAACTTTTGTTGGCGACAACCATTCGGTTGCACTAGCTACGTTAGTTGTAATTTTACTAACGCTTTTCATGACCGTATTAAGTCTTACCAACAAGGCGATAACCACTGCCAGTAGCGTTACGATAATAACCGACAACAATCCTACGATGATTGATAATAAAACGATGGCTGTTTGGATATCTTCCACGCTTTACCTTTCTGCAAAAGTTTATATTTGTTATGTTTATTTTAGCATGCTTGTTAAATTGTTTGTATTAGATAATCTAACTATTTCACTATAGCATAAGCTTATTAAATTGTCAATAGAGAGATCCCCGAAAATCATTAATAATATGATAAACTGGTATGGTTATGCGAGATTTTTTCAAACGATACATACCGGAATTTGTTTATGGCGCGGTTGACGGCACAGTAACAACATTTGCAGTCGTGGCGGCTTCAGCCGGAGCTGGAATATCCAGTTCAGTAATTCTTATATTAGGAATTGCTAATTTAATAGCCGACGGATTCTCAATGGGCTCTAGCGCATATTTGGCAGCCAGCGCCGAACACGAAGAATCTATGCGCGACACCCAAAAACGCTCATCCCCAAAGATCATAGGCACCAGTAACATTCTTAGCTTTCGTGGTAGTCGGCAGCGTACCAGTATTGCCATATTTGATTGACGTAATTGCAAACTTAAAAGCGCCAAACGCAATATTATTCTATGTTAGCTCGGCGCTAACTGCGGCAACGTTCTTAGCAATCGGTTTCATCAAAGGTAAAGTCAGCAAACAATCACCTTGGCAATCTAACGCTAGGTGCAATTGCAGCTGGTTTGGCTTACTTTGCTGGTGATATTTTAGCATCTTGGTTAGGTGTTCGAATATAACCCTCCGGTCATCTACTTTGGCAGAAAATCCAGATTATTCATGATACAGTAGAAATATGAGCCATCACTCCTCCTCGCCTGCCATGCCCGGTGTCAATCTGGGTGGCTGGCTGGTGCTAGAACGATGGATGACGCCAAGTGTATTTGCCGAAATAGACGCGACCAACGAATATGAATTATCTCAAACCGTAGACGGACAGGCGCGCATCCAGCAGCATCGACAAACCTTCATCCAAGAAGCTGACCTCAAATGGCTGGCGCACGCTGGTATACGACTACTAAGACTGCCGATTGGCTACTGGGCGCTCGAGGATCAGCCGCCGTATCTATCAGCAAAACCACAGATTGATTGGCTGATGGACATGGCTCGGCAGTATGATTTACAGGTGCTGCTCGATCTCCACGCCGCGCCTGGTGCTCAAAATGCCAGTGACCACAGCGGTAGCGGTAATACCGGTAACGTTCAATGGTATCAACGCGCCAATCAACAAAAGACCACGCAGATACTACTGGATATCGCCAGTGAATACGGCGGGCATCCAGCGCTATGGGGTATCGAACTGCTCAATGAGCCCCTGGTGAACACCCGACGT
This sequence comes from Candidatus Minimicrobia vallesae, assembly GCF_018866205.1. GTDB lineage: Bacteria > Patescibacteriota > Saccharimonadia > Saccharimonadales > Saccharimonadaceae > Nanosynbacter > Nanosynbacter vallesae. Next base: position 626,160 of record NZ_CP076459.1, read on the forward strand.
GAACGATGGCAATTGTGGCGGTGGACACGCAAAACGAGCCGAACATTGCGTAGTAAATTGCCGCCTCATGTGCGCATCGTGGCGTCTGATTGTTACCAGCCAGCCTGGTGGTCGGGGCGCGTCGGGTCTAATACGCTGGATATACATCATTATCAGTGCTTCTCCGATACGGACAATCAAGCGACGTCGCTAACTCACCACCGTCAGGTACTTGACCAACGGTCTGGCGAGTACCGCGATTATGCCCAGCAGCAGCCACTAATCATCGGCGAGTGGAGTGCTGCCCTGCCGCCAGGCGTTGCCAGCGATAGTACCGAATACGCCCACTGCCAATCGCAACTTGCCGTACCAGCAAACGTTGACGCTTGGTTTTACTGGAGTTACAAGACTGAAAGCCCTGGAGCTTGGAACTTTCGAGATTGCTACAGCAAGGGGTGGTTTAACGGTATGCTTAGCTCACGGTAGATGGTATAATGGATATATGTCTTTTCCTAAATTAATTTACAGTATCGCAGTCCTGGTCATTATCGCTTGGGTATTGAGCATGGTATTTCGCCTTGCCGCCTGGTTGATCAACGGGTTGCTTTATGTTGCAGTTCTGGTTGTTGTTATTGGCCTTATTGCACAATTTATCAGCCAGAAAAAGCAGCGAAAATAACTCGCCTGTCACTATAGAATAATCACGGCAGATTTACGCCGCCGTGATGTATATTATAATCCTAATTCTCGTAGTTGCACTGGATCAACCGTCGATGGTGAATTCATCATCACATCAACACCAGAACCATTCTTAGGAAACGCCAAAACCTCACGGACATTTTCCTCATCCATCAAAACCATAAAAATACGATCAAAACCAAAAGCACAACCCGCATGAGGCGGAGCACCAAATTTAAAAGCACCCAACATAGCACCAAACTTTTCTTCAACATAAGATTCGCTAAAGCCCAGCAAACCGAACACTTTATATAACACCGCTGGATTATGATTTCGAACGCCGCCAGAGCAAATCTCATAGCCATTCATCACCATATCAAACTGATCAGCGACAATGGATAATTTTTCGGCATCAGTTTCAGCAGACTCCAGAGCCTGCAAACCACCCTTTGGCATACTGAACGGATTATGCCCAAAGTCAAGTTTCTTACTTCGCTCATCCCATTCATAAAACGGAAAATCAATAATCCAAGCAAACGCCACGACAGACAGAGTCCTTAAGATTAAAGAAAGAGGCAAATTCATTACGCAAGTGCCCCAATACCGCGTTAACAACCGAGCGAGAATCAGCACCAAAGAATATAACGTCACCGTCCTCAGGGTTCATTTTCTCTATAAGTAATTTGTGTTCTTCGTCTGACAAGAACTTTGCCACTGGCGAAATCACATCATAAAAACAAGGAGCGTTAGTATGCATTGGTATCACGTGGCCCTGCGCCTCATCTGTATTTTTAATTGTCGCGTACTTGATGTACGCCAAACCGCCAGCGCCTTCACTTTTAGCGATGTTGGTAAAATTGTCAATTTGCTTGCGACTCAAACTTGCGCCATTTTTTACGCAAATAGCCTTAATGCATTCAGCATTTTTAAATACGCCAAACTCAGTCTCAGAGAACACATCCGTTAGTTCTATCAATTCCATACCAAACCGCAAATCCGGCTTATCAGAACCGTAAGTTTCCATAGCGTCGCGATACGAAATTCGCGGAATTGAACTGCCATCACCAACCGCCAAATCGCTCAAATCCAACAATTTTTTACCAGCAAAATCAGTTGCCAGTTGCTTCATCAAAGGCTCAACTTCAGTGCGAACTTCTTCACCATTTTCAGCAAAACTCATCTCCAAATCAAGCTGATAAAACTCGCCATACAAGCGATCTGCTCGCGGGTCTTCGTCGCGGAAACAAGCCGCCAACTGATAATAACGCGGCACACCACCAACCATCAGCAGCTGCTTAAACTGCTGTGGAGCTTGCGGCAAGGCGTAAAACTTCCCTTCCTGCAAACGACTTGGAATCAGAAAATCACGTGCACCCTCAGGGCTTGAATTAGCCAAAATTGGCGTTTGAATTTCAATAAAATCTCGATTGTCCATATATTCATGGATTCGACGATACATTTCGGCGCGTTTTTTAAGCATGTTTTGCATTTTTGGACGACGCAAATCAAGATAACGATACTTGAATCTTAGTTCTTCGCCAGCTTGATTATCCTCAGCAAATGGCTGAATTGGCAAAGTTTCGGCTCGGTTCAAAATCTCCAAATTGTCCACAACAATTTCCACATCACCACTGGCAATATTCGGATTTTTCAGACCTTCACCACGCTCCGCAACCACGCCACAAGCACGAACCACAAACTCATCTCGCAAGCTTTCCGCCAAAGAAAAAGCATCTTTTTTATCAGGGTTAATAACCAACTGAACCAAACCCGTATGGTCACGCAAATCAATAAAAATCAACCCGCCATGATCACGCCTGGAATGAACCCAGCCCGCAACTGTAATATTCTCACCAACTTTTTTAGAAGTTTCTACCGCCAAAATTCTATTTTTCATATCTGTTATTATAGCACAGCAGCGACAGTTTTATGCTATAATCACCACATGGATAGCTATACGGTGGGCACTGTAGTCATCTTTTGTTCAATTACGTGGATTATCGCCAGTCCCCTTGTGATTTTTCATTATAGAAAATTATATCTCACAGCCTCTCGTGAGCTAGAAGAGTTAAGTCAGAAAAAGACAACCGCAGCAGACGCACAGTCAATCAAGAAACCTATCTCGGAAAATGTACAGCTAGACAAGAAGCCCACTGCAGATGACATGTCTAATTCAGCCACATCGCCCAGCGACCATGAACTGCTCACCAAAATTCGCTCCATGTCACCGTATAATTTCGAAAAATACATCGCTCAATTATTTGAACATTTTGGCTATTCGGCTGCAACCACTCCGTATAAACGTGACGGTGGCATTGATATTGTATTATACAAAAACGGCGTCCAGAGTTATGTCCAATGTAAAAAATATATCGAAAAAATTGTTAAAGTATCCGAAATGCGTGATTTTTATGGTGCGGTTGTTGATCATTTACATGGAGGTGAGGCATTCTTTGTCACTACAAACATCTTCTCCTCAGATGCACGAAAATTTGTGAAATATTCTACCAATGGCAACAGAATACGACTTATTGATAACACGGGACTACTTACCATCATCCGCGCCCTTGAAGATAAAGGTGTCGTAATACCAATTCCTGATGTATCAGACATATCTCAAAAAATTAAACCATGCCCACGCTGTCGCGGCGGTCATCTGGTGATAAGACATAGCAAAAAAGATCGTTCGCCATTTTACGGATGCTCCAATTACCCTGAATGCCATTACATGCAAAAAATAGACTCTTAGCTCTTTAAGTCGTCAGTGTTGCGATTTTTATGCTCAATAACCTTACGGAGTTCTTCATCAGAGTCAAATTCATTATCTATCTTACGACCCAGCAACTCCTCCATAACATCGCCCAGGCTCAGTAGACCAACTGTTTCTCGAAACTCATTTACAACAATAAACAAGTGATGCTGCGTTTTCAAAAATGCAGCCAAGGCGTGCTGTAGAGTTTGATTTTCGCGAATATAATAGACGTCTTTACTCATGACCGTTTCCGCACGATGAGATTTTGCTTTACGATCAATCGTCAACAAATCCTGAATCCTCAACATACCAACAACATGATCAATGTCGCCGTCAATGACAGGAAATCTGCTATACCCCTTTTTATGAAGATCATCAAGTACTAGCGGCCCGAGAAGTTCATTCATAGGCACCGATTCAATCATGCTTCGCGGCGTCATAATTTCCTCGACCTTCATATCATTGAACTTCAGCCCGTTAGTAATAAGCTTTTTCTCAGAAGATGAAATCGCTCCGCTGGATTGAGCCACCATTTCCAGCAATTCTTCTTTCGATTCAATCACCCGACTATCACCAACCACTGGCGACACCGAACGGATTAACGACAAAATTACTTGATGTCGCTCAATTGTCGTTAAAATTAGCGGTTCGTATTTTTCATAAAGCTGCTGTGAGTATTTCTGCCACAAGCCAATTCGCGCGACAGCTCCGATTTCCAGGGCTATTATAATTGACAAAAAGAGTCCAGCCGCCCAATTGAACAAATAGACACTAATAACACTTAAAATTACCAAGCATAAAGAAGCCACGGCGCGTTGCAATGAAATAATATCTCGTAAAAATTCTCTTTGGCGCAAAAGAATTTTAGCCTTTTCATCGCCTAGTCCACTTCTCCGCCGCAGCTCAAATTGACTATGCGAAGACGTTTTCGGCTGAACTCCCAGCACTATCAACAAAACCGCCAAAGTAACCAAATATCCAAAAATTAGCACAATCGTCATAGTTTTATTGTACCGCATTCCGTGCTATACTTACTAGAGTAAATGGAGGTAAAATGAATAAGAAAAGCTGGATAATTTTCGCAATTATTGTAGTAGCAATTGTTGGTGGAATGGTTTATATTTCGACACAAAATCGACTAAATATTAGCGATATCAACAACGATCAGCTGAACACAGCTATCAGCGCAGAATCAAGAAATGGCAATATTGCAGATCACGAAATTGGTAGTAAAGACGCCAAAGTAACAATTATCGAATACGCCGACTATCAATGCCCTGGCTGTGGCACCGCTGCACCAAAAGCCGAAGCGCTAGCTAAAAAATATAAAGATCACGTTCGATTAATTTTCCGCAATTTCCCAATTGCCAGCTCACACCCTAACGCACGAGCTGCCGCTGCCGTAGCTGAAGCTGCTGGTTTACAGGGTAAATTCTGGGAAATGAATGAGCTTCTATATGCAAATCAGGACGCTTGGAAAAACGCCAACACTACAGAACGCGACAACATCTTCAAATCTTATGCTGAACAATTGAAGCTTAATATCGATCAATATAAAACCGATATTGCCAGCAACAGGGTTAAAAATAAAATCGACTTCGATATGGCTCTCGGTCGCAAACACGGCGTTGCCGCAACACCAACTTTCTACATAAATGGAAAAAATACTGAGATGGACAGCTCTGGCTCAATTGAATCATCAGTCAAGGAAGCCTTGAAAAAAGCTGGCGTTGAAGTAAAAGATTAACAGAATTTCACGACAAACCAAAATCCCGCTCCGGTGCCTTGGAGCGGGATTTGTTTATAGTCGTCCCTATTCTATCGTTGGAGCGACTGCACTTTTTATTGTGCTATGTATGTTTGCCATTCGGCAGGCACCACATCCACCGCGATCTTTTTGCGCCTTGATGGCACAAATTTGATTGCTATTGGCATGTGTTTTGCACTCCTTATTATTATGTGCAGCCCCACGCGCTTCGACCTTTATCACTTAATATCAGCAATTTAATGCTTCGGCGCGAGACATGCTAACAATGTTACCAAACGTTTATTGGCACGTCAAGCAAAAACATTTTGAAAATGCTTATTATATCTATATTAGAATAAGCGGAGTCGCTTAGCAACAAACATAACAAGTAAAATCAACAACACCGTAAAACTGGTGATAACTGGATATGCCCAAGGCTCGCCCTGAAATGGTAACGCGATATTCATTCCATACATTCCGTAAAAAACGTTTGGAATAGCCAGAAGAATTGTTATGGCGGTCAATGCCTTCATACGTTGGTTCAGCGTATTATTAGCAACCGTCGAATAAGCGTTTTGAATACTGGAAATTGTGTGCGTGCTGGAACTGATTGCCACTAAAACTTGTCTAATGTGTAGATCAACATCCTCCAAGGCTTCCAGATCTCTAGTCTTAAATAAATGGCGGCGATTTTCCATTAGTTGTGTAATAACACGAGACATACCTTCCAAACTGCTTCGATATTCATTGAGCGTGTCTTCAATTGCGACAAATTTAATAAAATCCGAATTCTCAACTTCATGACGACTTAGTCGCCGACGAGCATCGCTAATTTGCTCCGTTAACAAATGCACGCGTTGTTCATATTGAGAAATAATATACGCCAAATTCGCAGCAAAAACTCCCGCTGGACGCTCGGTTGTGCTAAATAAATAATCGCTAACCTCCAGAGGTGAAAATTTAACATGAGGCGATATTGTAATATAATGACCGCCGCTAATTGCAATCAAAAACGGTGCCGTTTTGCCAGAATCAGTTTGACCAAACGGTATGCGCGTAAAAATATATTCAACACCATCAGAAAACTCCGCTCGAGGTAATTCGTGGATGTCCAGTACGTCACGGACAATATTAGCAGACAGCGACAAAGCCTTTGAAACTCGAGTAGCATCAAGACTCCCGGTCAAATTAATCCAACCGTTTTTATGCATTCGTTGAGCTTGCGTCAACTTTTCAGTCAACGATCTGCGTTCAAAATAGCCCACCATCATAAGAAAATTATAATATACACAAGCGATATTAGCAATCTGTCGAATTGCAATTAAACTTTATCGGCGGCGCAGGAAATAATAGCCCACAACAAATGCCAGCACTACACTGATCGCGGTAATCGCCCAAAACATCAATGGATTATCAGCACCTGGAACCGGCACGTTCATACCATACAAACCAGCGATCATCGTCGGAATAGTCAAGGCTACGGTAATTACGGTTAGCAGGCGAATCGTCTCATTAAGACGCGTATCCATCACCGCCCTATAGCTATCGCGCACATTAGTAATCGTCCTCAACAAACTTTTACAACGCGCAATCACCTGCTCCAAATCAATCGAAATATCCTCAACGTCTTCCTTGTCATCGGCTTTAAGTCGCAATTTCTGAGTCGCCAGAAGTCTCTCAATTGCCCAGTTCATCGGAATTAACGCGTCAAGATAATCATTCAATTTGCGCTCATACTCCGCCAGAGTGGCAATGTCATTAACTCTCAGCGTATGAATACTGTCCGTAGCCGCTCGCATCTGGCGATTAATCGTTGCCACGCGCCGCTGATATTGCGTTGAAATCGCCTCAACCATCGCCACCAAAAGCTCAACTTGTCGATCCGTCCTAATTCGCACTTTATCAATAAATGGCTGCCACAATCGCCCCAAACTATCTCTGGACAACGTCACGATATGATCTTTATTGATGCAGAATAAAATCGGCGTGGTAAAATCGTTAAAATCGTCGTCAGTGTCTGGCAGTCGCGCAATCAAATAAGTCCACTCATCATCAAACTCAATACGCGGCACCTCGTGCGGGTCAAGCGCGTCACTTATCAAATCCTCATCCAAGCCCAGCGTCAACAATTGCGAAACCTCTTCGTCGCTCGGCCTTTCGCAACGCACCCACGAACCAGACCGCAAATTTTCTTGCGGACTAATTACTGAATCACTATTTGTTGAACGAAGATATTGCAACATAATTTCATATTATAAAATAAAACATACATAAACACAAGAAGCTCCTGCACCCTTCACAGGAACTTCTTGATTTTTATTACGATTTAACTATCGTGCCTGCCGAGCCGCTAATAGCTTCAGCAGTTTTATCCAGCGAAGTAATAATCGCCGTACGCCCCGACTTTCCATCCAGGAACGACAAGGCAGCCTGAGTTTTTGGCAACATCGAACCTGCCGCAAATTGCCCATCGTCAATGTGCTTTTGAAGTTCTTCTATTGAAACTTCCCCAAGAGATTGTTCATCTGGTTTGCCAAAATTAATTTTAGCAGCATCAACCGAAGTCAAAATCAGCAAAGTGTCAGCGTCCAAAAGATCTGCCAATTTTGCCGCGCCGAAGTCCTTATCAATAACCGCAGCGACGCCTTTTAATTGACCAGTTTCGTCTTGCAGAACAGGAATGCCGCCGCCGCCAGTTGAAACGACCGTCACGCCAGCATGAACCAACGCCTTAATCACATCAGCCTCGACAATTGTCTGAGGTTTTGGCGAAGGAACGACACGCCGCCAACCACGACCAGCGTCTTCTTTTACCGTGTAGCCGCGCTCGCTAGCGACGGTTTTTGCCTCGTCTTCCGAATAGAACGGACCAATTGGCTTGGTTGGATTTTGGAATGCTGGATCGCTTAAGCTAACAATCGTTTGAGTTATAACGCTAACAGCGCGATTGTTCATTTGATTAACCATAAAGGCGTCATGAAAAGCCTGCTGCAGCCAAAAGCCAATCAATCCCTGACTCATAGCGCCAGAATCTTCCAGTGGCAAACTTGGCACATCTGGCGTGTTAATCGCCTCTTCGTGCAACACAATATTGCCAACCTGAGGACCATTACCATGAACGATTGCTACGTTATGACCAGCCTGGATTAACGGTAAAAGTTGCCGAACCGTTTCATCGGCTACTCGTTGCTGTTGCTCAGACGCGGCTTCGCCCTGCCGTTGCAGGGCGTTACCACCGAGCGCTACTACAATAGTACGCTTCTTATCCATAGGCTACAGTGCTCCGAAAATTGCAATAACTGTGATGCTGATAATAGCAAATATCGCCATAATTGGAGCTGAGCGTTTTAGCCAGTCGCGATATGAAACGCCAGCCAAAGCCAATCCACCCATCAACGACGCGATAGTTGGAGCCATCATGTTGATCAAGCCAGACGCTGTCGCAAATGCGGCAACCATAACTTCTTTGCTTGAGCCAACCAAGTCAGCAATTGGCGCAATAACCGGCATAGTTGCTGCCGCCAAACCTGATGATGACGGAACGATAAATGACATTGGCAAGTAGAATAGATACGCCAACACACCAACAACACCGCCACCAGCATCTTTCAGGAGAGATTCACCCCAGCTGATGATCGTGTCCTGGATTTCACCGTTAGTCATCACTACAGAAACACCTGTTGCCACTGCAATAATCAAAGCAACTGGCAAGATGTCTTTCACACCGTCGATAAATGTATCAACTGGGAAAACACCCTCTTTCTTAAATTCTTTGTAGTAAATTGCGGTTATGACAATTGTTGAAATTAGGAATAGTGCAGTGATTTCATTGAAATACCAATCACCAAATGCCGCACTGTGGACTACACCAAGTACCGCGCCAATAACTGGCAAACCTGCAGCCCATTCAAACATATCGGCGAAGAATGTGATATTCCAACTTCCCCATGGAATCAAGGAAAGAATCATTAGCACAAACGTAATAGCAAACACGGACATAACGACTTTTCGTGGACCAGTGAATTTTGGTACGTTTGTCATGTCGAGAGCAGCCGTAGCTGGCTTGTAGCGAACATCTTCTTTGTACTTGCCGGCCTTAACTTTTGCGGCGTAACGCATAGTAAAGATAATCGCGGCAATCAAACAAAGTACTAAGATGATAGACATTATTGGAATAACGCTACCCAATTTCACGTCTGCGGTTTTTGCTGCAACACCAGTAGAGAATGGGTTGATTGTCGAGCCGAGCACACCAGTACCAGCACCCAACACAATCACCATCACACCAGTCATGGCGTTATAGCCAGCAGCAATCATCATCGGTATAACTAGTGCGTAAAACGCCACAGTTTCTTCTTGCATACCGTAAGTAGTACCACCGATAGCGAATAAAATCATCAGAATCGGGATGAGCCACTTTTCCTTGCCCTTCATCTTTCGGAGCAGTGCGCCAAGAGAAGCATCAAGCGCACCAGTTTTCATAGTGACGCCTAAGAATCCACCAAGCACCATCACGAAGACGATGACATCAAGCTTGTCTGACATACCTTTAATAGGTGCAGTGAAGACGTCCCACAAACCTTGCTGGTCGTGTTTTTTGACCTCTTCCTTTTTACCGTCTTTTTCTTCCGTGACGGTTCGATCTTTGTCGACTACGTGATACGAATTAGCTATACGATCGCCATCTTCGTTTGTCTTATATAGTCCAGAAGGAACAACCCACGTCAATGCCGCCATAACGATGATCACGACAAACAAAATAGTAAACGCCGACGGTGATCGAAGCTTCTGCTTTGCTTTTTTAATTTTTTCTACCATTGCCTCGGAGCCTCCTTAACCTCCTTATTACGACAACAACTACAATGTCAAAGCCATCACAGCCTTGATTGTATGCATACGATTTTCCGCTTGATCAAAAACAATCGAATGCGGCGAGCGGAACACCTCATCCGTCACCTCCATACAGATCTAAACCAAAATCTTCCTGAACCTTCTTGCCAGTAATAGTCAATGCGTCATGGAATGCCGGCAAACAGTGCATAAACTTAACCTCAGGATTTCCCGTCAAGTTAATCATCGCACGATTAACCTGGAAATGGCGCAATTGATTAATGCGCTCAGCAAACTTATCTTCCTCGCCCATCGAAACCCAAACGTCCGTGTAAATCACATCAGCACCACGCAAAAGCTTCTTCGAAATTATCAGTGATAGTAATGCGCGCATGGCTTGACCGGGCAAAATGATTTGCTTTATCAACCAAAGCCTGATCTGGATGCAATTCACGAGGCGCCAAAATGCGGAAATCAAGTCCCATAATAGCTGAACCGATCATCAGCGAGTTCGCCATATTGTTGCGACCATCGCCAACAAATACCAACTTAGTTCCCTTCAATTTTCCAACATGCTCTTCAATTGTCATGAAGTCAGCCAAAATCTGTGTTGGATGAAACTTATCGGTCAATCCATTCCATACTGGAACGCCAGCGTGACGCGCCAATTCCTCAACAGTCGCGTGATCAAAGCCGCGGAACTCAATTCCGTCAAACATTCGACCCAAAACCTTGGCAGTATCTTCAACCGTCTCTTTCTTACCCAATTGAATATCATCTTTACCGAGGTATTCTGGCGCAACTCCAAGGTCATTAGCAGCTACCGTAAATGCGCAGCGCGTTCGCGTTGAAGTCTTTTCGAACAACAAAGCCACGTTTTTACCCTCATGAATTCGGTGCGGAATGCCGGCATATTTCAATCGACGATATTCACGAGCCGTGTCCAATAACAAGCGAATCTCTTCAGCGGTATAATCGCCTAAAGTCAGTAGCGATCGTCCTTTCAAACTCTGAGCCATTAGAATACATCCTCTCGTACTAGCGGCATACTCATACAGCGTGGACCGCCACGACCGCGTCCAAGCTCAGCACCACTAATCTCAATAACTTCGATACCGTTTTCGCGCAATTTCTGGTTAGTTACGTAGTTGCGATCATAAGTCACCACAACACCCGGCGCAATCGCCAAAGTGTTTGAACCGTCATTCCACTGCTCACGAGCAGCAGCAATCGGATCGCCACCACCACACTCAATCAACGTAACACTTGGCAAGCCCAACGCAACCCTCAACACGTGCTCCAAATCTGTTTCATGGGTAATTCGTGGGAATGGCTGACCTTCAACCTTCTCCAAAATGAAACGAATTCATCCTGCCGCCATGGTCGCGAATTTCTGGGTGAATCGTAAACTTTATCACGATCAATCATCGTAAACACGGTGTCTAGGTGCATAAAGGCGTGAGATTTTAGAACCTACATAGCGATGACTTTCTCGAATTTCGAGCCAGCAAAAAGCAACGGTTGCCATCTTTTCAATTGCCTCATACCAGTTGTTCGCTCTGAAACACCAATTGCCATAACCTTATCGCTTAATATTAATTCGTCACCACCTTCCATTGAGAATTTCTCTGTGCGGTTGTACCAAACTGGCGCACGATTAGCAAAGCGTGGATGATGGTCGATGATGTAGCGCATAAATAGCGATTCACGACGACGAGCCGTCCAGTGCATCTTGTTGATTGTCAAACCGTTACCAATTGCGGCAGCTGGGTCGCGTGTAAAGTATAGGTTTGGCATTGGATCGAGATAGAACGGATAATGATTTTTCTCGATCATATTATGAAGTTGCTGATGCTGATCTGGAGGCAAAGTAATTTCATCCTTGCGAACACCAGCCATAATCTTGCGGATCATAGCGTGAGTTGGCAAATCCAACAAGAATTGGCGCAATGTTTGAGTAACACGGCGTGAATCCTGCTTAGAAGCAGCCAACATTTCATCGACAAATTGTTCACGCAATTGATCTGTGTTAATTGCCTCGGCGACCAATTGATCCAGATACAAAACTTCGATTCCACGACTTCTCAATACTTCCGCAAAAGCATCGTGTTCAGCCTGCGCCACTTTCAGATATGGAATATCGTCAAATAAAAGATCGGTCAGATAGTCTGGCGTCAAATTTTCCAGCTCTTCACCTGGCCGATGCAATAGAACGGTCTTAAGTTTTCCTATTTCAGACGTGATGTGAATTGGTTCGTCCATCACAACCCTCCCCTGTTTATATTAGTGATGTTTTAATTGTAACACGTTTATGTTTTTGGGCAAGAGGAGATAATTGCCAAACTGGCTTCAGTCCTGACCGTGAATTGTCGATTAACTTTCAGCCATTCATCAGTGGCTTTTGCGGCGCCCGGCAGAGCTTCATTTGCGTAATCATCAACAATAATTATCGCGTCTTCATTAAACTTACTTTCACAAACCCGAAAAGAATCGACAATTGACTCATAAAAATCGCCATCAAAAAACGCAAACATAATATTTTCCGGCACATCATCAGAAGTAAAATCAGAAAACCAGCCTTTGTGAATAATCGGCGACTTCAACCCTGCTTTCTTAAAATTCTGGACAAACGTCTTACGCGGCGCTAATAACTCGCCAGCCTTAAATTGATCACCCGCGGCGCTATTATCCTTCTGGGTTTTTTCTGGCAATCCCGCAAACGAATCGTAAACGTGAAACTCGCCCGTAAAATCATAAGCGTCCAATAGTCGGCGAATAAACAAACTAGTCGTGCCGACATAACAACCAAACTCCACAATGTTTCCAGTGGCGCCACGACGTAAAGTTTTTTCCAACTCTCTTAAAAGCGCGCCAAGCTCTTTTATATCGACTTGGTCAGAAATGATCGGGTATTTAGTGAGGAGTTGGTCTGCGATATTCATGACTTAATTATAAATAGTTCGCCAAATATCGACAAATTATAAACGCAGCCCTATATATTTACGGTTTTATGAAGTAAACTATCAATTAGCACCTATGAATAATCACGATATTATCAAAACATTTTTACCGAAACAACTGGACATAAGACAGTTAAATCTCGCTTCAATCCACATTGCGAAAATCAAACATAATTGTATATGGCGAAATCCACGGCATTAAAGAAAATGCCGACATCATCTATACTCTGGTTAAGAAACTTGGCGTAAAACGATTAGCTATTGAGGCCAGCCCCGCCGTATCCAACTTCATCAATTCAGTAAAGACCGGCTCTTGCGATTTTTCCTTAGTTGATGAAGACCTTTTTGACTCAAGCGTTCTATCTCTTGAGATGATAAAAACGATAGCAATTCTTCTACAGCAAAATCAACTTAAAGAACTTATTTTTATTGATACATTTTTTGACAATTTAGATGAGGATGCCATCATATCACCAAGCCCGCAAGAACGAGAAAAACAGCTAGCTAAAAATATCCTCGGAATTGACGATTCTCTATTAACATTATGTATTATGGGACAATGGCATACGCAACCTAAAGTCATTAAAAATGGCGAAACACGGCATAAATCAGCGCTATATCGCTTAAGAAAAACAAAACCAAATGTACCGTTTATTCACAATATCTACAGACAAGGACAACTATTTAATGACGGAAAAATAATTGAACTACCAAAAAACCCAGCAATGCCGCCTTATTACGAAATTGTCCAGAAAACCGATATTGATTTCGACCTACACACACCAAAAGCGACAAAAATATCACTATACAAAAAGTAGCAGACAGCTACTCAGAAAACTGACTATTGTAAAGCTCGGCGTAAAATCCATTTTGCTTCAGCAGAGTTTCGTGATTGCCCTGCTCGATAATATTCCCGTCCTTAACCACCAAAATCAAATCGGCGTCGCGAATGGTACTCAAACGGTGCGCGATAACAAAACTAGTTTTTCCCTGCATCAACTTATCCATGGCTTTTTGGATAAGGACTTCGGTGCGCGTATCAACCGAGCTTGTCGCTTCGTCCAAAATCAACATCGGCGCTTTTTCTAACATCGCCCTGGCAATTGTCAGCAACTGCTTTTCTCCCTGGGAAATGTTAGCAGCCTCCTCGCCCAGAACCATATCATAGCCGCCCGGTAGCGACCGCACAAAATGATCAACATGCGCTTCTTTGGCGGTTTTTATCATCTCTTCCTCGGTGGCTTTTGGATTGCCATACATCAAATTCTGACGAATCGTGCCATTAAACAGCCACGTATCTTGCAGCACCATGCCAAACATTTGACGCACATCGCTACGTTTCATTTACGAATATCCACGCCATCAATCTTAATCGAACCACTATTAATCTCATAAAATCGCATTAGCAAGTTAACCAGCGTCGTTTTGCCAGCACCAGTCGGACCGACAATCGCCACGCGCTGACCTGGCTTAATGTGCGCCGACAAACCTTTGATGATAGTCTGGTCTGGCTTATAACCAAAGACGACGTTATCGAATTCAACTTCGCCTTTGACGTTAGACAATTTCACCAAATCATTACACTCAACCGCTTCTTCCGGCTCGTCCAAAAAACTCAAACACGCGCTCGGCGGCAGCAGCGGTCGATTGCAAAACATTAGCAATATTAGCAACCTGAACCAGCGGCTGATTGAACTGATCGACATACTGAATAAACGCCTGAATATCACGCAATTTTCAGCCGACCATTAATCGCCAACCAACCGCCCAAAATCGCCATAACAACATAACCAATATTGCCGATAAAATTCATAATCGGATAAACCAATCCAGAAAAAAATTGAGCCTTCCAAGCACTATCCTGAAGCCGATCATTCACCCGAGAAAACTTAGCAAGCGACTTTTTCTGACCATTAAACACCCGCATCACTTGATGTCCGCCATACATTTCTTCAATGTGGCCATTAAGTTCACCAAGCTGCGTTTGCTGGCGGAAAGAACTGCTTTTGCGAGCTCTTGGCAATCAGCGTAACCACGCCACCAGCCAGCGGAAACACCAATAGCGCAACCAGCGACATCTACCAGCTAATCGAAAACATCATCACCAAAATCCCCAACACCATAACCGTCGAAGAGACAATTTGCGACAAACTCTGATTAAGCGTCTGGCTAATAGTATCGACGTCATTTAAAGTAACACGATCTAAGAACTTCGCCGTAAGTTTGCTTTATCAAAATAACTCAGCGGCAAGCGATTGATTTTCTCGGACAATTGCCGGCGCATTCTGAAAGTAACCGTTTGCGTCACCTGAGTCATCAGCCACGTTTGAATATAGCGAAAAATCGCACTCAGCACATACAAACCGACCAGCAAAAGAACAATCCGCCAAATAGCATCAAAATGAAATTCCGGACGCCGGCTAAGATCAAGCTTTTTGAATCGAATCAAGCTGACTCGACGGAATCTGGACTTCAATCTCCGACTGATTCGGCAACCGCTCCAAAACATCAGCACCTAGGAAAGTGACAGCTGGCAAAGAAACAACCATTTGGCAACTTACCGAGTGATCGCCTGCATAGGCCTTCATACTGACATAATCATCAACAATTTGATTCGTAGCGCCACCCAAAATCTTCGGACTGACAATCGCAAAAATCGTACTACCAACCGCAAAAACCAACACAAACAGACATGTGCCAGCGAAAATCCGACAAATATTTAACCAACTTCTTGACCGTGCCCTTGAAATCTTTAGCTTTTTCGCCAGCGCCCATACCGCCGCCCATCGGACCGCCCATCCGCACTGGCTGACGTTTTTTCATGCTTTGCCGGAGACATTACAACACTCCTTTCGCAATCGTAACAGACATTTTCTGCAAATCGTCTTCCGAGAGCTGCGAAGCGGCAATTTCTTGATAAACTTCGCAATCTTTCATCAACCCCTGATGCGTGCCCTGACCAACAATTTTACCCTCATCAAGCACAATAATTTTATCAGCATTCATAATCGTATTAATGCGCTGACCGACAATCAGCACAGTTTTATGCTTAGTTTCCTTGGCAAGCACAGCCCGTAACTTCGCGTCCGTCTTAAAATCAAGCGCCGAAAACGAATCGTCAAAAATGTAAACATTCGGCTCAACAGCAATAGCCCTCGCGATCGACAAACGCTGGCGCTGACCGCCAGAAACATTGCTACCGCCCTGAGCGATTTCACTTTTATAACCATTTTTTAACTCGCTAATAAATTCTTCCGCTTGGGCAATTTTGGCCGCTTTTTCAACCAACTTATCACTAGCCTCAGCGTTGCCGTATTTGATATTACTAGCAACCGTCCCGCTAAACAGCACACCTTTTTGTGGCACGTAACCAATTTGACCAGACAAATCTTCCAATTTCAGATTTCTAATATCCACGCCATCAAGCAAAATCTGCCCCGCCGAAACATCATAAAAACGAGGAATCAAATTTATCAGCGTCGACTTTCCCGAACCAGTACTGCCAATAAACGCCGTTGTCTGACCAGGTTCGGCTACAAAATTAATATCCGAAAGCACCGGCAAATCCGCGTCAGGATAAGTAAACGTAACGTCCTTAAACTCAATTTTTCCCTTGGCATCATTTGGCAATTTTTTCGGCGACTTCGGGTCAGTAATTGACGGCAAAGTATCCAAAACTTCTCCGACTCGACGCACCGATACGGCGGCTCGCGGCACCATAATAAACACCATCGACAGCAACAAGAACGAGATTATCACCTGCATCGCATATTCCAAAAACGCCATCATATTACCAATTTGCAAATTACCGCTACTTATCAAATGCGCGCCAAACCACACAATTGCCACACTCGAAAAGTTCATCACTAAAGTCATAATCGGATCAAGCAACATCATCAAACGATTCACAAATAAATTCATCTTATTCAATTCCGCATTAGCTTCCTGGAAATTTTTCTGCTCAATCTTCTCGTTATGGAACGCACGAATAACTTTCAGTCCAACCAAATTTTCCCGCGCCACCAAATTAAGTTTATCAACCACAGTCTGCAATTTCTTAAACCTAGGTACGGCAATCGTAAATAACGTAGCGATAACCACAAACAAAACAAACACCGCCAAAGCAATAATCCAGCTCCAAATCCGGCGCATTATTCATGGCTTTTTGCAGACCACCAATTGCCATAATCGGCGCCATTAACGCCAGCCTCAACAGCATTATTGACGTTGCTTGAATCTGCTGAATATCATTCGTTGAGCGCGTAATCAGCGACGCCCTAGAAAACTTATTAAAAGCCGCCAAAGAAAAACTTTCTATTCGTTCAAACAATTTCAATCGCAATTTTCGCGCCATTCCCGTAGCAATTCGCGCCGCCAAAAAACCCACGACAATCGAACAAAACCCACCAGCCGCCGTCACCAAAATCATCATCAAGCCATTATTCCAAATCACCGACATATCTTGTTTAATAATGCCATTATTAACAAAAATTCCGACATTTTATCCGACAGCCACAAATTCGCCATCACAACGCCATACGTGAATCCAATCAAGATAATAAACAGCAACCAATAGTCTCTAAAAATTCATAAAATATGTTTCATTTATAGTCCTTTAACTATCTAAGTCCACCCTTATATTATATCATTTTTGAGGACTGACTAGTCGACATCAATTTAAAAAACTACAATTGGACAAAAATATCTGTTAGTTTTATACTGTTTTTTTAGCGTCGAGGTGTGGCGCAGCTCGACAGCGCGCACCGTTCGGGACGGTGAGGTCGCCGGGGTTCAAATCCAGTCACCCCGACCATGAAATTATTGGGCATACGTTCAAACTAAATTGAACCTCTGGCTATTAGCAATCAAAGGAGGTTTTATGCGACGAAGAGTAAACGTACGCGGAATTATTATCAATGAAAACGGCGAAATTTTCTGCCAACAATTGACCGCCAATAATGGCAAAGGGCGTAATTTTTGGTGTACGCCGGGCGGCGGCTTAGAAATGGGCGAAAGCTTGCTCGACGGCCTACGCCGAGAAATGATTGAAGAAACAGGCGTCAAACCAGAAATCGGCAAGTTGTTATTTATACAACAATTCGCCGAATCAGGCGAACAATCAGCACACACGGCCCGAACGAACAATTGGAATTTTTCTTCCTCATCACCAACTGGCAAGATTACCAAAACATTGACCTAGAGAAAACATCGCACGGCGTCGAGGAAGTAGCCAAGTGCAGCTTTGTTGATCCAAAAACCACGCGAATTTTACCAAGCTATCTGACAGAGGTTAACCTGGACCAGCTAGTTAACAAATTGACAGAAGTCCCAGTTCTAAGCGAATTATAGCGAGGCCACTCAGACTATTTAGCGAAGAATTTTTTAGCACGCTCAGTTTTCGGGTGATCCATAACTTGTTCAGGCGTCCCATTTTCGATAATCTCGCCCTTGTCTAAGAAAATCATCCTAGTCCCAACTTCACGGGCAAATTTCATCTCGTGCGTAACGATTACCATCGTCATTCCCTTTTTGGCAACTTTCCTAATCACGTCCAAAACTTCGCCAATCATCTCTGGGTCTAGCGCTGAAGTCGGCTCATCAAAAAGCATAATTTTCGGCTCCATCGCTAGCGCCCGCGCAATTGCTACTCGCTGTTTTTGACCGCCAGACAAACTATTCGGCGAAGCGTCCGCTTTATCTAATAATCCAACATCGTCCAATAAACTTCGCGCCAATTTTGTCGCTTTTTGATCTGAAAATTTACGCAGTTTTTTCGGAGCCAATTTAATATTTTCAATCACACTCAAATTCGGAAACAGATTAAATTGCTGAAAAACCATGCCAATATTCTGACGCAACGCGTTCAAGTTCACGTGAGGATCAGTAATTTTCACTCCATCAACAATAATCTCGCCCGAAGTCGGCTCCTCCAGTAAGTTCAGGCAGCGCAAGAATGTCGACTTGCCAGAACCAGACGAGCCAACCACCACCACAATCTCGCCCTCTTCAATTTCCACATCAATATCACGAAGAACTCGATTCGTATGCCGAACGTTTTTTTCAAGTTTTTAACGCGCTGATCATCGTCATCCTTCAATTTCCTTTCTACTCGCGCCATTACTCGCGTAAAAATCGCCGTCAAAATTAAGTACATCGCCGCAGCGGCAAATAGCGACTGAAAAGCTGTCGCCGTCTGAAAACGAATATTGTCCGCACCCCGCATAATATCATTCAGACCAATCCAACCAACTAACCGAAGTTTCCTGCCAACAGCGCAATAAATTCACTAATCAACGCCGGCAATGAATTTACCATCACTTGCGGCAAAATAACCAGCCGCATTGCCTGCCAATTACTCAAACCCAAAGACCTAGCCGCTTCCACTTGCCCCTTATCAATACTCTGAATTCCGCCACGAATAATCTCAGCGATATACGCACCGCTATTTATCCCGAACGCCACCGCCGCCACAAAAATCTTCAGCATAAATTAATACGACCCAAAAACGACGTAATACATAATCAACAGCTGAACCAAAAGTGGCGTACCACGAATAATATCGACATAAATTTTTCCCAGACTAGCCAGCGGATTAAAGTTCGCGAGTCTACTCGTTTTCATCCTGCCAAATGGTCGTAAATTCGACGTACGCATCAGGGCGACAAGCACACCAATTGCCGATCCTAAAATCAGCGACAACACGGTCAAAACCAGCGTCACTTCTAATCCATGCCATAAAAATAGCCATCGACCGCCGCCAAAAATCACTTCCCAAAAATTCACGATTTAGCCTCCTCGCCAAAATATTTGCGGATTAATTTTTCATAGCGGCCATCTTTTTTCATCTTGGCAATTTCTTTATTAACCTTTTCCAAGAGGTCTTTATTGTCCTTTTTAATAGCAATCGCATAACTTTCATCGCTGAGCGCGCCCGGTAAGATTTCTAAGTCAGAAAATCCAGCCGAATACTGCTTTGCGGGAGCGTCGTCCAGAATAACCGCTTCAATTTTTCCCGAACTTAATTCCTGCAAAACACTCGGCGCGGTTTGGAATTGTGTGACTGATGCGCCAGCAATTTTAGACGCCAAAGTATCGCCAGTCGTGCCCAGCTGTACACCAATTTTTCGCCCTGGCAATTGATATTTATTACGAATCGGACTGCCCTTTTTAACAATTATTCTCTGTGAAGCCGAATAATACGGATCTGAAAACAACGCATTTTTTCTCGCTCAGGTGTCACTGTCATTCCAGCCGCCACCATATCAATTTGCCCACTATCCAGCGCCGGAAGTAGCCCATCAAACGACATATCTTCGACCTTCAAATCTTTGCCCAAGCTTTTAGCAATTTCCCTCGCCAGATCAACGTCAAAGCCAACCACTTGATTATTATCAATATATTCAAACGGCTTAAATCCAGCATTCGTACCCATTACCAAAACATCAGTTTTTGAGCCAATTACGCCATCTCGATGTAAAATATCGCCCAACATCAAACAAATCATCCCCGCAAATAAAACCAGTCCAATCCACCAACTAATTCCGAATGTGCGCGTCTTATTCTTGCTCATGCTTTTATTATACCCCTTCATCCGCAAAAAACGTAAGTGATATAATAGAATGGTGAGAAAAATTAAATTTACCAAACGTTTCTGGATTAAATCAATATCAATCATCTTGCTTTTTTTGGCGGCATTTTGCTTAATTGCGGCGCGCTATAAATATATCGTCTTTAAAAATTCGCAAATCGACGAGATAATTTTTTATTTCGTCAACGGATTAGCTGGTGGCAAATCTGACAATTTATGGTCGGCCGTCCTGCAAAATCTTCCGCTGGTTTTCCTATTATTCGGCACTTTATTAATCCCAATGTTCGACAAATCGTCATCTTCATTAATCAACCACATGATCGCCTTTTGCTTGAAAAAAATCAAATCATCACGAAAACTCACCTTGCCGTTTTTGAGATTACGAAATCAAGCAATTTACTCGCTGAGTATGTTTTTAATTGCAATCGTCCTTCTGATTCAAAGTTTCGGCATCCCTAACTATATTTATGCCCTGACCCAATCGACCAAATTATACGAAGAAAATTACGTCAATCCAAAAACCGCCAAATTGACTTTTCCAGAGAAAAAGCGCAACTTAATATACATCTATTTAGAGTCAATGGAAAACACTTTGGCGTCAAAGGCTAATGGCGGCAGCTCCGAAACCTCCATCATTCCAGAGCTGGAAGAATTGGCGTTAAAAAATACCTCATTCTCAAACAAAGCATCCGGTGTCGGCGGCGCTTTGCCTGCAACAAACACTGGCTGGACCGTGGCAGGAATGGCTGCGCAATCTGCTGGCGTTCCACTGAAAGAAAACTTGGTTGGCGGACGCGACCATAATGCACTGGGCGAGTTTAAAAAGTTCTTGCCAGGCGCTTATAGTATTGGTGAGATTTTAGAAAAACAAGGTTATAATCAAACATTTGTTATGGGCTCTGAAGCAAGTTTTGGCGGACGCGATAAATTATTAACTCAACACGGCAACTTCAATATCGAAGATTACAATTACGACAAAAAACACGGAAAAATCTCCGAAGATTACAAAGTTTGGTGGGGTTATGAAGACAAAAAATTATTCCAATTTGCCCGCGAAGAAGCCTCGCGCTTGGCGGCGTCAGACAAGCCATTTAACCTACAATTATTAACCGCCGACACGCATTTTACCGACAGCTATTTGGACGAAACCTGCGCCAAAACCTTCAGTAATCAATACGACAATGTTCACGCTTGCTCCTCAAAACAAGTCGCCGCATTCGTCAATTGGGTTAAATCTCAGCCATTTTATGAAAACACCACAATTGTCATTTCTGGCGACCATTTAGGAATGCAAACTTCATACTACGACGAAAAAATCGGCGGAACTAATTATCAACGAACCATCTACAACACGTTTATAAATCCAGCTATTTCGACTAGCCACTCAAAGAACCGTCAATTCACGACATTCGATATGTATCCGTCAACTTTGGCAGCGCTGGGAGTTAAAATTGACGGCGACCGATTAGGTCTGGGCACAAATTTATTCTCTGGAAAGAAAACCCCAGTCGAACAATACGGCGGAATTGAAAACTTAAATTCAGAACTTTCCAAACGTTCCGCTTATTACGAAAATAAGATTTTCACCAAATCCGGCAATTAGCCATTGTAGCCATTCGGATTATTGCTCTGCCAATTCCAAGCGTCGCGGCAAGCATCTTCAATTGTCCAATTCTGCTCGCCAACCTAATTCTTTTTCCACCCAAGCCTGGGTCCGCATAGCACGCCGCAATATCACCTGCTCGACGTGGCGTAACTTGATACGGAACATCGCGACCAGACGCTTTCTCAAACGCCTTCACTAATTCCAAAACCGAAGTACCACGACCAGTGCCGATATTATAGACTTTATACTCGTTCGGTCGGACCCAAATTCTCCAGAGCTGCCACGTGAGCCTTTGCCAAATCAACCACGTGAATATAATCGCGCACGCCAGTTCCATCTGGAGTGTCATAATCGTCACCAAAAACGCTCAAATGGTCTCGCTTACCAACAGCAACTTGCGACACAAACGGCAGAAGATTATTCGGGATTCCTGAAGGATCTTCCCCGATGCGACCACTCGGATGCGCGCCAACTGGATTAAAATAGCGAAGAGACGTAAATTGCCAATCTTGATTCGTCGCAGAAATGTCGCGAAGCATTTGCTCAATCATCAACTTTGTCTGACCGTATGGATTTGTAGCAGACAACGGCATATCTTCGGTAATTGGCAATTTAGCAGGATCGCCATAAACTGTTGCCGAACTAGAAAACACCAATTTCTTCACGTCAAATTCTTGCATCACATCAAGCAAAACCAACGTGCTTTCAAGGTTATTTTTATAGTAAAGAAGCGCCTTTTCAACCGATTCACCAACCGCCTTCAACCCAGCAAAATGAATCACAGCATCAATTTTCTCAGACTTAAATAATTCTGATAGTCGCTGATGATCACACAAATCGAATTCGTGAAACGGTATTGATTGACCGGTGATTTCTTCAACTCGCCTCAGACTCTCGACGGATGAATTTGATAAATTATCGACCACCACTACGTTATGATTTGATGATAATAGTTCGATGATAGTGTGACTGCCGATATATCCAGCGCCACCAGTGACAAGAATATTCATATCATTTATGTATACTACATATCATAAGAATGACTATTTATTTTATTAGCACTCTTGCACTGAGAGTGCTAATTTGCTATGATAGCTACATCAAATTTCACCATTCTGTCTTTTACTGGGGCGCAACAAATTAGGACTAAAAATCAAAAGGAGGATTTTATGCCACCAAACATGAATCAAGAAGAAACAACTAAACCACTCGAAAAATTCGGTACAGACATAACGGCGTTAGCGCGAGGAAGGTAAACTCGATCCAGTGATCGGTCGAGATGAAGAAATTCGACGCACTATGCAGATTTTAAGTCGCCGCACTAAAAACAATCCCGTCCTCATCGGTGAGCCGGGAGTTGGTAAAACCGCAATTGTTGAGGCGTTGGCGCAACGAATTGTCAAAGGCAACGTTCCCGCTTCACTGAAGGATAAGCGACTAATTTCCCTGGAAATTTCCAGTCTTCTGGCGGGCGCTAGTTTCCGCGGACAATTTGAGGATCGATTGAAAGCCGTTCTGAAAGAAGTAGAAGAAGCGGCCGGCGAGATTATTCTTTTTGTCGATGAGATTCACACCATGGTTGGCGCTGGAAAAAGTGAAGGCAGTATGGACGCGGGCAATATGTTAAAGCCAGCGCTGGCTCGCGGAAAATTGCACATGATTGGCGCGACGACACTCGCTGAATATCGCCAATATGTCGAAAAAGATGCCGCCTTAGAACGAAGATTCCAACCAGTTTACGTTGGCGAACCAAGCTTTGACGACACCGTCGCCATCTTGCGCGGATTGAAGGAAAAATACGAAATTCATCACGGAGTAAAAATCGCTGATGACGCAATCGTGGCAGCCGCCAGATTGTCCACCAGATATTTGCCTGACCGATTCTTGCCAGACAAAGCAGTCGACTTGCTTGACGAAGCGACCAGCTCGCTCAAAATGCAATTAGAAAGCGTGCCAATTGCACTGGATCGATTGAACAATAGACGCTTGCAATTGGAAATCGAGGAAGCGGCGCTGAAAAAGGACAAATCCGATCACGCCAATATTCGCAAAGATGAAATCAAGGAGCAAATTGCCGAAATTCGCGCAAAAGCCGAAGTGATTGATAAAAAATGGCAACACGAAAAAGACATTTTGCAAACCGTCAACACGACTACCGAAAAAATGGACAATCTGCGCTCACAATTAGAAATTGCTGAACGCGACGCAGACTTAGCCACCGCCAGCCGCATTAAATATGGCGATTTACCGGAGCTGGAGAAAAAATTAGCAAGCGCCCGCGAAGAGCTAGCGGCAATTCCAACTCACGACCGATTGCTCCGCGAAGAAGTTACGCCTGACGATATCGCTGGCGTGGTGGCGCGCTGGACCGGAATTCCGGTGGAGCGATTGATGGAAAGCGAATCTAGCAAATTGACCAAATTGGAAGAATCGATCAGCCGCCAAGTCATCGGACAAGATCGCGCCGTGGCAGCCGTAGCAAGCGCCATTCGTAGGTCACGCGCTGGACTCGGCGACGTTAATCGACCGATTGGCTCATTCCTATTCCTCGGACCTACTGGCGTGGGAAAAACAGAAGTCGCGCGCAGTTTATGTCGTGAATTATTCGACGACGAGCACGCCATGATTCGAATTGACATGAGCGAATATATGGAACGCCACGCCGTAGCCAGATTGATCGGTTCGCCTCCAGGATATGTCGGCTACGATCAAGGCGGTCAATTGACGGAAGCCGTTAGACGACGTCCGTATAGCGTGGTTTTGTTTGACGAAATCGAAAAAGCACACCCCGACGTGTTTAACGTACTATTGCAAGTTTTGGACGACGGTCGATTGACAGATGGACAAGGACGAACGATTGACTTTAGCAACACCATCATCATCATGACCAGCAACGTCGGATCGCAAATGATTATGGACTACACGGGCGACGACATTAGCTCTCTCGACAATCAAATTTTAGAAACGCTTCGTGGTCATTTCCGTCCAGAATTCTTAAACCGAATTGACGACATTGTGATTTTTGATCGCATTCATCCCGAATCGATGCGTGCAATTGTTGACGTGCAATTAGAAAAAGTTGTTCGCCAAGTTAAAGATAGTCGCGACATAACGCTGAATTTTGACAATAGCGTTCGTGACATGTTGGCGCGAGACGGCTACGACCCAAGTTTCGGCGCTCGGCCACTTAAGCGTTTGATTCAAAAACGCGTGCTTGATCCTTTGGCGCTCGAACTGATCGACGGGCGAATTCACGACGGAGATACAGTAAAAGTTGCTGCCGTGGATGATCGAATTGCCTTTACGAATATCGTATAATAGATATATGAACCAAATTCACAGCAAGCAGGAATCCGTCAAATCAGCGCTTTTAGGAGTCGGCAGAATGCTTGGTTTACCGAAATATTTCCTAATAACAATTGTCACAACCGTCGCCTTCGCCGTGGTAATTTATTTCGCAATCAACGCCAATTTTTACGGACCACTAATGATGTCGCGTCTACCAATCCTCGATAAAATCGCGATGCTCGGCTCAGATGATTATAGACATCTTCAAACAAAGTTTCACTTCACCAAATGGCGCACTGCTTATGATAGTGTCAATTCTTCAAGGTGTATCAATCGCCGCTGTAATTTTTACAGCAAAGAATAATCGAGACAATGAAAAAACCGTATCTCGACAAGTCGGACTAAGCGGAATCGCATCAATTGCCGCAACAATCGGACTCGGCTGCGTCCCCTGCGGAACGTCACTAATCTTACCAATTGTAACCCTATTTTTCTCAGGAGCTGCCGCCGCCACCGCCGCAAATATCGCCAGCACAATAGTCCTTTTGTTGGCTTTACTGCTCAGTTTATTCTCGCTATATAAATCAGGTCAAATTATTTTTATGTACACAGAATTATCTAAACAGGAGAAAATATGAATCGACAAAAATCATCAGGCATAGCACTTATTTGGGTTCTTTCGGGAATTGTAATCGTGGGAATTGTAGCTTTGTTTATTTATGGAATTATCAATCGCCCGCCGAATCGTCACATTGGCGATAATAAACCATGGAATGAAAAAATGTCACAAGGATCCGCTGACGCGAAAAACGTATTCATTGATTATACTGACTATTTTTGTTCATTTTGCGCCGAAGTCGAAGCCGCAACCAGTACAGAATTCTTCAAAAATGACTATATTAAATCCGGAAAAGTTCGTTATGAGCATCGCGTAGTAACACTATTAAAAGAGATGACCAACAATACCGAAACTGGCGCTCACGCTGCGTTTTGCGCTGCTGATCAAGATAAATATTGGCAGTACACCCACGATATCGTCCCGCGCATTAAAAGCGATTACTTTGATAAAGGAATCGGCGTAAAAAACGTCGCTGTGCCGAAAAAAATCCCTGCTCTTCCACTGGAATATTTCCTAACTTCCGCCAAAAATGTCGGCATGAATGAATCGCAATTTTCCGACTGTATGACTAAAAAACCGCACCAAAAAGAAATTGATAGCAACACGCAAAAAGCCCTGTCGCTTGGCGTGAATGGCTTGCCATATATGGTTATTAACGACTATCAAACCAGCGGATTCGTCGGCGGCGAAAACGGATTAAGAAGCATTCTTAAGGCCGGCGGCGTCGAATAATTATCACTATTTCAGTTGACTCATAAATCCACGCAGTTGAGATAAAGTCCGCTCTATTCTTTCATTAGTCCAATATTTATCTGGCGTGATATTATCGTCGCCAGTCGATTCCTCTTTGTAGCGGCCGATAATCTTGCCGTTCTTGACAATCGATACATCAGGCACAAATATTCGAGGATTGCCATTTTTATCTTTTTCCAAATACGGTTCTAATTTCTTGACCAATTTTTGGTAAACTTCGTTGTTGCTAGCGCGAGCATCGCGAATATTCAAATAGTATATTTTATCAACACCTTCAGTCCGAGCTGCCCGATCAACGTGTTCGCTCAAATGCTGACACCACGGACATTGCGGAAAGCCCAAGAAAACCACGCCGCTGCCGTTATCAAAGATATCGAGGATTTCTTTATCGCTGGCATAAACGAAGCGATTATTCGCCGCCACTCGCGGATATTCTGACTTGAATTTGGCAGAGTCGGACACGTTAGTAGACGGAGTCTTCGGCTGCTCACTACTACGTTTGTTATACCATAGTCCAAATATAGCCCCAACCAAAATGATTATCCCAAGAATAATCGCAACGACTTTTTTGTTCATATCCGCCCTCCTTTTTGTAGCATTATTTTCCAAAGATAGAAGATATTAAAATTACTCCCACCTAAAAAGCTTAATTGCGGCAATGTAAATAACGACAATCCAAACAGCAATAGTACCGATTTGCGGCAAAACATCAACCAAGCCAGCGTGCTCAGTCATAACCAAACGAAACCCTTCAGTAATTGGCGTCATTGGAATAAAATTAGTTGCACCCCGAAGCCATTCCGGGAATAAGTAAATCGGGAAAAACGCACCAGACAAGAACATCATCGGAAAGGAGATTAGATTGCTCAGCGGTGCTGATTGATTTTCATTCTTCGCCCAACCGCCGATCAACAGGCCCAGACCCACCATCATAAAGGCCGCCAGCACCGCCATAAGGACAAATATCCCCCAGTCGCCGCGCATATTAAACTGGAACAATAGCATACCGACAACAATCATCATCGTCAAACTGAGCAGCGAAATAATCGTGTAGTGAATCGCCATAGAAATAATCAGCTGGCCCGAAGTAAACGGCGCTGCACGCAACCGTCGGTAAGAGCCACGCTGCTTTTCGGCTGGCATTTGATTAGCCAAGCCAAAAATACCCATACTCATCAAGCTAAAACCTAATAGCCCAGTAAACATATAATCAAACGATTTCAACTGCTCATCACCAACAGCTTTACCAACAGCCTTAAGCGGAGCTTAAGGCTGACCCAGGTGAATATTGATGTCATCAGCAATTTGACTCATCACCGCCACCAAAGCGCCACCAGTTTGCTCAGAACCCTTGGAGTAAAGAACACTCACAGTGCCAGTCGGAAGAGCATCATTACCACTATCCCTTTACCACACCAAAATCGCTCGGAAGCTCAATAATACCGTTAAGCTCCGAACGCTTCAACTTCTCGCGAGCCTCATCCATATCTTTAACGTCTTTAATTTTAAGAATCGAATCCTTCGAATTTTCTTTGGCATTTTTAACGAAACTTTTGGCAAATTCCGTCTGCGAATTGTTGACAATTGCAATATTAAAACTGGTCGAATCATTACTAAAAACCGACCCAAAAACCAATAGAAAAATCAGCGGAAAAAGAAAAGTGAAAAATAGCGCCATTTTATCTCGAACGAAACGCTTTTGCTGAGCGCGAACTTGCCCAAATATTCCAATCCAATATTTTTTCATATTAATCCCGAATTGCCTTTCCTGTTAAATCAATAAACACATCCTCCAAATTAGCCTGCTCAACAACTTGCTCCTTCTTAAAACCGCGCGCCAATAATTGCTGGATAAGATTATGCGGCGTATCAATTGTGATAATCTTACCGCTATCCATAATTGCCAGACGATCACACAATAATTCCGCCTCGTCCATATAATGCGTCGTCAAAAGAATCGTAATTCCCTCGTCGCGAATTTCCTTAATCAAATCCCACAAATTTCTACGCGCCTGCGGATCAAGCCCAGTGGTCGGCTCGTCCAGAAACAACACTTTCGGATTATTCACCAATGTCGAAGCAATCGCAAAACGCTGTTTTTGACCACCAGAAAGCTGCTCGACATAATTCTTAGCCTTTTCCGTCAACTGAACCTTAGCAAGCAGCGCCTCGGTATCAACTGTCCGACCATATAAACTACCAAACATTTTCAATTGTTCACGCAAAGTCAGTTTGTCATAAAAAGCCGTCGACTGAAGCTGAATACCAATTATATTCTTAATGTCCTTAGGTTTCTTAGCGACATCTATGCCGTCAATTGTAGCCACGCCGCCATCAATTGGCCTGAGCGCTTCCAGCATTTCCAACGTTGTTGTTTTGCCCGCGCCGTTAGGACCAAGAATCCCGAATATCTCGCCCTTTTTAACTTCAAACGACACGCCGTCGACCACATTATTTCCATCATAAGTTTTAACGAGTTTATCGACTTTTATAATTGGCTCAAGTTCCACTCCGTAAATTCCTCTCTGTTGTAATTTTGACTAAGCTAGTCTCTACTTATCGTCAATTATAACAAAACCAAAACACTAGTGCTATACTTATAGTATGCGCATTCAGAGAAAAAAAGCAAAACCAAAATCGAAAAAACTATTTATTATCATACCGTTTTTGATATTGCTATTTTCGGCGGGGCTATTTGGGATATATTTCCTCAATCAATCACACTCGCGACAAACGACTGCGCCCTCTGACGAAAAGTATTATTTTGCTGATTCGAAATATTCTGGCATTCGCTCAAAATTTGTCACCAGAGATAATAAACGGGAAAAAATTTCAATTGAATATCCGATCACGGAAAATGAAAAGATTAATCGCTTAATTAGCGAGTCGATTGATAAAATTGATCGCGATTTTCAAAATACGGTTTTACTGGCAACAGTTTTTGATAAGCCAATGACCGAAACAATTGGCTATCAAGTCACATACAACACTTCAGAAGCGCTGTCGATTGTCGTCAATATTAAGCAGGATATGAATGGCGCGCATCCAGCATCAATGACGCAATTTTGGACTTTCGACAAAAAATCTGGCGAAGTCGTCGGCTTGGCTGATTTTACAGAACAGTCTGATGAAGCCGCCGAAGCAATCATATCCGCTGCCAAAAATAGCATTTCTCAGACCATCAAGCAACGCCAGCAGCCAGAAATTGACCTGAACGAAATCATAAATAAAGAAGCTTTGTCTAACTTTATCATCACTAATAATGGCAATGCATTGGCTTGGCCGCTCGGTCAGGCGTCGCTACTGCCATCATCTTACGGCGAATTGACAATTACCGTACCAATTTCCTCCGTATCTAAATATCTACAAAATCCAACGGCGAGAAAATTCGCCAACATCCCCAAACCTGCAGAAAAACCAAAACCAGCGCCCGTAGCTCCAACGCCTACCGTCGCAAATAAAACAATTGCTCTAACTTTTGACGACGGACCCGGACCATACACTGAAAAGCTGCTAGACATATTGGATAAGTACGACGCCAAGGCGACATTTTTCCTAATCGGCAGCAAAGTTTCAGCACGTGCCAATACATTACGCCGTATGCAGTCGCGCGGACATCAATTAGGTAATCACTCTTGGTCGCATCCAGAGTTAAATAAGGTTTCAGCAGGGCAACTCGCTAGTGAAATTGACCAGACAAATAACGCCATAAAACAAGCCGTCGGCGCCAAGCCGAACATCATACGACCACCATACGGCGCGGTCAACCGCGCGGTCCTGGAACAGCTCCGCCAACGCAAAATGTCATCAATCTTATGGTCGGTCGACACGCGGGATTGGGCTGATCGCAATAGCCAGATTGTCTGTTCACGTGCCGTCGCTGGCGCTCGCCCTGGAGCCGTCATCTTGATGCACGACATACACCAAACTTCCGTCAATGCCGTGCCGTGTATCCTCAGCTCACTGAAGCAGCAGGGGTATTCATTTGTGACGATACAACGGTTGAATTAGTCCGACTGATCAATGTTAAACACCTTGTATTTCGAGGTTGCACCGCGTAGTAATTTTACCCGTGAAGGTGCCACACCAAAATATTTTGCCAACAACTTTCCTGCCGCTAGATTCGCTCGCCCCTCAATGGCTGACGCCTTGGTGTAGATTGTCAGAGAACCATCATCGTTCGGGACGACTTCTTCACGGTGGTGAGAGTTGGGTTTGAGATGGACGGAGATTTTCATGATTATTTTATCAATCCAGCAAACTCGCTCCGCCGCCAGCGTCATACGCTGCGCGTTTTTGGCTCCATTCGTTACTATAACGTTTGGCTTGTTCTAATACCATGTCAGTTGCCAACGCCTGCTGATCTGGCGGGTAGCCATATTTTGCCAGCGTCTTTTTGACGTTAACTTTCAGTTTTGCCTGAACATTCCTGCGCTCTGCCCAATCAATCGTCGCATCTCGACGAACTTGCTCTAGTAACACTTTTGCGATGTCACGTAGCTGCGCGTCACCCAGTACTTCACGAGCACTGCCATTTTCAACCAGCGCATCATAAAAAGATAATCTCATCTTCACTTAGACCATCGACCGCTCCATTCTCAACAGTCTGGCGCACTTGCTGTCCGATATTGATTAGCTCCTCAATTACCTGCGCCGCCTCAATCGTCCCATTTCTATACCGCGTCAAGGCTTGATTGAGCAAGTCAGAGAACTTGGTATCCTTGGCATAATTTCTCGAAAATCGTAGTTTGATTTCATCAGCCAGCAGTTTTTGCAAAGCCTCCACCGCCAAATTCTTGCGCTCCATGTTACGAATTTCCGCCAAAAACTCATCACTCAAAATCGACAGTTCCGGCTTTTCTAATCCTGCCGCCTCAAACACATCAACCACACCAACTGGCGCAATTGCTTTATCGACAATTTGTTTCAGCGCACTGCGATACTCAGCATCAGTCACCACTGCCGAGCTGGACACTTTCTCCAGCCGGGCTTTCACCGCCTGAAACAGCGCCACTTCTTCGCGAATTTTCAGCGCCTCAGGCCTCGGCATCGCCAATGCAAATGCTTTACTCAGTTCCAAAACATGCTGCTTCAACCGCTTCTCACCGTCTTCCAACCCTAAAATATATTCCTCTGCATCCAAGATAATTTGTAGCTGTTGGTCGGTTGGTGCAGTAAAATATCGCTGGTAGTCAAAGTTGCCAAACAAATCGCGTACTACCTCATAGCGCATCTGCATCTGCGCCACCGCCTCAGTGATATCAAGCTGCGGTGCGCCTTGACCACCACTTTGCGTATAGTCAGAAATAGCATCGCGCAGCGCCCCCGCTACACCCAGATAGTCAACCACCAAACCGCCAGTTTTTCCAGGGAACACTCGATTTACCCTGGCAATCGCTTGCATCAAATTATGCCCTTTGAGCGGTTTATCCAGATACATGGTGTGCATGCTTGGCACATCAAATCCCGTCAGCCACATGTCGCACACAATCACCAACTCAAGCGGATCATTTGGATCTTTGATGCGCTTTTCGATTGCCTTTACCCGTTGTTTATTACGAATATGCGGCTGCAAATGGTCAGGGTCGCTAGCACTACCGGTAATAATCACCTTTATCACGCCGCGCGCGTCATCGTCACTGTGCCAATCCGGCCGATACGCCACGATTTTTTCGTACAAATCCGCTGCAATACCGCGACTCATCGTCACAATCATACCTTTGCCACCCAGGACACTTTGCCGGGCCTCAAAGTGCTCAATGATATCCAAAGCGATAGTATTCAGCCGCTCGCTATTACCAACGATGGCTTCCTTTTGCGCATACTCGGCCTTCAACGCATCCTGACGACTCAACTCTTCGCCCTCCAGCAAATCATCAACTTCCTTATCCAGCCACTGCCGCGTTGCCTCATCCATATTCAAATCAACCAGCCGGCTCTCATAATAAATCGGCACCGTTGCACCATCTTTCACCGCCTGCTCGACATCATAAATATCGATATAGTCGCCAAACACTACTGGCGTTGACTTATCGTCCGTTTCAATCGGCGTGCCCGTAAAGCCAATGTAGCTCGCACCCGGCAAGGCATCGCGCATATACTTGGCGTAACCATACACCAGCTGAGCATCACTAGCTCGGACATGCGCCTTCAAGCCATATTGACTGCGGTGCGCCTCATCTGCCATCACGATGACATTGCGTCGATCAGTCAGGACTGGCAAGCTATCCTCCTCGTCCTCGGGCGAGAACTTCTGGATTGTCGTAAAGATAATTCCACCCGCCTGGCGCTGCAACAGTATCCTGAGTTCACTGCGCGAATCAGCTTGTTTCGGATCTTCTCCTAATAGCTCGCGACAGGCGCTAAACGTACCGAATAATTGACCATCAAGATCATTGCGATCCGTCACCACCACGATGGTCGGGTTGTGCAAATCGCGTGACTTCATCAGTTTGCCAGTATAGAACACCATGCTCAAGCTCTTACCCGACCCTTGCGTATGCCAAACTACGCCAGCCCGCTGATCGCCGCATTCACTACTGGCTGCCAGCGTCCGATCAAGTGCTTTATTCACCACCCAATATTGATGGTAAGCAGCAACTTTCTTGATCAATTTGTCACCATCACTCCGCTCAAATACGATAAAATTCTGCACCATATCCAGCAAGCGTTCAGACGTGCACGCACCACGCAGCAATACCTCCAACATCGGCACATTGCCAGCTTCCTTTTCGCCGTCAATCGTTTTCCACGACATCATTCGCTCCAACGGGCTGGTGATCGTGCCCATCTCTGCTTCTAGCCCATCGCTCGTTACGCACAATTCATTAAAACGGAACAGATCACTAATCTCTCGCTTGTACGTCTGAATCTGCTGATATGCCGCTACCAAATCCGCCTTCGTGTCGGCCGCATTTTTTAGTTCAATCACCACCAGTGGCAAGCCATTCACAAACAGCACGATGTCCGGCCGACGATTATAGTCACCCTGCAGAACCGTCAGCTGATTGACCGCCGCAAAATCATTGTTTTTTGGCGAGGTAAAATCAATCGCCCGCACAATATCGTGTTTTACTTCGCCACTTGATATGCGATATTGCACCGGCACACCAGCCACCAGCAGTTGATGAAACTCGTGATTATTCTCAATCAAGCCTGGTTTACTAATCTGCGTCAACCGCCGCATCGCTTCATTCAAGGCTGGTTCTGGAATGTGCGGATTGAGCCGCGCCAAAGCACTATATAGACGCCCAGGCAATACCACCTGCCTGAGCTCACGCTCAGCTATAGCACCATCTGGACCAATATCTGGTCCATGCAGAATTTGCCAGCCGAGATTAGCTAGGATATCAAGCGCATATTGTTCGATTTGAGATTCGGTCATACTGCGACAATTATACACCAGTTGTCTTGGATCCCAGAATTATAATGTTTGTTGTGCTATAATAGATATGTATTAATAAGTGGGTGGAACAGGTAAGATGAGTAAGGGCGGTCTATATTTTTCGATTGACGATAAGCTAATGGATGAAAAGATTAGCTTAAACAACGTTTCTTTACCGATTTTAAAAGATTTCATTGAACAAGTATCTATTTTTATTCGTGGTAACGAGTCAGTTGACTTAAATGGAGTCAAAATTGCAATTAAACCTGGTTCGGTCGCAATAGTTGTAGAAGAAACACCACTAATCAAAACTGCCATTAGTGAATATCGCATCATAAAGTCAAGCGGCGACTTAGGAAAAATTAGAACAGATCCGGGTCTAAGGCATAGAAGCCGAAGATGGCGACCGGTAGCAGGAGTAAGGCGACAAGACAGGCTAAGTAAACCTTCCGGTTTACCTCATGTACCTTAATATCATCTGTCGCGCAGTTGTCTGAAGTGCTCATTTTTTCACCTCCTCTCAAAGGTGAAGTTCAAAGGGCGACTTTTACTGACGGGATTGTCTGTAAAAGCTAGTACTATTTATATCACACATAAGTAAAAAAGTCAATAGAATAAAAAACAGCCCCAGTTGGGACTTAATAATTTCCAATGAAGTGACAAGCAGTCTTTAAAAAAAGAACAACTCGTCACTACTTCAAGATGAGCTGCGTATTTTTATGGACGCAAACCCAGCGCTTTAAGCGCGTCGCACCCTGGTTGTTCTAGAAGCCACTTTAGTGCTTCTATGGCTTGTTCCAGCTCATAGACTTGTTTGGAGAACTAAACTAGCTTGGAAAGATATACCTGACATAGTTAGCTGGGTGGAAGAAGTAAGAGGTAATCATGCTAAGACAACCTAGACAATCTGTACTAATAGACACTAGCTTTCTTATTACTCTTTTTGACAACTCGCGCCCTAATCATGAGGTAGCTAAGAAATATTATAAGTATTTCATTGATAATAATATAGATATGTATCTCTCTGCTATTGTTGCATCAGAGTATGAGTACAAAGACTCAATCGATCCTATACTAGATACTGGCAATTTTATACCTCTTCCCTTTAATCTTGATGACTCAAAGCTAGCCGGTAGTTTCGCCAGCAGGCTGCATTCAGAATCTAGAGGCAAGCATACATCGCGAGATTCAGCAAAGGACGACGTAAAGTTACTTGCTCAATGTTCAAACCACAGTATAGATTTTGTTGCCACCGACGACACCTCGACCATGGCAAAATATTGTCGACGACTCAATACTATGGATGAGTCGCGAACAAAAGTAATTACACTAGACTGTTTCGATGTAAGTGATTTTAACGGTGGTCAGACCGAGCTAGATATAAACTTTTAATAACTATCCTAACTCGGTATATCTCTAAACAAATCAACCTCCTGGCGATCAATAGATATTTTATTCGTCTCCCTGATGCCTTGTAGTATATCGACGTCAACTATACTTGTGTCTCTAACTGTTTTCATTATGTCGTCCTTTAGCCAATCAATACACCAGATAATAGAATTATCAATATATGCTCTTTCACTGACTGACCGGGTTAATAATTCATTAAATTGCAAGTCCGGATCAATAGAGTAAGATACTCGCTGCAACCAAATATCTAATAAGCCAGTGTTAGGTATAATCTTGAACTTATCAAGAATTTTTTGAACAAGGAGTCCCCTCCTTGACTCACCCGCCCCACGGATAGTTAGACTCGCAACCGCCATCGCCATATTGTAGTATTTAGGGTTTTTAATTGCCATATTAACTACAATACTCAGCATAACTTCTGGTTTTTCATAATGACGTAAGCTTTTTCCTTGATCTAAGTAATCAAGAAGTTCCTCGTGAAACATATTTAGCTGGCGAGACACCATACCTGAATTAGGATATTTATAACTAGCTGCATAAATCTGCATTAACCATTTTGCAAAATTATCTTTTTCTTTCTTTATATTCGGTATAAATAATTCTTCGATCTTATCCTTTTTAATAGAACTCAAGACTATATCGCTGCTCTTTTTGGTCTTCTGTGCATTTAATCTAAGACCAAGTATTGCTAAAATTTCAGTTAACTCTTTCAGTATACGAGCTCCTAGATCTAGCCTATTGGTAAAAATTCGATAGTCATCCCTGTAGCGAACAATGGAATATTCTCTTTTATCAATATCTTTTATAGCTTGAGCTAAAAGATTATCAGCATATGCAAAGATAAGCTCAGCAATAAAATCAGAAAGAGTGTTTCCCTGAGGTATCCCATTTGTTTGTCGATGATTCATCATCTGAAAATGCTCATCAATTTTACCTCCCAAAGATTTTTTATCACGGTTAGCATAAGCCTCGTCTTTACCATGAAGAGCCCATGAAATAGAATGCGTATATATTGATCCATAACAGTTTGCAACATCAGTTTCTAAGACATATCGAAACTCAAGACCTTTAGCCGCACAGTTTTGCTCAAATTTCTCCCACCAAGCACGTATTTGCTCCGCTTTCGCGCTTTTCTTTTTGAGGGTTGCACTGGAATACTAGCAACTTCAATATTACAACCCCTCCTTAACTCAGAAAATCGCTTTTTTATAACACTCCAATTATCCTCTTTAGTGATATAATGCACTAACCCTACATAAAGAACCGGATTTATTATCTCAAATGGCCTCCAGGCTAGTTCACCGTCTTTGTTGCCGTAAATCACTTTATTTACATCATGTCTATCTCGTGGGTCTTTCTTCTTACGGCCACCATCCTCTGGATCAAAAAAATAATTAACATCATAACCGCCCATCTTACTTGACACAGCTTGAAGTATTGGATCAAAGTTAAAATATTCAGGCAAATCAAAGTTTACATAACTTTTACCGTCCAGCAAAAAAGCACGAGCTTGCTTATGATCAAGTTCTAATATATTAGCCATTATATCTTAATCTCTCCGGAAATTAATTTTGGTAAAAGCAAATCACGAATTTTGGACAAATAATCTATTTGCTTCTTGTTTTCATGTATCATATCAAACAATGGTCGCACCATCTGCTCGAAATCATCAAACTCGCAATCTGATAAATCAACAATTTCCAAAAGCTCTATGTGCTTTGGATAAATATGCGGCTGACCAGAGCCAGTTTGCATATCGTATATCTCTTTTTGCTTGTTCTTGAGGAATAAATAGTAGGTATAAACATATTTGGTAATTGTTGAGTCAATGTACGAAGAGTCTGCCGACCATACTGGTTCACCCCAAACAGACACAAAACCAGCATTTGCTCCGGATGCACTTATCGTGATAACTGGCGCGGTCGTATTTGCTTCATTGTGAAATCCGGCTGGCTTCAGTCCACCGCTAATAACCGGTGTGTCACCACAAATCATATCTCTAGCTTGCAAACTTCTACCTCTTTTTGGATGAAACTTTTTTCCTAAAGGTATGGTCTGTATATTACCATTACTCTGCTTAGCTTTATCAACAAAATAATGACGAAAGAGGGTTTGGCCAAGCTGCTCAAGGGTTTCGTTCATGTGGCGATTGAGCTCGATTTTTTCATCAAGACTGCTGAGAATATCGGCAATTTTCTTTTGTTGGTCGAGTGGCGGTAGATTGATGGTCATAGCTGATATTTGCTTAGAACCCAAATTCTGCTGAGCAGCACCAACAGCAGCGCTTAGGAGTTTTTCATAACTATTTACAAGATAATAGTACACGAATCTATAATCAGCTTTGTTGTTATCAATTATTAAATTGCAACAGGCTTGATTTGTAGCCAATGGAATCTTATTAATCGCAGACCTGCCGGCAGTTGCACCATACATAGCTACAATCACGGAATCTTCAGGGATAATCTTTGCCGATGAGTTCTTTAGCCCTAATTCTGTAATTGTTTTTTCAGTTGAATAAATA
The DNA here is from genome assembly GCF_018866205.1 of Candidatus Minimicrobia vallesae. Lineage (GTDB taxonomy): Bacteria > Patescibacteriota > Saccharimonadia > Saccharimonadales > Saccharimonadaceae > Nanosynbacter > Nanosynbacter vallesae. The sequence goes on from NZ_CP076459.1 coordinate 664,275, forward strand.
TTACCAAAATTAACCTCCTGAGTCCTTAACCACGGTATACCGCCACCATAGTAATCATCCCTCTTGGTTAACGGCGTTCCACCAGATGTAATTTTAGTACAAATATCGCTCAACGAAACCGTCTGTATCATCGCTCATCACTTTCTGTAGAGATTGTTGTATATAAACCAATGAGAGCAGTCGCCTCCTCAAAATCTTGTAGGTTTTCGCCACTTCGCCCCCTACCTTCAGAAGCAAAGATATTTTTGTATTCCACTATCAACGCATCTACCGCCTTCTCTTTCATCTCCTCTTGCGATAAACTTGAACCATCCTCATATACAAATCTTTCTGCATATCCAAGAGCACTATATGAATTAGCAGTAAAATCTCTTAGTACGCCCTCACCTCTGCCTGATTTGAATTGTTCATATAAACTATCGTTTTTTATCTTTAGCGCAAGGGCCAGAGGTACGAACACAAGCTGTGTCGGATATTGGTCCTTCCTCCAGTTGTTATTTCTTGTCAGAAACCGACTCACCAAACGAAGTGATGAATAGTATGAATTAATTTCACGCATCTCAAAGCCGTAGTATTCTATAGCGTCAAATGCAACTCCATTAACTATCATGCTGCCTTCCATCCAGTCAAGTACGCTTCTTGCATACACTTCGATGCTCAACTTACGCAAACCAAACGTAAAATCAAAAAATTTATTTAGATACGCATATCCATCAAAGTCACTTCCGTAATATTTCTTAATTGTATGTGAAAGTTGATTGACATTTGTCGTAATGATGAACGTCACATCATCACGCATAAAATAATGCTTAACAACCTCTAGCAACTCGACAGCAAAAGACGGACGACAGCGATCAAGCTCATCAATTACAAAAATGAGTCTTTCGGAATCACCTTTTAACTTATCAATGAATTCGTTTACTGTATCGTGTCGATTTACTTGATCTTTTACCGCTTTGACAAGGTCAGCCTTACTAGTCTTATTATCAATGTCTATAAAATCATGGGTTATGTTCTTTAATCCTGCAGACATGGTTATCATACTAAGAGCCTTCTTTATCGAGCCTTGGGTCAGACTTTCATCGTCGTCCGCTATCAACTTTAGCAACATAGCACTGAGCGCGTCGCCAAGATAATCATATTCCCACGCATTGAAATAGAAAGTTTTTTGTTTTTCTCGCAAAAGGTTGATTGCATTCTCGTCAAGAGTATTATGGCCATAATCTTGAATAGCACTGTCAGATAACATTAGTAGTTGCTTTACAAACACCGTTTTACCGGATCCCCATGCACCATCAATTGCCAAAACGGTACTTTCTTTCAATGAATTTAGTAGCTTCACAAGCATTGACAGCTGATTGTTACGCAGAATAGTATTATTGTGCAAATGCCTTAGGATTTGTTTATCTGTTAATTCTTTCATTTCTTCCCCTTAACCTTCTCCTTCACAGATAGCCCAGATGCGAAAATTGGTAGCAATATTTGACTTCACACGGTAACCAAGCTCAATTAACGTGTCTAGGCTATAATGCTCTATATTCCTTGAGACCTCACGATCACCTTTAGTTTGAACTATAAAGAATTTCTTTATAGTTGCCGAAGGGACGAGCGCTTTCTCTTCGTAGATATTCTTAATATGTTGGCCTATATTTTGCCTTGTAGTCTGAAATACCTGGGCCAACTGCACTTGAGTGAGCCACATATTTTCATCTTGTAGCCTAGCTTGAATCTGCGGCTTGCCGTCATCGCCAACATACAACACCATCTCGCTGTTCGGGTTGTTGCTATTCATCATTTGGTTTCTTTCTCTATTTTGGCAAGATTTTCTTTTATTTTTACCTCTAACTCACGGCTCTTCGCAAATTGCCCTTCAAGCTCAGCCGTCAACCGAGCAAATTTCTCGGCGAACGGCTCATCGTCTTCCTCGGCCTCTTCGACACCAACGTAACGACCGGGTGCCAGTACGTAATCATGCTGCTTGATTTCTTCTAGATCAGCGACTTTGCAGAAGCCCTGCTGGTCAGCGTAATCCGCGCTGGCAGTTTTATAATCGTGATATGTCTTTGCTACCCTGGCAATATCTTCTTCGGTCAGCTCGCGGTTACGACGGGTGACCATTTTACCCAAATTACGCCCATCGATGAACAGTACTTTACCGTGACGATTAGCACGATCGCGCGACACAAACCACAGACAGCACGGTATAGCGACGTTAAAAAATAACTGACTCGGCAGTGTGACGATGGCGTCAACCATATCATTGAGCACTAGCTGCTTGCGGATGTCACCTTCGCCGCCAGTTTGACTGCTCATGCTCCCGTTTGCCAACACAAAACCTGCCGTACCACGCGGGCTCAAGTGGTGAATCATATGTTGAATCCAGGCAAAGTTAGCATTACCCTTTGGCGGCAGTCCATACTTCCAGCGTGGGTCGGCCTGCAAATGTTCTTGACCCCAGTCACTAATATTAAACGGTGGGTTAGCTAAGATATAATCAGCTTTCAGGTCAGGAAGCTGGTCATCCATCAAGGTGTCGCCGCGTTTGATATTTGCGTCAATTCCCCGAATTGCCATATTCATTTTAGCGAGTCGCCAAGTGGTTTCGTTGAGCTCCTGACCATACACCGCGATATCGCTAACGCGGCCCGCATGCTCCTCGACAAACTTCTCACTCCAGACGAACATACCACCACTACCGCAACATGGGTCGTACACGCGCCCACTGTATGGCTCAAGCATTTCTACCAGCAGCTTCACGATGGAGCGCGGCGTGTAGAATTCGCCACCATGCTTACCCTCACTGTCAGCAAACATACCCATAAAATATTCGTAGACTTGACCAAGCAAATCTTTGGAACTGGCAGTGTCAAATTTGATATTGGTAAACAAATCGATAAGCTCACCTAGACGGCGCTTGTCTAGAGCTTCGCGAGCATAATTTTTCGGCAAAACACCCTTCAAACTTGGATTGTCGCGTTCAATTGCCTCCATGGCGCTATCAACTAGTACGCCAATTTCTGGTTGCTTGGCACTCTCCACCAGATGTTCCCAGCGAGCCTCCTTAGGAATCCAAAAAATATTCTCTGCTAAATACCAATCCCTATCTTCTGGATCATAATTCTCATCGACTGCCGCCTGGTACCGCGCCAAGAACGCATCTGAAACATATTTCAGAAAAATCAGCCCGAGTACCACATATTTATAGTCCGACGAACTAATATTACCCCGTAGTTTATCCGCCGCAGCCCACAACTGCTTTTCAAGCTCCCTTGTATTCATAGATAAATTATATCAGATTGGGGGTCGTTTACTCTGAGTGCATCAGGCTCTTGTAGCTAGTTTTCGTGACAATAATATGATCATTAAGCGTAATACCAAGTAGCTTCCCCGCTTCTCCCAGCCTATTCGTGACATCTTTATCAGCCTGACTCGCCCCCAAACTCCCGCTCGGATGATTATGCGCCACGATGATCGAAGCCGCACGATCAGCGATGGCGGCGGCGAAGACCTCACGCGGATGCACCAGGCTGGCGGTCAGCGTGCCGATAGTCACCACCCGCTTGGCAATCAAACGATTCGCACCGTCCAGTGTCAGGCAGACAAAATATTCCTGCTTTTTGTCGCGAATGTCGGCCAGTAGCTCAACCGCTTTCTCTGGACTGTCAATAATTGGCTGGTCGCTATCCAGCAAGTACCGCCGCGCCAGTTCCAAACTCGCCAAAATCACCGGAATTTTCGCTTCACCCAAACCAACCACGCTACGTAAATCATCATACGAAACATCACCGCCTTTTTGACGCAAAATTTTCAGCACCTCGCGCGCAATCTTGCCAACATCGGCCCGAGCATTACCGCTGCCAATAATCGCCATCAACAGCTCCAAGTCGCTCAGCCGCGCCGTACCGTAACGTGCCAACTTCTCGCGGGGACGATCAATTTTCGGCTTGTCGAGCACTTTCATAGTTTCATTATATCAGGCTTTAACCATTCATCAGCTGCCAATCTTCGCGCTATCATTTCGCGCAGACCTATTTATCGCTTACACCACGCAAAGATCATCAGCTATTCGGAATCGCTCTAGCTTGTCGGCCGCGCGCCACACACATCGCCACCACCAACACACCAACCAGCCGCGACACCAATGATGAGTCATCCGCAGCCGATTGAGTCATTGTCACCAACCCCTCTTCTGGATTTAGCGGACTATCGTCTGACCATAAACCAGATGATGGATGGGTATTCATCAGCAAATCATCACCATTCGCGACACTTTCTTCGCCATTATAGACACAATCATCCAGAATATCGTTAAGTTCTGCTTGCTCTCCGGACAGGTTGATGCCTGATTTTATGTCACTAACATCCATAATTACACTTTCAATTTCATCATCACTGCGCAGCAAATCGCTTTTTTCCGATATTTTCACAAACTCCTCACGAAGCACGAGACATTCCTCTGGAATTTTCGTTGCCACCTCGTCCGACTCAACATCAAGTGTTGGCTCAATAATCGGTGAGGTGGAAATAATTACTTGTTCCACTGGCTCAGAGTCATCAGTTTCTTCACGCACTGTAATCGTTTCTACCGGCAGCGCAATCGTCACTGTTTCAGCAGAAGACGCTTCCGACTCTACTACTGAGGACTCCTGCCGTTCGATAAAGAAAACCGCATCTTCTTCAGCCCAAAAATCATTATCCTTACCATGACTACGCTCTATCGCCGTACCACTATAGTCAAGTTGCTCAATTGACAAGACCTGTGTATCAGTGAAAATTTGATCCGCCGCCAATATGTCAATCTCCTCGTTTGGAGGATCAACCTTAGCCTCATCAACTATTGCAGTATCAACCAGCCGCTCATTATCAACAATGTCAGTCGATTCGACAGAATTATTATAATCCAGCGTCGCATCTAAGGATTCTGGTGTCGGTTTCTTGTTGTCATTATGCGCTGCGTCAGAAATAGCATCAATGACGTGTGACTTCACCTCTATTGAAGGACTACTCGCCTCTGCTGTTTCGGTAAAATGCCCTTCGCCAGAAATTTCGCTAGTACTTTCTGACAGAGCTTCCCCGGCATCTGTAGTATCGTCAGCGGCAATTTCTGGGGCTGTTTTTAACTCAAAGAATGGCGTTTCTACTGCTTCAATGTCCACATCCTCGCCCGAAGCTTCAACCGCCTGGTTAGTCGAAGTTTTATCTTCTCGTTCCTGCGGTATGAGTTTCTCAGTTGACTTATTTGTTTTAGTTGTCAAATCTATGGGCTTCGCCTCTGATACCACTGGCTCAGGTGCTTTTTTAATAATAGGCTCTTGATAATCGGTAGACTCTGAATATCCCGCCAACACCAATTCTCCGCGTCCATTTTCATCCAGACTATCGAAATCATCTGGAGCCAATAGTCTATCCAAATAGCTTTGTTTTGGTGTCATTTCCAACAAATTAGGAATCGCCTCTTCATCCGCAGAATTCATATCATCAGATACATTCTCCTGTCTTTCCGACTCCTGTTTCATGACTAACGCCTGAGGTTTTACGCACTGACTAAGAAATGGGCAGCCAACACATGTCGCACATGCCGTTTGACCAATTGACGCTGATACTTTCTCGGTAGAAGGTAACTCTGCTTCACCGCTAGCCACCGCCACCAAATCAAACTGCTCAACACTATCAGCCACCGTTTCGCCAATACCAAACAAAAGATCTTCACCACTGACACCATCTCTTAGCGACGAAAATACGTCAGAATCATCACCGTCAATTCCTGTCGATGATAATTCTACGGTAGTCGTCGCCCCAATCATTGTTCGAAAAACGTCTCCGTTGAAATTTTCAATTCATTCACACTGGCGGCGGATAATTTTTGCCAAACATCTCTAACGAACGGCAAACTTCCACAGACCAAAAAATGCGCATCTTCTGGCGTTTCGTGAACAATTTTTTCCACATTAAATCGACCGTTAAACCAACCATCTTTTTCTTCAACTTGCTGGCGAGTACTGAACTTCTTCACTTTAATATTTGATGCCGCTAGCTCATTTTCAAAAACCATATATTCTGGCGATTTTTGGCTAAAATATAAAAACGTCGGCTGACTAGAACTTGCCATAACGCTCCAAATTGGACTAAGTCCACAGCCCGCAGCAATTCCGACCAAAGGACTTTCTGTTTGCGGATTAAAATCGCCGTAAGCCCGGCTAATCTGCAACGTATCACCAACATGACGTGAACACAAATAACTAGAAAACTCACCGCCAACATTCTTCACGGTAATCGACATCAGCTCACCAGGCAGAACTAGAAGAAATACTATAAGCCTTCCCTTCACAAGCACGCTGACTACCATCAATAAAAACCATAATATATTGCCCCGCCATAAAGTCAAACGGCCGCACAAAATACAACGTCGTCACCTCAGGATTTTCCTGACGCACCCGCACAATTTCGAACCGCTAATGAATCACGCATTCTCCAACATACCTTTCCATTATTTTCTGAGCAGCCCTAAATTCTTCGTCAGTAAAAGTATGGTAATTCGCAAACTTCGGACTAATGGTCGTACCGGTGCGAAAATGCTGCAAGGCAAATCGCTTAAGCACCCTTAACTAAACTCGCCAATCTTCTCAAAATCCGCTAACCTCCAACTGCTCACGGACAATGGTCGTACGAAATTCATGACCAATCCCCGAATCAATCATCAACCGAACATTATCCTTAATAGCCTCCAAATCAATCGGCCGCGCCGCAATCTCAACATATTTTTCCAGCGGACTCCTTGACATCCATCGCAATAAAATCAATCAGCCCCTCCTCAACCATGCCGCGAACCATATCAGGATGCGTACCGTTGGTATCCAACTTAACATCAAAACCAAGCTAAGCTTAATCATCCGACACAACACCGGCAAATCTTCACTGACCGTCGGCTCACCACCAGAAATCACCACGCCGTCCAGCCGACCAACGCGCGATTTCAGAAAAACTCAACACCTCATCAACTGGAATACTCGGCGCCAACCGCTCAGGCAATACCAATTCAGGATTACGGCAATAACCGCAGCGCATATTACAACCAGAGAGAAACAGAGCTGCCGCCACGTGCCCTGGATAATCCACCAGCGACAGCTTCTGAATCCCACCAATCGACACCTTAAGCTGGGACAGCGACGGCGCTAAGCTCGCTGATGTTCGGCGGCATCGTCATAATGCTCCCTCATGTCAAATTCAGCTTGCTTACCCTTATTCCACTGAGAAACTGGACGCAAGAAACCAACCACACGTGAGTAAATCTCCAGTCGCTTCACCACACCTTGGACAGGCTGGATGCTCACCAACAAAATAACCGTGATTCTTACAAATACAAAAGCTTGGACTAAACGTCAAGTACGGCAATTTGTAATTTTCACAAATCGTTTTCACCAATTTTTTCAAAGTTTGCGGATCGTCCATGCGCTCGCCCAAGAAGAAGTGAATCACCGTGCCGCCCGTGTACTTGGTTTGCAAATTGTCCTGAAGATCCATCAACTCAAACAAATCGTCCGTGTAATTAACTGGCAAGTGGCTAGAGTTGGTATAAAACGGACATTTAACTTCCGCGCCAATTCCATTAGCAAAATGCGCTCGATCTGGGAAGCTGGCTTTATCAAGCTGCGCCAATCGATAAGTTGTGCCTTCAGCTGGCGTTGCCTCAAGATTGTAATTATTGCCAGTTTCCTTCTGATATTCCACCAAACGATCGCGCATAAAATCAAGCGTTTTCTCAGCAAAAGCTTTACCTTTTTCCGTGCCAATATCAACGCCCAACAAATTAAGCGCCGCCTCGTTCGTGCCGATCAAACCGATAGTTGAAAAATGGTTCTTCCAATATTGATTGAAACGCTGCTTAATGTTTCGCAAATAAAACTTGGTGTACGGATACAAATTAGCGTCGGTCAATCGCTCCAAAACTTTACGCTTGGTTTCCAAACTGTCCTTTGCCATATCCATAAGTTCAGCCAATCCCTTAAAGAATTCTTTTTCGTTCTTAGATTTTAGCGCCAGTCGTGGCAAGTTTATCGTTACCACACCGACCGAACCAGTCATTGGATTTGAGCCGAACAAACCGCCGCCACGATATTCCAATTGACGATTATCAATACGCAATCGACAGCACATCGAGCGCGCATCTTCTGGATCCATGTCGGAATTAATGAAGTTTGAGAAGTACGGAATGCCGTATTTAGCGCTAGCTTCCCACAAACTTTCAATCACCGGATTATCCCAATTGAAATCCTTGGTGATATTAACCGTTGGGATTGGGAACGTAAAGACTCGACCATTAGCGTCGCCCTCAGAAAGAACCTCCAGCAGCGCCTTGTTTAGCATATTCATTTCTTCTTGATATTCGCCATAAGTCGTGTCCTGCATTTCGCCACCAATAATCACTGGATTATCTGCCATGTGTTTTGGACATTCAAGGTCAAGTGTAATGTTGGTAAACGGCGTCTGGAAACCAACACGAGTCGGCACGTTGACATTAAAGACGAATTCTTGAATAGCCTGTTTTACTTCTTCATAGCTCAATTTGTCGGCACGAATAAACGGCGCTAATAGCGTGTCAAAATCAGAAAAAGCCTGCGCACCAGCCGCTTCGCCCTGTAATGTATAAAAGAAGTTCACCAACTTGACCAAGCGCTGATCGGAAATGCTTAGCTGGCTTAGAAGCAACCTTACCAGCCACGCCAGTAAATCCTTCTTGTAACAAGTCAGTCAAATCCCAACCAACACAATAAACGCTTAGCAAGTTAAGGTCGTGAATGTGCAAGTCGCCTTCTTTATGAGCTTGCCCAATCTTCGATGTATAAATCTTATCCAGCCAGTAAGTCTTCGTAATTTCCGCTGAAACATAGTTATTCAAACCCTGAAGACTGTAGCCCATATTAGAGTTTTCATTAACTTTCCAGTCCAAATTTTCCAGATATTTATCAATCAAATCAACGTGCGCATTAGAGGTAATTTCGCGCAATTTTTTATGCTGATCGCGGTAAATAATGTACGCCTTTGCAGTCTTCTTAAACTTAGAGTCAATCAACGCATCCTCAACAATATCCTGAATATCTTCAACGCTTGGTAGACGCTTTTGGTTACGAGTTTCCAAAACGCCCAAAACTTTGTCGGTCAATTCAACTGCTTGAGCGGCGTCAAATTCACCAGTTTCCAGTCCTGCCTTTTCAATTGCTTTTTCAATTTTTTTCCGATCAAATTTAGCAGTTCGACCGTCGCGTTTTTTAATTGATTTATACATTCCCCCTCCTTATTATAAAAATAGCAAACTAGCCCAACCTCTCCAGTGGGTGCATGTTGCAAAAAACGTTATTTATTTTCTAAAACACCATATGTAGTGCTTAATATTGAATATACACGCGATATATAGCGTCTGTCAATGAAAGTACATTGTATTATTTACATTTATGATTTCTTTACATAGATTGCAATAAATCATAAGCAACAGCCGCTGATAACGCCTGCATTTGACGAAGATTATCACCCGGCTTGAGCGGTGGCTTGAGGCTACGTATAAGGAAAAATCCGACAAATGACGCCAGCATTTCCGCGTTCAACTCACCCAGCCACGGCGTTACGTCATGACCATGGCGCGCCATATCAACCAGAAATTCTGTCGCACCAGATCCCTGGGGTACATAGGAAGCCCAGTTCCAGTCAACCAACTTCAACTCGCCAGTTTGCGGATTAAATGCCAAATTATCACTACGAACATCCGAATGATTAAAGCAATCTTCCGTCTGCTTGGCAAATTCTTTAGCGCGCACCGAAATATCAACCAACTCATCGCGCTTTTCTAACAGCTCAATTATAGCCTGACAACGCCGCTGATTAATCTCCAACTGAATTCGGCAATAGTTTTTGATAATTATCAATCAACCGACGACGAATATCAGCGTCAGCAATAATCTGATCAATCCCATCATCTAAGCCAAGCTCTCCCGCCACAAACGGTTGTAATTGCAATTCTTCAATTAGCTCCTGCGGCAATTTTATTTTTTCCAACTCGCGAACCGCGGCTATCACCGTCGAAATATAACGTTCCGCCACAGATTTTTCCGCTGGCGGCCGCCACAACCAGCCGTCGGCTGATGTATAACTGGTTGTCATCAGCACATGCCCATCATCACTGAGCGTAATCTGATCAGCCACATATTGCGGGTGAAGTTTCTGCAGCAACCTTATCACTTCATAATCTTTTTTCAGCCAGCCTAATTCCCGCTCGCCATCATCGGGCAACACATCAACGTCAACTTCTTTGACAAAAATCGTCCGATCGCCCGCCGACACCAAGGCTCGGCGATTACGCGAAAAACCGCCGCTCACCGATGCAATTTGTAAATCAGACTCGTCAACGCCAAGTTCTGCTGCTACACATTGCAACGCTCTGTAGGTTAGTAGCTTGTTGTGATTGGGTAGGGTCTCCATGAAAAAATTATAGCATTGACATATACTACTATCGACTCTCTTTTGTTATTAGGTTTAAACTACTTTACTTTTATTAAGATTATAGTTATAATATCCGTGAATACATACATAGGGGGAGAAAATGTTAATAAAAAAACGCTTTTCAAATAAAAAAGTGAAGACATTGGCTGGAATAATGACCGCATGTTTAATTATTGGCGGAGCACTGTTTACACTGCCAGTACAAAAAGCCAAGGGCGACGACAGTACGTACCCACCAAGCGATAGTAGTTACGAAAAGGTTTGGGGTGATGAGTTTGATGGCACTTCATTAAATCGGGAAAACTGGGACTATTACGTCGGCGGCTGGAACGCCAGTGAAGTCCAAAACTGTTATAAAGACGCAACCGAGAACGTCAACGTTAGCGGTGGCAGCCTAAACTTGGTCGGCCTTTATAAACCAGGTCTGACATGTAACCAAGGAAGGAACGGTGACTTTACCTCTGGATTTGTCCATACAAAAGATAAAAAGTTCTGGACTTATGGTTACTTTGAAGCTCGCATGAAGATGCCAACAAATAAAAGTACTTGGCCAGCATTCTGGATGAGTCCTAATGAAGCCAAATATGGCGGCTGGCCTAAGAGTGGTGAAATCGATATCGTAGAGACAAAGGGCTCTAACTTAAATTATGCTGCTTCTGATGCTCACTGGGGAATTTCGGCAGGAAATAAAAGCCATAGGCAGCACGTAATTGAAACAGATAAATTTAGTGACGCCAGCCAATGGCATACATATGGCGTGAAATGGACCGAAGGAAAGCTTGAATTCTACATTGATGGTAAGAAACACCATGAAATTAACAACTTTAGCCAGCCGAACTCTACGAATCACCCTGGACCCTTCAATATCCCATTCTACCTACGACTTAACCTAGCGATTGGCGGTAGCTACATTGACGCGCCATGGAAAGATGCTCATAATTCTATAGCTGATTTTCCAGCAACCATGTCAATAGACTATGTCCGTGTTTATCAGAAAAAGCCACGACAGCCCAAGAACGTCAATGTGCCAGACAGCAATTTGCGCACTCTGCTTAACCAAAAATTAGCAGCACAACTTGGGACTACTCACACCAACGATCAAGTCATTACCGACGTAGAGTTAGAAAGCTTAACAAATCTAAACTTGGATGCAGCACCAAATGCACCACTTGATCAGCGAATCAGCAACCTGACCGGTCTAGAGGCAGCTAAAAACCTCACAGCCCTGTCCCTTCAGAATAATGCAATTAGCGACTTGCGGCCACTTGCCGGGCTAGCATCCTTGACTTCACTAAATCTTAATGATCAATTAATCGCTTCAAGCACTAATACCGACTCATTTGCTTCACCTCTAAGGGATCCTGCGGGAAATACTATCGATATAAATAATTCAGCGGAAGTAGCTAACGATACAGCAAACCCTGGAAAGATTAAACTACTCTCACCAATCCGCGATGGTAATCCTCATCTTATTGTCGCTAATTGGTCGAGGAACGTAACTATTGGGACAGCTTCAGCCGTCTTTAGTGGCAAGCTTAATGTAACTGCCACCTTGCAAGCAGCGCCAGCGCCACAGCCACAGCCTAACCCTATTACGCCAAGTAATACTCAGAAACCAGGAAAAACTCAAAGCTCCAACAACTCATTAGCAAGCACAGGATTTAATATTCTGCTGGGAGTCGTAACCGCCCTACTGATTGGTATAGCAGGCATGTTTATCCTACGATAATCATATAAACTAGAAGATGTCATCACTTATGGTATGACATCTTCTTTTTGTATATTTACTGTCCAGCTAAGATAAGTAAAGAAAAAACACCTCCGCAGAAGTGTCTTTTCTTGGCTCCGGCAGCTGGGCTCGAACCAGCGACCTATTGGTTAACAGCCAACCGCTCTACCACTGAGCTATGCCGGAATACGAATCGTATTATAGCGAGTTTTTAAACAATTGTAAAGTTACTGACGAACAATTTCCAATGCTTTTTACAAAATCATCCACAGGCCGAGCGTGATTTTTCGTCATCTTCAGCTTCTCTCTTCTTAATTTCCTTCACTAAATTCTGCCACCAAACTTCTTTTTTCTCACTACTCAGCGTCAAAGATCTAACTTCGCCATCCTGCTTCTCCAAAAAACCCGCAGCCACCAAATTATCAACATGTTTTGCTACTGTCGACACCGATTTATACCCCAAGGCGCGCATAATTTCCCGAAGCGTCGGACTATAACCATTACCCTTTATAAACCCATCGATAAAATCCAACATTATTTTTTGCTTTTTCGTCAGTTTCATATCTAAAGTATACACCATACGCTATACTTAAAATATGGCAAAAAAATACATTAACGACGTTCGATTCTGGCTATTGGCTATTATTATTTTTGGCGGCGGCTTCGCCCTGCATCCCAGCGTCGGCTTATCAATTCTGGATTTCCCGTCACTACGCATAGGATTATATCAAATCGTCGCCATAAGCCTACTGCTATTTTCCTTACCATTAATACTTAAAAAACGCCAAGAACTACTGAAAAACCGATGGCTAATCGGCGGATTTTTGGCAATTTTTATCGCCATCGTCGTCGGCGTATTTTTCGCAGAAGCACGCCTGCGCACCGCGTTATATTCATTATCGCTATTATTCTTACTCACCGTCGGATTATCCGCTGGCTTAATTTACAGCGAATTGTCAAAATCAGAAAAACACAAACTCATCAACGTCGGACTATGGAGCGGGCTAGTTTTTGGGATTTTAGCAATCATTCAGCTCATCGTCGCCACCTTTGAACCAACAGGATTTGGCACGCTTTGCGCTGGTTGTAAAGCCGACGTTTTTGGATTTCCACGAATCAATTTATTCGCCGCCGAACCACAATTCTTCGCCAATTCTCTACTTCCAGCATTCTTCATTGCGCTCTTTCAATCAAAATCTCGCCTAGCCAAATTTAGCCTATTTTTCACAACTCCCTGCCATATCTTTAACATTTTCCCGTGGCGGATTTTTAGCAATTTTTATCGCCATAATAGCCTTATTTATAATCGCTTTCATAAAACGAATCGACACATCTTTGATGCGTAAAAAACTTCCAATCATCCTCACCTGGATTACTACTCGGATTCGCCTTATTATTCTCGTCAGCCAACATTAAATACGCCAACACACCCTTCATCACACACAACACCTTCGTCAGTATGGTCGATCAATTATCTCTCGGGAAAATTAAGATTCCGCAAAAATCCGTCACCAAAAATCCGTCACCAAAACCCGCCGAAAACATTCCACCAAGCAAAACAGTCCTTTCCAGCCTGCCGGTTTCGTTGAAGCTTCCGCCAACGACAGACTCAGCGCCAGTGACTTAGCCATAAAATCTTGGCTGTCATCGCCACGAACGTTCTTCTTCGGCGTCGGACTCGGCAATCTCGGTAATTTCATCCAAAAACACCTTCACATAAACGTCCCAGCGGACCAAACAGTCTACGTTTTTTACATATTATTACTCAGCGGCTTAGGAATTGTTGGGCTATTCACCCTTCTAATCGCCCCATTGATAATCATATTTTTCGCCATAAAAAATATCCGTAAAATTAAAGCTCAATTTATCTTGTCGCTGACCGTCGCGATGTTTATACATTTCTGGTTTTTTGGCAGTTTCATAAATACGATTCATTGTTTTGCTATAATCGGCATATTTTTGTATAATTACCCCAGAGATTATGCGGAAAAAGTCTGATTTTTACTTCAAAATTGTTCTGGTCGTTCTTGATATCTTAGCTTTATTGAGCGCATTTACTATTGCCTACATTTTGCGAATTTCCCTAGACCCTAGACCATTTCATATCAGCATTAATGCTATAGATTTTATCACCTCAATTTTTATGACGTTGCCGTTGTGGATTGCAATGTTCTACTTCTTTGGCTTATACGACCGAGAGATTTACACACACCCATTGCGAAACTTTGGACGAATACTTTTGGCGTCAATCACTGGAATTATGATTATGATTTCCGTGACGTTCTTCACCAACACTCCGTTATTCCCAGCCAAACTCGTCGCTGGTTATGCCACTGGAATTGGCTTCATCTTACTAATGATTTTCCGCAGCGCCGCCAATATTGTTCGTCTGAAACTATTAAAACGCGGTTTGGGAGCTCGCCGTGTTGTATTAATTGGCAATTGTGATTTAACTCACGTTTTGGCTGATTTCATAGAAACTAATCCGTTAACTGGCTTTAAGATTAGCGGAATTGTTGCGCAAACCCAGTTCATTCCTATTGAATTAAAAAAGCTTCGACGCTCGTCATTAGAATCGGCGCTCACCAGAGATAAAATTGACGTCATCATCCAAACCGACTCAAAAAACGTTAGCGAACATTATCAAATTGCCCAGAAACATTATCTGGATTTTTATCAAGCGCCGGAATTCGACGGAATTATGACCACCAAGCACACTATTGATATCATCGACTCCGTGCCGCTAATTCACACTCATCCGACGCCGCTAATGGGCTATGGGCGAATTGTTAAGCGAATTATGGATATTGCAGGCGGAACAATTGGAATTATCATCGCCTCGCCAATTATGCTTTTGGTGGCAATTGCCGTAAAAATCAGCGACCCAGCAGGACCGATTTTAATGCACGGCAAACAACAGAAACGTCTCACTCGCTACAATCGACCATTTAAGGTCTATAAAATTCCGCTCACATTACGCAAAGTTTGACGGCAAAACCGACGAAGAAGTGTCTTTCGAATGGTTGGTAAGCCTGAGCTAATTGAAGAATACCGTAAAAACGGCGACAAACTTGATCATGATTTTCGCGTGACGCCAGTTGGTCGGTTTATTCGCCGCTTTAGCCTTGATGAATTGCCACAATTATTCAACGTCGTAAAGGGAGACATCAGCCTAGTCGGACCGCGAGAGCGCTAGTACCACACGAATTAAGCGCCTACGACAAAAAACACGTTTTATTAGCGGTCAAATCAAGACTCACTGGACTGGCAGTAGTGGTCCGGCCGACGCAGCATCAGCTTTGAAGAACGGCGACGAATTGACTTATATTATGTCCAGAACTGGAGTATCTGGCTAGACATCACAATTTTATTAAAAAACTGCTTCGTCAATATCCAAAAAGATAATTAATGAGTAAGCCAAAAATTGCCATAGTTCACGATTGGATTTACCGGCGGCGGAGCCGAAAAAGTCGTTTTGGAAATTCACAAATTGTACCCAGATGCGCCAATTTACACTTCTTTTTGTAGCGATGAATGGCGAGAAAGATTAGACAATAAAGTCGTTACTGGCTATTTACAGCGATGGCCGTTTTCAAAAATTCGACGATTGTTGCCACTTCTTAGACAGTGGTGGTTCGCTAAGCTTGATCTTAGCGAATTTGACATTATCATCTCCAGTTCGGGAAATGGCGAGGCAAAATTCGTCCGCAAATCCAGACCAGATCAACTTCATATTTGTTATTGCCACACGCCAACGCATTTTTATTGGCGACATTATGACGAATACATCAAACGACCAAGTTTCCGTCCGCAATGGCTGGCACGCCTAGGCTTAAAAACCCTAGTCCGACCACTGAAAAAACGAGATTTCAACGCCGCTCAGCAAGTTGATGTTTTTATCGCCAACTCTACGGGAATTCAGGCTGATATTGAAGAGTTTTACCAGCGAAAAAGTACGGTTATTTTTCCGCCAATTGACGTGTCGAGCTTTTCGCCACTTGCTAAAAATCGCAAGCAAACATCCATCCCAAAAAAACCTCGCTGTCTGATTTGGGGGCGAATTGTACCAATGAAACGACTTGATATCGCTATTAAAGCTTGTCAGAAACTTGGCTGGCAATTAGATATTATCGGAAAAGGTCCAGACGTTGACAACCTGAAGAATATCGCCGATAAACATACTAATTTCTTAGGATTTGTCGATAATGCCACGCGAGAAAAATATATTAAAAAAGCAGATTTGTTTATTTTTTGTTCACACGAAGATTTTGGAATCGCGCCAGTTGAAGCGTTGGCGTCTGGTATTCCAGTGGTTGCGTATGAAGCTGGCGGCGCACTTGATTATATAAAACCTGAAAAAAACGGCTGGTTCTTTTCTGAGCAAACAGATTCTTCATTGATAGAAACCTTAGAGAAACTTCCAGGAAAAAAAGTTTCACCAACAAAAATCTCAGCCACAGCAAACGAATTTTCAGCTGCAATTTTCCATAAAGCGATAAAAAATATAGTTGATAAATCATGGAAGGAACATTATCGTGAAAATCGTAATTGACGCCCGAACATTAAGGACTAGCACTGGTCGGTACATCGAACGGCTGATTCATTATTTGCAGAAAATTGATAATAAAAACGATTATGTTATTCTGCTCAAGCCAAAGGATTTTGATAGTTGGCAGCCGAGCAATCCACGCTTTAAAAAAGTCATTTGCCCCTATAAAGAATACACTTTCGCTGAGCAAATCGGCTTTAAAAAACAACTTGAAAGTCTCCATCCAGACTTAGTTCATTTTGCGATGGTTCAGCAGCCTGTTTGGTATAATTCCAGTCCAGTTGTTACTACGATGCAAGATTTGACTACTGTTAGATTCAGGAATCCAGATAAAAATCCTGTCGTTTTCTGGATTAAGCAGCAAATTTATAAATGGGTCAATAAAAAAGTTGCGAAAAAATCTTCGCATATCATCACAATTTCTAACTTCGTAAAAAATGATTTGATTAAATTCACCGGCGTAAACCCAGAGAAAATTACTGTAACTTTGGAATCTGCGGATGAGTTACCAAAAGGCAACGAACCTGTTGATGAGTTGATTGGTAAAAAATTCATTATGTATATCGGTAGACCAACGCCACATAAAAACCTTCGACGGCTAATTGACGCGTTTGCTTTGTTACAGAAAAAATATCCAGATTTAACACTGGCTTTGGCAGGTAAAAAAGATAGCAATTACGCTCGCCACGAGACATATGTAAATGAGCATGGAATTAAAAACGTCGTGTTTACCGGCTTTATATCAGACGAGCAATTGCGCTGGATGTACGAAAATACGGCAGTTTATTGCTTCCCTTCGCTCAGTGAAGGATTTGGTTTGCCAGGACTAGAGGCAATGCTACACGGCGCGCCAGTCGCTTCGAGCACAGCTACTTGCTTACCAGAAACCCACGGCGATGCCGCTCACTATTTTGATCCTTTCAGCGTCGAGGATATAGCAAAATCAATTGACGACATCTTATCTGACGACAAATTACGCAATGAACTCGTTAAAAAAGGCAAGAAACACGTTAAGACATTTTCATGGCAACGCATGGCCGAGCAAACTTTGGCTGTATATGAAAAATATGGTCGGAAAAGTTGAAGTTAGCTTTCCTGTCCAGTAGCTTGATTAATTCGAGTAGATGAGTCTGCTTTATTTGAGCCGCCAACCCCATAGACCATTTCAATGTTGTACTTTTCGCAAACATCACGCTCTGGAACAACTTCCGGTGCCGATCTATCGCCACCATTTGCAAACACCAATTGACATCCCGGATATTGCCGAGCGATCATCTCTAAGGTTTCTGTAACCGGAGGATTCTCATCAATAGAAAGCATCACCTGATCCACGCCCTTTAATGCTCGCATTAAGCGGAGTCGATTTTCCTCATTAAGGATAATTTTTTTCCTTTTTTTAGCAATTGCTGTTTGTCGTTATTCACCACTACAATCAAATAATCACCCATTTTTGCAGCTGCCTCAATCATATCTAAATGTCCACCGTGGCAATGAATTAAAATAGCCACTAACAATTACAACTTTCATAATATCCTCCTCTATAACTTCTCTATTATACCTGATATACTATACTTATGACAAAGATGCTAGTCACGGGAGGCGCAGGATTCATTGGCTCGAATTTTGTGCATTACACCGTAAAAACACAAGCCAGAATATGAAGTCACTGTTATTGACAAATTAACCTACGCCGGAAATCGTGCTAATTTGGAAACTGTAGCTGACCAAATTACATTCGTAGAGGGCGATATTTGTGACGCCGAATTAATAGACAAATTAGTCGCTGAAAATGACATAGTTGTACACTTCGCTGCCGAAAGTCACAATGACAATTCTCTACGTAATCCATGGCCATTTGTTGAAACAAATATAATTGGCACATATACCATTCTAGAGGCTATTCGAAAACATAATAAGAGACTACATCACATCTCAACTGATGAGGTTTTTGGCGATCTAGAGCTTGATGATCCAAATCGCTTCACGGAAGACACGCCATACAAACCATCAAGTCCCTACTCCAGCACAAAAGCTTCCAGTGACATGCTAGTTCGTGCCTGGATCCGTAGTTTCGGTATTAAAGCAACTATCTCAAACTGCTCTAACAATTACGGACCATACCAACACATTGAAAAGTTTATTCCGCGACAGATTACCAATATTTTAAGTGATATCAAGCCAAAACTTTATGGCACCGGTGAACAAGTACGCGACTGGATTCATGTTGATGACCATAACTCAGCAGTTCATTTAATCCTAGAAAAAGGCGTTCTAGGAGAAACCTACATCATTGGCGCAGATAATGATCACGTTAATAATAAGATGGTGATTGAATTGATTTGTGAGCTAATGGGTAAAGGTAAAGATTGGTACGAACATGTCAACGATCGTCCAGGTCATGATATGCGCTACGCAATGGATTCCAGCAAGTTACGCCGCGAATTAGGATGGCAACCGCAATACACGGATAATAAAACCGGCATGCACGATGGATTAATGCAAACTATTAACTGGTACCGCGAACACGAAGACTGGTGGCGCGCCCAAAAAGACGCCGTTGAAGCAGCTTATGCAAAACAAGGACAATAATTATGTTTGACCCAACTGACTACAATGAACTTACAGTCACTGAATCGTCAATTCCAGGGTTATTTGTTATTAAATTACCCGTACATGGCGACAATCGCGGCTGGTTCAAAGAGAACTATCAAAAAGAAAAAATGGAAGCCTTAGGCTTACCGTCGTTCGATATCGTACAAAACAATATCAGCTTCAATGACAAAACTGGCGCCACTCGTGGACTTCATGCTGAGCCTTGGAACAAATTCATTTCAACAGCCAACGGGCGCGTTTTCGGCGCTTGGTGTGACCTTCGTAAAGGAGATAGCTTCGGCCGAGTTTTCACCCACGAGATTAATCCGGGTACGGCAATTTTCGTTCCTAAAGGCGTAGCTAACGGCTATCAAACACTTGATGATAATGTCGCCTACACATATCTAGTTGACGCTCATTGGTTCCCAGATGCTAAATATACTTTTGTTAATTTATTTGATCCAGAACTAAAAATCAACTGGCCAATTAATAAGGATCAAGCAATTATTTCCGAAAAAGATGCCGCACATCCACTATTAAGTAATGTAATTCCTATGGAGGTTTAATATGATAAGAAAACAAAATTTTTATCATTGGAGCTAACGGACAACTAGGACGAGCACTACGAAGACAATACCCTAATGCCAAATCTGCTGACATTGACACTCTTGATATCACAGACTTAGAGTCAGTTGAATCTTTTGACTGGTCCAACATTGATATCGTACTTAACGCTGCTGCCTTTACTAATGTCGATGGAGCAGAAACCGAAGAAGGCCGCGTAGCGTCTTGGAAAGTTAATGCATCTGCAGTGTCTAACCTTACTCGGGTATGCCGAAAATATGATATGACAATGGTTCACATTTCCAGCGATTACGTATTCGACGGAACCCAAAAACCCCACACAGAAAACGAGACACTGAGCCCGCTGAGCGTCTATGGCGCAGACAAAAGCAGCAGGAGACCTACTGGTCGAACAAGAAAACAACTTCTACCTACTGCGAACCACATGGGTAATTGGCGAAGGCAAAAACTTTGTCCGCACCATGCTAAGACTGGCGGAAAAAAACATCTCGCCAACCGTTGTTAATGACCAAATAGGCCGCCTAACCTTCACCAGTGAACTAGTAAGAATTATAGACCACCTACTGTCAACTAAAGCCCCATTCGGAACATACAACGCCACAAACGACGGACCATTAGAAAGCTGGGCGGACATTACCAGACGAATATTTAAGCTGGCTGGTCGCGATGACCTGACTGTTACCAACACGACGACGGCTGAATATTTTGCTGGCAAAGATGGAATCGCACCGCGCCCGCTCGGCCAACGACATGAACCTCGATAAATTGCATGCTACTGGATTTATTAGCTGTGATTGGACGCATGACTTAAAAGATTATATACTGAGCTAAAAGGAGGTTTATGAAAGGAATAATTTTAGCAGGTGGATCGGGTACGCGATTATGGCCAATTACTCAGGCCATAAGCAAGCAATTAATGCCTATTTATGACAAGCCAATGATTTATTACCCGCTTACCACATTAATGCAAGCGGGAATTCGTGACATTCTCGTAATTACCACTCCAGACGACCAAGACGGCTTCAAGAGGCTTCTTGGCAACGGATCACAATGGGGTATAAATCTAGAATACGCTGTTCAGCCCACTCCAGATGGTCTGGCGCAAGCTTTTATTATTGGTGAAGATTTTATTGGTGACGATAAAGTAGCTCTAGTACTGGGAGATAATATATTTTATGGAGAGCGTTTAGATGAGTCTCTGCGAGAATGCACAAATCCCGACGGAGGCACAGTTTTTGCCTACAAAGTATCTGACCCAGAAAGGTACGGTGTCGTTGAATTTGATGACCAAAATCAGGCAATATCAATTGAAGAAAAACCAACTTCCCCAAAATCCCACTTCGCAGTTGTCGGCTTATATTTTTACGATAATGACGTAGTAGAGATTGCTAAAAACGTAAAGCCATCAGCTCGAGGAGAATTAGAAATTACATCCATTAATGCAGAATACCTACGTCGCGGTAAACTGCAAGTTCAAACCTTAGACAATGGAGACGTTTGGTTGGATACAGGAACGATTGACAGCTTAACTGACGCATCAGACTTTGTTAGAGTTATCCAAAAACGAACCGGCAGAATTATTGGCAGTCCTGAAAAAATCGCCTTTTATAACGGTTGGATTAATCGGGATCAGCTTAGCAAGCTCTCTGAGCCGCTGAAAAAATCTGGTTACGGTAAGTATTTATAAATAGTGTTATACTATTAACATGAAGAGGGTTTGTGTTATTATTCCAGCTTATAACGAGGCAGCTGTCATTGAAAGTGTAATTAAAAAAGCCAAGAAGGTTTTTTCAAAAGCCAAGAAAGATTATTTGATAGATATCGTACTTGTTAATGACGGGTCGAAGGATAATACTCTTGATCAAGCGCAAAAAGGCGGCGCAATTGTCATTGATCATATCTTGAATTCCGGAGCTGGCGGTGCAACACTAACTGGACTTGCCTACGCGCAGCAACGCGGCTATGATATTGCCGCCACCATGGATGCTGATGGTCAGCACGATCCAGAAGATGTCTTGGCGGGCATTCGACAGAGCGACAAATCTAACACTGATTTACTTATTGGTAGCCGACTAATTAACAGTAGTGGCATGTCAAAAACAAAAATTTTAGGAAATAAAGGATTAAGCTTCATTACTTATGTTTTATTCGGAACTAATGTTACAGACTCACAATCTGGTCTACGAATCTACTCACGAAAAGCAATCGATAATCTTGACTGGAAATCTACTGGATATGAATTTTGTTCTGAAATGATCTGGCGCGCCAAACAGTCCGGAATGAATATTGCCGAGTACCCAATCAAAGCTATTTACACCGACTATTCCCGCTCCAAAGGACAAAACAACTGGAATGCTATTAATATTGTCAAGCGATTATTTAAACAACGTTTAACGGAGTTATTTGAATGAGATATATCACTCTTGTATTACTTAACGTGCCGATTATCTTAGCGGCTCTCATTAATATAATCACCCAATTTAAGCTCCGTAGAGTCAGCGCGACACGCTTCAAACATCAACTGATTATCTGGCTAATTATTATGGTTGTGTTAGTAGGATCGTTTCCACTTTATAATATTTCAATAAATCACCCACCACTCGACTCATCGGAATTAAGTGTATTTGATATATTACAAACCACAGCAATAATTTTATTATTTTACATAATCAACAATCAGCGTCAACGTATTGATCAAAACGAACGAAGGCTAGAGATTTACATCAGGAATTGTCCATAAGGTTATCAAATGAAAAATAGAATAGATATAATAATTCCATATTGGGGAGAATTTTCTTTATTAAAACAGGCGGTTGACTCGGTATTAGAACAAACTAGTGATGCATGGCGCCTAACCATTCTTGACGATCATTATCCAGATGAGACTGCCAAAAACTATTACAGTAAAATTAACGACAAACGCATCACATATATTAGGCACCGTAAAAATATAGGTATTACTAACAATTTTAATTATGCAATCAAACATGCAAGTGCTCCTTTTTGTGTAATTATGGGATGCGACGATAAACTATTGCCCAATTACGTCGAAACCGCATTAAAGAATATCAACGAAGCTGATTTTTACCAGCCTGGCGTACAAATAATCGACGACAAAAGTAACGTATATCTACCGCTTGTCGATAAAGCAAAAAGAATACTGCAACCTAAAAAATCTGGCATACTGTCTGGCGAAAAACTCGCTACGTCACTTTGTCATGGCAATTGGCTCTATTTTCCGTCTATTGTCTGGAGAACTAGCACACTTAAAAAATATTCATTCGATCCAAGATATAAAATCCTTGAAGACGTCATCGTCGAATTAACCATGATTATTGATGGCGCTTCGCTTTGTTTTGACACAACAGAAACTTTTCAATACCGCCGTTTTGCCGAGTCGTTATCTAGCAAGGAAAAAGGTAAAAATGGTGTCCGATTCAAGGAAGAGAACGAAGTCTATGATAATTTTTCCGATAGGTTTAATGAGATTGGCTGGAAAAAAGCCGCACGAGCAGCAAAACTTCGCGTGACATCACGCATTCATAGTTTCTCGTCGCGGTTTTAATGCTTATCTTATAACTTAATTAATTTACTATTTTGTCTTTGCAAACTTACGATTAACCGCCCACGCATACAGATTGACGATTATCGATTGCGGCAATAGGTCATACAGTCGCCAGTTTATGTCCTTCTTGGCTACTGGCATTTTAGCGTTTTTCCAGGGCGTTAGTTTCAAATATTTACGCCACAAAAAACCAACTGGATTATCGTTACCCTGCTGCCACGGCCTACCGTTCACACCAAACTGCGAATGAATGATCTTCGGCGTGTAGTAACTCTCCATGATTTCATCATAACTATAAAAACTCTCTGGCAAGAAACCATTGGCCTTAATATATTTTTTAATGTCATAGCCATAGAAAACGGTCGAAAAGTTATATTCCACACCAACTTTCTTGATCTTACCTTTGAAAAACACGTTGCACAAATCTTGGTCAGCCACCTCGTAGCTATTGTGCCGCAAATGCTCGCGCATCTTGGCATCAATCTTATCTTTCATCCATTTTTTGTGATTGATAAGCATAATTCCACAGTTAAAGTAGCCGTCGGTTGGTTTCAAACCAATGACATCTTTGTGCGCGTTCACCATGGTAGCGTCGTACGACAGAGCCATCACATTACCCTCGAAATCAAGCTCCAGAAGACCATCAAGCGCACCACTAATCACCGTGTGCGGGTTAATGTACAAAATTCGGTCCGTTTTAATATCAAGCTTAGCAAACGCCAACATCTTATACCACGTGATATACAGCCCCTTCCAAGCCTTAACGCCGATCTCTTTCAGTTCATCATGGTAGCTTGAGACATCAACAAACGTAATTGTGGTATTCTTATAATTTCCAGTCATTTTGTTGAATTTGTTAATGCCATCTTTTTTGAGCTGGTGTCCGAGATAAAAAATATTAATCTCTTTCAAATGTTTGTTGTTCTCCAAAAGTGACACAATAGATATTGTATGACTACGGCATAATTGTCATCACTCTGATATATAACGTTTAGAATTCTTTATTCATGCTTGTAATTCCTATCCATTAACCGGTAGTTGTTTAATGTAATGCTTTCAACATGTCCGTGTAGTCTCTTGGCGTGAAACCTGCTCGACGCAACTTCGACAAGTCCATATCACTATTGAGTGGTCGTGGCGCAAAGCCTGGTTTGCTGGCAGCGTATTCCTCGGTAGAAATTGGTTGCACACGATTGCGGTCATGTCCGGCGTATTCGAACACATCGGCAGCAATTTCATACCATGATTTAACTGGACCTTCGTTAGTGACATTGTATAGTCCGTATGCTACGTTATTATCTAAGAAATATTTAGTAGCTCGAGCAATCTCTGACGCAAACGTCAGCCGACCAAACTGATCATTAACTACTTTTGGATTGATGCGCATATCCGCCAATTTTTTCATAGTTTTTGGCATATTGTGACCGTCACCAACGACCCAAGATACCCGCATAATGTAGTGTTTTGGCACTAAGCTAACCACCAAATCACCCGCCGCCTTACTTTCTCCATAAACCAAAAGAGGCGCAACCACTTCATCATCTTGATGGTTTTTCTCCCGACCGTCCCAGACATAATCTGATGAATAGTGGACAAGGGTCTTATTCTGCTCAATAGCAATCTTAGCTAGGTTGCGTGGACCATAAGCATTCGCCAACCACGTCTTAGCACGCAGGTCGTCTGTCTCAGAACCATCAGCGTTAACCAAGGCTGCCGCATTTATGATAACGTCGTATTTCGACCAATCAAACGCGTCTATTTGCGCTTCATCGGATATATCTAATTCTTCTCGTGATAACGCCTTGGCGTCTGGAAACATAACACACAGCGCCCTACCCAGTTGTCCACTTGCTCCCACAATTACATACTTCTTACTCATAACTCCCCTTTTCTCTTGTCAATTATTATAGCATCTTTTAGTGACCGCTTGTAGATAACCAACAGAAGTGCTAGTTGCAAAAAGCTGATCAGCATAAAAACTAACACACTACCCAACATCGCCAACTGCTCAATCAGGCATATAGACATCACTACCGCCAAAACATCTGTGAGTAGCAATGTATAAAACTGCCCCTTAAACCGACGCATAATTATCAGCAAATTAACATAAATCGACACAAAAGCGTTCGCCGCCGCGCCAATCACCATAATAGTCAAATCAAGGCGGAAATTATTGATATTGATGCCAAAAATAACGTTAAGCATCCAAACACCAATCAAATAGCTCAGGACAACTGAAAGTACGCCCATCCCAAAAGTTATTTGATTAATCTTACCAACAATTCGCGCGAACTCCTTCAATTTTCCTTTTGCTAATAACTCAGACAAATTCACGACATTCGGCTGAATGATAAACGATATGAAGAGTCCAAGGAGCGTAATTGGCATCGCCATAATGCCAAAATAGCCAATTTGGTCAGGATGGGACTTGTCCAAAAAATACCGCGGGATATTGAGTGAAAACATCGTCAAAAACATCACAACGAACACCACTGAAGTGTGTTTCATGATGACAACAGCCTGGGTGATATACTCTTTGCATAATTTTTTACTTATACTGATAGTTTCAACGCGCCGCACCCAAAGTATATCGTAGAGGAATATAATCAGCATATTAATCAATAATATTGCCAACGTGCCGTATATGACATTTTTAGTGACAATGTCAACCGCCATGAACGCCGCAAAACCAAGCATCGCTTTCATAGTTAATGATATGCCAGCGATATATAGCTTATGATGAATTTGCAGGACACCGTATAGCGAGTCGGCGATTGATTCTAGTATCTTAAAGGTTACCAAAATCATGATCAGACCTGTCTTTGTAGTGTTATATCCGTTAAGGAAGCAAAATGCTACCGCGGAAATCGCCACAATGAGTGATGCGACGAAGCGTACAGCAACATAGCCGCCACTCGAAAATTCCCGCTTAATATCAGATACTTGATAGGTCCGACCACCCCATAAAGAAACCGCCCAAAACACCACCGAAAGCGACAGCGCAAACGAAAATAACCCAGAATCCTCGATGCCATTCAACCGCGTAATAACAATCAATAATACTGGTGAAATTGCACTCTGTAACAATGAACCTAACGAGTTCCAGATGTAGTCCTTTTTCTGCGATTGCATATCATTAGTATAGCAAGTTTGCTCAATAAACTACTCTACTTTATAATTTGCTTAGTATATGAAAAAATATTGGTCTTTATTCTTATCTTTTATTAAAAAGCCTGAAAATGTCTTTATATCTTTGTCATTGTTTTTTGGAGTGTTGTCGGCAGCCACCGTACCTCTGCTATCAATCAATGACGAAGGTGTACATTATATGCGGGCCTATGGGCTATCCCAAGGAAAAATTGAATCAGGAGTTGCCTGTACTTTACCTAAAGAAGTGGTATTAAAAGCAAAAGAAGCAGATGTAAATAATTTCGTAACTAGCTATAAGAAAACTATAAATCGTAGCGATACAGAGACAGGGAAATGCAGTAGCGCAACTGGCTATCCTCCAATTATGCATCTACCGCAGACAATTGGTATCATTTTGGCAAATCTCGTACACGGTTCACTTGGGATAACTATTATATTCGGAAGATTAGCCAACCTAATATTTTATTCATTTGCTCTTTATTTCATCATAAAATGGGTACGCGTTGGCAAATGGGCATTCGTAGCAACCGGCCTATTTCCGCTAATGATACATTTGGCAGCGTCTCTTTCCGGAGATAGTGTGACAAATATCGCAATTTTTACCGCTATTGCTGCTACATTAAATTTCTTTAGTCAAAAAAGCCCGTTAACTCGACAACAGCAGTTGCTTATTATTGCTGTAGCCTGCTTGTTAATTCTCACAAAGTCGGTAACAATACTCTTATTATCACCAGTCATTTTCTTGCCAAAGCGCCTCTTTGTTCCAGATAAAAAATCAAAAATATCTTTTATTCCGCAAAAATGGTTGGTTCTCTCAGCAGCAGCAATATTAGCAGGCCTTTGTTTAATAGCGTGGCTTCATATATACACACAACCCCTACTCACCACTGGCGCACCGCATAACCCTCTACATAGTAATCCTCTTAAGTTTATCGCTATATTGTTTAATACATACATTAATCCAAGACTACCAGTATCTGACGATATTATCAGAGGAATAATCGGTGCATTTTCTGCTTTTAAATATGGGCTTCCTCTTTTTGTCTTAATACCATCATTTTCCCTCCTCTTCCTCTCTCTCCTTCACTACAACAAAAAAGACCAGGAGTTATTAGGAGAGCAGACTGGTAAGTTGGCAGTGTATAATTTGGCGACAATTGGAATGTTTGTTTGTGCGGTGTCATATGCTATGTATACAGCGTGGGCATTGCTTCCATTTAGATTTGGTGAAGGTGCTTATTATGCGGACGGTGTTCAAGGTAGATATTTCACAGCAACAGCAGTTATGTTAGTACCGGTAGGATTGTGGCTACAGAAGTATATTAATGTAAAAACTAAGAATGAAAAAGTATTTAACCTAATTATGTTCTTTGGACTAGCCTTAATACTTAGGTTCTATATTTTTGAGACAGTGTGGAGTTTTAAATAATATCCAGTGACAATGTGCTAGAATAAAAACAGTTATGAAAAAATATTGGTCCTATTTCTTATCATTTATTAAAAAGCCTGAGAATGTTTTTATATCGTTGTCTTTATTTTTTGGGGTATTGTCTGCAATATTAGTTCCACAATTGTCAGTCAGCGATGAAAATATGCATTATCTACGCGCCTATGGAATATCTCAAGGTCGCGTAGAGTCTGGATCACGATGTACGCTTCCTAAAGATGTAGCAAAAAGAGCTGGTTCAGTTTATGAAGGGAATTTTTCATCAGACTACTCAAAACCTATAGATCGTAGCTCTCTTAATATTGATAAATGCAGTAGCGCATCTGGTTATCCGCCAATTATGCACTTACCTCAAGCTATCGGCATCGGTATAGCAAGTTTATTTAATGGATCTACAGGCTTAACTATCTTATTCGGGCGTCTTGCTAACGTACTTTTCTATTCAATTGCCGTCTATCTCATTATCAAGTGGGTGCGTATCGGCAAATGGGCTTTTACAGCAATTGGACTTATTCCACTAATGGTTCATATGGCGTCGTCGCTATCTAGCGACTGCATGACAAATGTGGCAGTCTTTACAATTACTGCTTTTATCCTGAACCTATTCACCCAAAAGGATAAGTTATCGCATAAACAAACAATCGCTCTTATCTGTACAGGGGTATTCCTTACCCTAACCAAATCTGTAAATGCCTTACTGTTATTTCCTCTTCTGTTTTTACCAAAGCGTCTATTCTCGCCCAACAAAAACGAACGTCTACCATTTAATATTCAGAAGTGGACTATATTAGTAGTAACTGGTATCGCTGCGATTATCAGTATACTAATTTGGCAAAAAATATATGGTCAACCTCTGCTCACCACCGGAGCAGCGCACAACCCTCTACATAGTAATCCTCTTAAGTTTATTGCTATATTGTTTAATACATACATCAGCCCAACTATTGGATATACAGATGTCGTACTACGCGGTAGTGTCGGTGACTTTTCATCGTTCAAATACCACTTACCACTGTTTATACTTATTCCTCTGTTTTCCCTCCTCTTCCTTTCTCTCCTTCACTACAATAAAAAAGACCAGGATGTTATTACATGGTAGAGCATGATCATGGTGAAATTATGAAGAAGTGTCAGAAATATTAAAAAGCAATTAGAATGTTAATATGACCAATATCAGATGCTCATTCAGGAAGTGATAGAGATTTTACTTCTATTGAAAGTAATGCAAATGAAATAATTGAATATATTGATAATAATTATAACGGAAATGTTAAACTTATAGGAGGACTTTCACTAGGAGCACAAATTTTATTAGATATATTGTCAAAAAGAGACAATATATGTGAATATGCAATAATTGAAAGTGCTTTAGTATGTCCAATGAAAATAACAAATAAACTTATAGAATCATCAATTAATGTGTCTTATGGACTTATAAATAAAAAGTGGTTTTCTAAACTCCAATTTAAAAGTTTAAAAATAAAAGAAGAATTATTTGATAAGTATTATATTGATAGTTCTAATATAACAAAAGATATATTATTTACTTCTGCGGTATTTGTCGTCATAGCCTGCTTATCTGTTTTTGCACTTGATAAGCTTGGTGTTATATCAATTTTATCAAAAGACACCATATTAAATATTTCCAAAGAACCAACTCAACAAGAGAAAAAATCTGAAGAAAAAACTAATCAGGATACCAAGGACTCTTTTTTGGATAATAGTAAAGACGACAAGAAAAAGTCTGTTGAAAAAAGTAAACCAGCACCCGTTCCAGTAAATAATTCTTCGATAGAATTATCTGCAAATAAAGATGGTAGCAATGTTACGATTATTGCAAAACTAAAAGAACAGGGATATTCACAAGGTAAATGTCTACTAATAATAACCGTAAATGGAAAGAAATATTCTCAAGAGGCAGAAATTATATATCAACCAGAATACTCAACCTGCGCTGGATTTTCAGTTCCTGTCTCATCTGTTGGCAATGGCAGCTGGGACATCTCTCTTTCCGTAACACCCATCAATGGCAAGTCTATAAATAAAAAGATGATAAAGGATATATGATGGCAAAATTTAAAATTTTTATCTCAACAATAGCCACTGCTATTGGTGTATTAGGCCTAGTTTTTTTTGCCAATCAGTCAGGCGCCATCACTTCTAGCGATTGGAAAGCGGGCAATATAGTCGACGATTTCATATTCACAAACTCCGACGACATGACAGTTGCTGACATTCAAGCATTTCTTAATAGCATAAATCCAAGTTGTGATACATACGGAACAGGACGTGCTACAGAAAGAGGAAGGGGCGATATTACGCGTGCTCAATATGCAGCATCCAGAGGTTGGGCAGGACCACCATATATTTGCTTAAAAGATTATTACGAAGTCCCCAAATATTCACCTGGCGATTATATACCAGCTAACAACTTTAGTGGCTCAATTCCACAAGGTGCTGTCAGTGCTGCACAGATAATTTATGATGCAGCAAAACGCAATAATCTAAGTCCAAAAGTAATTTTAGTTAAAATCGCTACTGAATCGGCCGGCCCACTCACCACAGATAATTGGCCGTTGCAGAGTCAATATACTTACGCCATGGGCTCGCATTGCCCAGATAGCGGCCCTGGAGGTAGCGCTAACTGCGACCGCAACTATGCTGGTTTTTCCATGCAGGTAGAATCTGGTGCTCAGCTAATGCGTCAGTATCTTGATAACATGGAAAAACCTTGGTGGAAATATAAAAAACCATTTGCAACTAACTCAATCCTATGGAATGTAGTACAGAGTGGCTGTGGCGCTGGAGATGTTTATATATCCAGCAAAGCAACAGCTGCACTATATACTTACACCCCGTATCAACCAAATCAGGCCGCTCTTAATAATATGTACGGACTAGGCGACCATTGCAGCGCTTATGGCAATCGTAACTTTTGGCGCGTTTGGAACGACTGGTTTGGATCGACCCAGTACAGCCGTCCAATCATTAGTTTCAAATCGCATATTAGCTACTATGGCTGGACTGGACTAGTACACAATCGCGGCATTACTGGCTTTACCGGCCAGAGCAAATCCATGCAAGCCTTCAGTATCGACGGTGAAGTTACCTATTCGTCGTATAGCGAGGAACGCGGTTGGCAGCCAACTGTCTATGGAGGTATGCAGTCTGGCACAACCGATCTCAACCGGCCTATTCAAGCAGTCAAAATCCAGCCAACTGGATCGCTTGCTGCAAAATATGACTTATACTACCGCACGCATGTCAGCTATGTCGGCTGGATGGGCTGGGCAAAAAATGGCGAGCCAGCCGGCATAACGGGCGGACCTGGAAATAACATAGAGGCCTTAGAAATCCGGCTTGTTCACAAAGGATCTAGCGCCCCAGAAGATTCAGGCCAAGCTTTCAAGAATATTAGCACAAAGGGAGATTCTTCGCCGTTAGCAGTCTCAATTAGCTCGCACGTTGGCATGGTTGGCTGGCAACCAGCAGTCACTGATGAAATGATTAGCGGCACTACCGGCCAAAGCCGTCGGATTGAAGCCGTCAAAGCCTCCCTTATTAATAAAACTGGCATTTCTGGCGACCTTCGCTATTCGTCTCACGTCTCATGGGTTGGCTGGCAAGACTGGAAAAATGCAAACGAAATATCAGGCACTACTGGTCAGTTCAAATCAGTCGAAGCAATTCGTTTTATGCTCACTAGCGACCTTGCAAAATCATACGATATCTGGTATCGTGCTTATTCGCAGTATGTCGGCTGGATGGGTTGGGCAAAAAATGGCGAGCCAGCCGGATCAACTGGCGCAACCAGACAGCTTGAGGCCATCCAGATTCGTATAGTGCCAAAAAATTCAATCGCCCTACCTAGCGGCGCATTCTACAACCCAGCCAATACGCCTGTCCCAGATTTGTATGATCTCAGCTATTCAACCCACGTCAGCTATGTTGGCTGGATACCAAATGTATCCCAGGGTGTCATGTCTGGTACAACGGGGCGATCGTTCGCCGTTGAAGCACTACGCATTGCCAAAGCTATATCACAACGCGACGGATCGACCATCACCATCCGCTGCTCGTCAAAATCGGCTAACGACCCTTGGTCGGCAGATATACCTGTGACTGAACAACAAATCTGCGGCACTACCGGCCAAACAAAAGCGCTCAATGGCATAAAACTATCCCTCAGTGAAACCGACGCCAAGAAATATGATATTTACTACCAAACTCACCTATCATGGATTGGTTGGCAAGAGTGGAAAAAGAACGGTGAGGTTGCCGGCGATAAACCAGGATCACACATTGAAGCTGTTAGGATAAAGCTTGTTGAAAAATAGAATCTCTATTTGTATATATCAACAATCCGCTGCTCAAGCTTACTCCACTGATAAGCTTGAGCAGTTTTTTGACCATTTTTAATGATTTTATCGCGCAGTTTTTTATCGTTTAGTAACTTTTCGACAGCTGCAACGCCCGCATCGATATCGCCTTGGCGATAAAATAGACAGTTGTAATCATCTTTTAGATATTCAACATTGCCACCATTTGGTACTACAACAGATACGCCGCCAGTCGCCATCATTTCAAGCGGCGGATATGAAAAGCTCTCAACGATACTAGTTTTAATCAAAATATCGCAGCTTGCGTACACTTCTCCAACTTTTTCTGGAGCAATACGATTATAAAATCTATCGACTCGGTACCAATCTTTTGGTTCCTTGCGATATGATAAATACAAAATCTCAAATTTATCAGGGTCAAGCCTCTCAACGATACGAAAAGCTTCGTCAGTATTTTTATACTCACTTTTGCTGTCGCCTTCAATAAGTAGCTTTATTTTGCCCGTAAAATCCCGTTCGCGATATGGGTACAATTCAAGATCAATTCCATTTGAGACATACTCGGATTCTTTATGAAAGACATCTTTCAACCACTTCTGACACCATAGTGACATCGTAATATACCGTATACCAGATTGATCGCAGTAAGAAGCGTTCGCTAAAAAGCGCGGCTCGCCAGTGCCTGGTATATAAAAATCCGTTTCAAAGTTTTGCACAAAATAAAGCCGATTACGAACATTAGGCTGCTTCTTAACTAACTCGACAGTTGACCACAACGTTGCAACCTGCGTGTCAAAAAATGCTTTCATTTTAGTTTTGTGCATAGCAACGACATTAAATCCAGGCAACTCATATCTATAACTATAGGTTTTCTTAGCGATTTTTAGAGCGTGTTTACTGACTGCGTCAATTAGCGTCACGTCCCAGCCATGTCTTCTTAGTACATCAGCATGCTTTAAGGCGACAATTACTCCCCCTGAAATATCGGTCGACGGCAGAATGAAACCGATATTTCGCGCCAAATGCTTCCTAATAAACGAAGCTAGGTTATAGCCAGTGTACACCGTCGAATAGTTATGAATTATCTCCTCGTGAGCTTTATCTGCAAGTTTACCGCGCAAAGCCGAGTCTGACACAAGCAAATCCATAGCCTTAAACCATTCTTTGTCAGTATTTTTTACCAATATTCCCGTAGAACAATTTTCAACTTTTTCTGAAAAAGCACCAACTTCGCTAGCTATAATAGGAACTTTTACAAGCGCAGCCTCAATCCATTTATTCTCTGACTTAGCTCGATTAAATATCGTATCAACAAGAGGAGCTAAAGCTATACTACATTCAGCCATAACCATTGGTAGTTCACGCCAATCAACAAATCCTGATGTAATAATTCTATCCTTATATGGCTCAAGTATATCAGGTATATCAAGAATACCAGCTATCTTGAGGTATACGTGTGGATATTTATCAAATATTTTTATGAGACTCGGTATTACAAGATCGAAATCTTCATTATGAGTAATACTGCCACTAAAATACCCAATAATAACCTTGTCTTCATCTTTATTTACCGCCTTAATAGCTGCATTAGATCTACTAATCATTTCATCAGAGGCCACGTTACGATTTATTAACACTTGACCCTTAATATATTTTTGTAGCTCTTCTTGTAGTTGAGTTGTTGTTGTGATCGCATGACTACATAAAGTTAGAGTCTCACGCATCCTATTGACACCGTCATTATATAGACGTTTATCTTCATCGCTCATTTTTTGAACATACTCAATTGAGTCGGTATATTTTTGGTCAATTACCAAATCATCTATATCAAAAAAGCATGTTTTATTAAAATAATTAGCTTGTTTAATAAAATCACGTACCGTATCAGTTATTGGACACCTAAAAAATACAAATCCACGATAATATTTTAATTGATCTAATGATAACCTGTCGTAAAAAACACTATCAGCTGTTAATCCTTGAGATATTAACTGCTCAATTTGATGAGCGACACGATATCTTTCTGGATGGGGTAGCGTACAACCATTAATAAATAATATATCTTTGTATTCTTTATTTTTTCTATCAGGAAACTTCTTATAATACGCATATTTTGCTGCACGTTTAGCAAAACGCAAAGCTCCATCGTCTTTAATTATAAGAGTACTCTTCTTTATAAGATTATTAATTCTTCGAATCATCTTTTTCTCCTTAACCATCATATACGGATTATATAACGTTCTTAAACTCTTTATCACAAAGAGCCACAGTTAGAAACCCACTAGCCATTCTTGTTAATCCCATCAATCGAAACCAAGCTTATTCCGCTCAACAAATAGAACGAGAAGAGCTATCGCACCACCAAGATTATATCTAGAGGTTAAATAAATATGCCTAGTAAACGATCGCCGACTTAACATATGTATACATTCTACTATCCTCTTATCTAAAATAGACATAAGGTTATCTATGACTCGAATCTTCATCCAGCTACAGACGGAACAACAGCACCAATATCAAGCCGCAAAACATCGCCCAATGATAACTATAAAAATCAATACAATTAATTCATAGTCTCTCCGAAAATACTACTATATCAGCAGTTTCATCACGAATGACATCCCCAACAGTGGCTTGCCTCGATCAAATAATACATTACTTAGACTTAATGCCTTTTGCGATGCGTAAAATACTGTAAACACCACTGAGCACCATACATTGAATCGCGAACAACCTCTAGCTTGCACCTGACGCAACCTAACATCATCATCTAAAGCCCTCTCCTGAGCATCAACAACATAAGGCTTAGCATCCAACCCCAGTGCAGTAGAATTTTTATGAACACGCCAATAATAAAATATTTGCGAAACATGCACAATATGACTGCGGCTGCAAAATCCTCGTTATGCGCAAAAAAAACTCCCAATCCTGAGCTCCATTATAATTACCATCCTCACACTTCCAACTCCAACAAAAAAGCTCTCGCTGCATAACAGCAAAGTGCGTAATATAATTGACCGAACGCAAAAAATCACCATTCCAATCAGGCTTAAAAAATGGTTGATACTGTCGTCCGCGTTCATCAAGCTTAATCTCATCAGTATATAAAAATTTTACACCTGACAAATCATTTATCTTCTCCACAATTCGAAAAAAACAAAGCATCTGGATGCAACACATCATCATGATCAAATAGCCCCACATATTCACCCCTAGCTTTATCAATACCATAATTTGTCGCCCCAGCAATATGCCGATTGGCCTTAAGAAAAAAACGCTTTATTTTTACATTAGCCTTCGATATAGAACTGATTTCATCCCTCACAGCACGTATCAGGAGACGCATCATCAACAATAATCAGCTCCCAATTAGCATATGATTGAGACTCAACCGACTGAACCATATCCCTTAAATATTCTAGCTGGAGTATTATAAGCAGGAACAACAATAGATATGAGCGGGTTATTTCGCATTTTCTCATTATTAACAATATTTTCATTTTTACAATTCCATGCCTCGTATATTTTTCTCTGCCCCGAGAATCAAGATATTTCCTATACGGATACAGTAATGTCAATAAGAACGTATAAATAGACCTTTTGCCTCTTTTATCTTATTTTTAAGATTCTGTAGCATATTTACTTCCATTTATGATCTAGCTTGGTTACACCACCCCAACGACCACCATCGTAATCTCGCTGAACTGAAAAATGAGGACCTTCTTCTATAAAGGCTATCGTATCTATGTCTCTTGCTCCAGTTAATCCAACTTTTATAAAATAGTCACCCTCGTTAAGATTTAGTTTGACTGTATATTCCGCTCTATTCTCATGCTTAATACTATATTTATCTTGATATGTATTAGGACCAAATACATATTCTCCATTTTCTCTGAATATAGCAACTCCAACGTTCTTAACCCCCTTTTGTTTCCAGGATAACTTTATAGTAATAGATTCGTTATACTCAAAAGAACTACTTTCGATACCTTTGCTATTATATATGCTTACATCAAAAGGTGCAGACGTCCGGTCAAATTTATGGGTCTTAGCATAACTCTAACTCATTACTAAGACTATACGCAGCAGCAACCACGATAAGGTTTACCAAGCATCTTAACGTGACCATCCTCAAGAAATACAGCCTTAGTACAAAAACGCTCCACAGCCCCCATATCATGAGTCACAAAAATTACAGTACGTTTTTTCACGCTTAAACTTATCAAAATACGAATAACACTTCTTCTGAAAAGCCTCATCGCCAACCGCAAAAACTTCATCAAGCAACAAAATATCACCATGAGCGCGAATAGCAATCGAAAAAGCTAAACGGACCTGCATACCGCTCGAATAATTCTTAAACCGCTCCTCCATAAAATCACCCAACTCAGCAAACTCAACAATCGCACCATACATAGAGTCAACTTCTTCACGACTAAACCCCAACAAAGCACCATTAAGAAACACGTTATCCCGACCAGACAACTCAGGATTAAAACCAACACCAAGTTCTATAAACGGAACAAGCTTTCCCTTAGTGCAAATGACTGCCTTCATTGGGTGTATAAATACCCGCTATTAATTTCAATAAGGTACTTTTACCAGATCCATTTTTCCCAACTATTCCAAAGAAATCACCTTCCTTTATGTTAAAAGATATTTCTTTTAACGGTGTAAAATCTCTATATCCTTTTTTTCTCAGTAAAAATCCTACTACTTTCTGTTTTAGCATTGTTACTGCTTCAATTGGAATTTTAAATGTCTTGGTTACGTTAACAATTTCAACCGCATTATTTTTTGCCATTATTAAATATCCTCCGCAAAATATCGTGATCTCTTAGAAAAACAATAAACTCCCAGTATTACCGTAACAATAATTACTATCCATGGAAAAATAATACGCCAGTCATGTATTAAATCGGTAGATCTAATAATTGACCCATCTTGATTTATCAAAGCATACCTTGCGTCTTGGATTATCTGTGTAACTGGGTTCATAAATAACAATTCTGCAGCTACACGACTACGCTCCAAGGCCATCTGTATTGGATAAATAATTGGGGCTGCATAAAAAGCTGCCTGTAAAAATATTTCCCATATATAACTAGTATCACGATACTTTACATTAAATACAGACAGCAATAAAGCTATACCTAATGAAAATATGTATAATTCAATAATAAGCGGCACTATTAATAATGCAGTCCAAGAAAGACTTACGCCATTCAGTAGAATAAATATTAAAACTACACCAAGATTAATAAATAAATTAATCAATGACGAAACCGTTCCTGAAATTACAATTATATATTTTGGAAAATTTAATTTTCTGATTAAATCTCCTCTATTTACTATAGACCCCAGCCCATTGCTTGTTGCCTCTGTAAAAAACGACCATAAAACAATACCTAATAACATAGTCACAGGAAAATGCGGTATTCCTCTATCTAAGCGTAGTATGTGAACAAAAACTACATATAAAATAGCAAACAAGAATAACGGTTTTAATACGCTCCATACGTAACCTAAAACCGAACCCTGATATCTAAGTTTAAAATCAGTTACAATAAGTTCTCTCAATAGTATAATATTTCGACGATCTAAGAGATTTAAAGACTTCCACATCACTATACTAGTATATAATAGTTAATGTATTATGAATAGACTTGCAATTATAGTTCTTAATTGGAACGGATCCGACGACGCCATAGAGTGTGTTGATTCATTAATAAAACAAACCTTAAAACCTACTATTGTTATAGTAGATAATAATAGTAGCGACAATTCTGTTACCGTATTTGAAGAATATATATCATCACATAAAAAAGAAAAGATTATTTTGCTCAAAAACTCAGACAATCTAGGATTCGCGGGAGGAATTAATACAGGACTAATCCACACACGAAAAAACAACTTTTGAATACATTGGAGTACTTAACCCGGATGCCATAGCCGACAAAAACTGGTGCAAAGCACTCATCGACCAACTATCAAAACACCCAAAATGCGGAATTGCAACCGGAATCCTACAAAGACGCAATAGTAAAACGCTTGACACAACTGGAGATTTCTACACAACATGGGGACTGCCCGGACCAAGAAACCGCGATGAGCCCATAAAAAACGCACCCAACTAAACCTGGAGAAATATTTGGTGCGACTGGCGGCGGAGCGATTTATCGCGCAAAAATCTTTGACGATATAGATATGTTCGACGAAGACTTCTTCATGTATTACGAAGATGTCGACCTAAGCTTCCGAGCACAATTAGCCGGCTGGAAAGTTCGATTCACGCCCAAGGCTATCGCCTATCATAAAGTCGGCGCCAGCAGCAAAAAAGTACCCGGATTAGCAGTCTATAATACTTTCAAAAACCTACCGTTAGTCTTCATTAAAAACATCCCCAGAAAAACTATTCTGGTATATAGGCATACGATTTTTACTAACATATTGGCTAATTTTCGCCAGCGCAATCCGCCACGGCAACGGCTGGCCAGCATTCAAAGGCACACTAGCATCAATAATTCACAAACCCGCAGCCTACAAAAAACGCCCAAAATATCCAAAAAAACCGCAAAGTCTCCGTCAACTACATCCGCAGCATCATCCACGACGGACCACTACCCAATCAAACTGGACTGCTGAAATTTCGTAAGTTTTTTACTGAGAAATAAACTTATGATTGTGTTTGATTTTAACCATAAACAAGGGTGCACTCAATCATCAACCCAGTACACAATGAAGAAAACGTCAAGCCGCAAATATTAAAGAAACAGCTTTGAACAATATATTACAAAAAACACACCCAAGCATAAATGTCAAAAAGATCATCATAAACCGACGGCAGCATCGATAAATCCTTTTCAATCATAGCCGAGCAATCGAAAAAAGATTCTCGAATTAGCTATATAAATCTATCGCGGAACTTCGGTAAGGAAATTGCCATGATAGCTGGAATTGACCACGTAAAAAGTGACGCTCTGGTGATTATCGATGCAGATTTACAAGACCCGCCAGAGCTCATCCAGGAAATG
Source organism: Candidatus Minimicrobia vallesae (assembly GCF_018866205.1). Taxonomy (GTDB): domain Bacteria; phylum Patescibacteriota; class Saccharimonadia; order Saccharimonadales; family Saccharimonadaceae; genus Nanosynbacter; species Nanosynbacter vallesae. The sequence continues at coordinate 703,757 of NZ_CP076459.1, forward strand.
ATTTCGTATTGGGAAAATGATTACGATGACGTCTATGCTCGCCGCAACAATCGACAAGGCGAAACCTGGCTGAAGAAAAAAACCAGCCAATGGTATTACAGGAGATATTGCAAAAATCAACCAACATCCCCATTCAAATCCGACACTGGAGATTTTCAAACACTGGATCACCGATGCATTGAGGCTTTGCAAAAATTCCGCGAATCTCAGCGCAATACAAAAGCAATTTTCAGCTGGATTGGATATAAGAAAAAAGAGATATTTTACAATCGCGATCCCAAAGATTAGCTGGTCAAACCAAGTGGAATTACCGAAAACTACTCAACTTGGCAATCGACGGAATTACCAGCTTTACTACCGCACCGCTACGAATGGCAACTATTTTTGGATTCATCATTTCGTTTATTGCTTTCAGTCTGGATTATTTATCTTTTAGTTCGCCCTTTGTTCGGAGTTTCCACCGGAGCTGGCTATTCTTCCTTAATGGCAGTCATCCTGATTCCTCGGCGGAGTTCAGTTATTATCTCTGGGTATAATTGGCGAATACGTAGGACGGATATTTATTGAAACAAAAAACAGACCATTATATTTAATAGAGGAGTATCATGCAGGAAATATTAAAAAAACACGCCGATAAATTAAGATTTCTTATCGTTGGCAGTACTAATACAGTACTAGATTTTGGCATACTTTTTAGGCCTAACAATCTTCTTAAATATCCCAAAAGAGTTTGCTAATTTTATATCAACATTCGTTGCCTTTTTGTTCTCATTTTTTGCAAATAAAAAATATACTTTCAAGTCAACATCCCAAAACTTGAAAAAACAATTTCTTTTATTCGCCGCAGTTACACTCTTTGGCTTATGGGTAATTCAAACAATTATTATCGCCATTATCACACCGATATTCATAAACTTCGGATTAAATAAATCACTTGCCCTATTAATTAGCAAACTAGCCGCCACAGTAGTCAGCCCCTCGTTTGGAATTACACGCTATACGCACAGAATAGTCTTTAAAGACACTAAGAACTCTTCTGACTAATAATCAGACGTCGTTCGCGACCTTCACCTTCAGAATGCGTATCAATATCGCTATATTCACCAGCCAAAGTGATGCACCGTCCAGCGATCAGCAGCACTCAAATCCACCACCTTTGACTCGCCAGTTAATCCAGACTTCCTCCAATCCAGCCGCGCGCCCTTTTCGGCAATTTTTTCCAGCGTGCTGCCTTTTTATAGTCCGCAATATCCAAATTAACCCGAACAGTTGACGCTGCTTTATGATGAAGCGCTGTCGACAAAAGATTCTGAATACTACGCAATGTTTCCGCATTTCTACCAATTAAAATACTACTTCGCTCGCTATGTGGAATTGAAGCTACAACAATTCCATCTTCGATTTTTACCGAAACTTCCAGATTCAAGTCAAAGAACGTTAGCAAATCCTCTAAATATTTTTTTACAAATTCAACCGTTTCAATTTGGTCCATAAATCCTCCTTAATCCTTAGCCTTGATCCGAGTTACCCTGGCCTCTGTAGCCTTTTTAACACGTTTGTCGATTTTTGTCGATGCTTTAGATTTTTGAGATGATTTTTTATCTGCAATTTCTTGCATTTCTTTAGAGTCTTGCTTGAAGATAATATAATTCTGGAGATATCCCACGGCGCTAGCTGTCGTCAAATAAAGCGCCAAAGCCGCCGGCAAATATACGATCACAAAGAACATCATTACTGGCATAAATTTCATCATTTTTCGCGTCATAATAGCATTTACTTCTGCCTGATCTGCCTCTTTTCCATCGCCAGCCTCAGCTAAGATGTCACGCAACTTACGATTGCTGTCAGATTGGGGCGACAATTGTTTTGAAGTTAAATATTGCAAATATGCCGCAACTGCCGCCAAAATAACCAAGCCAGCAACAATACCATTCTTTGATATCGCGTGTTGCGTCAAATCTATAATTCCCAGGAAATTCTGATTAAATTGATCTGGATTATTTACTAGATTATTAGCAACCGGCAGATTTTTCATAAAATCATAAACATATTTTCCTAAGTCAGCGCGGCTAGAAACGAAAATCTGCACCACTCGATACATCGCAATCAAAATTGGCAACTGAATAATCATAACGCCAATTGAGCCAAAGGCACTGACGTTGTGTTTTTTATAAAGCTCCACCATCGCTAGGTTACGCATTTGTGGATTTTTTGCGTACTGTTTTTTAATCTTCACTAGCTCTGGCTGCATTTTACGCATCGCCTTTGCTTGATGAAGCTGCTTCTTAATTAGCGGCCAAAGTAAAAGTCTTACAATAATCGTAAAGATAATGACGCTAACACCAAAATCCGGAATCAGACTATAAATAGCCATTAGCAAATTTAAAATCGGTCGAACAATAAACTCATCAAAAAAACTCATGTCTTAATTATAGCAAAAAAGCGCCTATTTATACAGTTGAGCTTGAGAGAAAAGATTCTTTATTCGTCTGTTTTAAATCTTTATGTGGCATCGATAAAACTTCCGCCGAAAATATAATAACAGCCACATCTTGGTCATTTTTCATATTAGGCAGTTCCAAGCGAATAATTTCATAAACACGTCGACGTATACGATTCCGACGCACCGCTGATTTTAGAACTTTTTTACTAACAACAACCGCAAACCTGCTGTGATTTCGATACGGATTTTTCACATATTTTATCGTGGCTATAGACGAACGAACCGCTTGTCCATTTTTATAGACAAACTTAAGACTGCCATGACCATGAAACCGATTACATTGTTGTAACATATTTTACAATTATATCAAAAAATCCCGCCTTCATCGACGGGATAATTTTTATGAGATAAATTAAATAGCAATTTTAGCGCGACCCTTTAGGCGGCGGCGCTTCAAAACCAGCCTACCAGCCTTGGTAGAAACTCGTGCCCTAAAACCATGCGTCTTTGCACGGTGTCGGGTGTGTGGTTGAAATGTTCGCTTTGGCATATCAACAAATAGTATATATTCTTTCAGTACTTTTTGCAAGTCGACCAATGACTTTTCCACTATCGACGTATATTTTTCCACAGTTTTAACAGATGAGAATTTTAATTGTGGAAAACTCCACCCCTGTTTTGAATAGTAACATTTCTACTCCGTTCATACTTGTGGAAAACTCCCCATATTTGCTATAGTAAAGATAGTTAACAGAATTTGAGGGAGTAATTTTC